>DYRR01000217.1 GCA_020718605.1 Chthoniobacter flavus | reverse complement strand
CAGGCCCTGCCCGCCAAATTCGCCGATCACCGACGCCCGATGCTTCTCCGGCGCGGGCGCCTCCGGCCCAGGATAGATGTGGGTGTCAATGACGTCGCCGACCTGATGATCCACCCATCCGCCCGCGTTGTCCACGAGGCGAAGCGGGTCAATGCTCTTGATCCAGCGCGTCAGACGAACGGTGTCATACTGTCCCCATCCCTCGTTGAACAAAACCCACTGGACGATGCTGGGGTGGTTGCCGAGGCCCGTGACCATGCGTTTGAGTTCGGCCTCGAATTCGAGCCGGCTTTGCGGCGTGTTGTTGTCGCCGCTGGGCATGTCCTGCCACACCAGCAGGCCCAGTTTGTCGCACCAATAATACCAGCGGTCCGGCTCCACTTTGACGTGCTTGCGGACCAGGTTGTAGCCGGCCTCCTTCAGGAAGCGGAGATCCGAGGCGAGGGCTTCATCCGTGGGCGCGGTGTGGATTCCATCCGGCCAGAATCCCTGATCCAGCACGCCGAGCTGAAACAGAATCCGGTTGTTCAAGGCGATGCGGGTGAAGCCCCGCTCGTCCTTCTGGAGCGCAATTGTCCTCATGCCGAAGTAGCTGGACACGCGATCCCGCGTTTGTCCGTCTTTGCTCAAGGTTACCTCCAAGTCGTAAAGAAACGGATCGTCCGGCGACCAGACGCGCATTTCTGGCAGGGCCAGCAGAAGTTCGGAGCCTGCCGGGGCGCTCGTGCGCGCCACTTCGCGCCCCTCTGCGAAAGCCGCTGCCGTGACCTCGGCTCCTTCGGCCAGCCGGCTCAATTGAACCTGCACACGAAGGCTCCGGGCCGAAAAATCAGGGGTGAGTTTCAGTCTGGCGATGGCGGTTTCCGGCACCGGTTCCAGCCAGACCGTCTGCCAGATTCCCGAGGTGGCGGTGTAGAAAATGTTCTCGGGCTTGAGCGACTGCTTGCCGCGCGGCTGGTTGCCCTCGGTCGGGTCGGTGATTTCGACGATCAACTCGTGTTCGGAGTTGGTGTTCAGCAGCGAAGTGATGTCGAAGGTGAATGGATCGTAGCCGCCTGTGTGAAGGCCGGCGGCTTGACCATCCACTTGAATTTTCGACGCCCAGTCCACGGCTCCGAAATGCAGCAGGAGGCGCGATCCCTTCCACGCGGGCGGAATTTCAAAGCGTCGCCGACACCAGAGCGTCTCCTGCGGAAGGAGGCTTCGCTTCACGCCTGACAGGGCGGATTCCACCGGGTAGGGCACCAGAATGGCGCCTTCATAATCTGCCGGTTGGGCGACCGAGTTTGAGGTGATGGCGTAATTCCAAAGCCCGTTCAAGTTCAGCCACTGCGGGCGACTCATTTGGGGACGGGGATACTCCGGAAGCGCATTCGTCGGATTCACTTCCGCCGCCCAACGCGTGAGCAGTTGTCCCGGCTTCGGCTGCCACCGGGGTTCGGCGGCCCGGACGGCGGACGGCAGCAAGGCCAGGACTCCGATGAGGGCGAAAATCGCGAGCCGGACGTGGTATCTTTCGGATGCGGTTTTCATGGAGTGGCCGGGGCTACTGCCGCAGGTATTTCGCAACCGCCTCGGTGCGGGAATGAACGTGCAATTTCTCGTAGATGCGCCGGATGTAGGTGCGGACGGTGTGGATGCTCATGCCCATTTCGTCCGAGATCTGTTTGTAGGCTTTTCCGGCGGCGAGTCCGTCGAGAACCTGTCGCTGCCGACCCGTCAAATTTTCCGCTGACTCGCCCGGTTGGGGCAGATTGCGCAGCATCTGGAGCACACTTCGGGCGATGGGCGCGGACATCGGCGAGCCGCCGCCATGCACGTCGGTGATGGCCTGGATCAACTCCTGCGGGGGCATCCGCTTGAGCAGGTAGCCGCTGGCGCCGGCGGCGACGGCCCGGAAGATTTTTTTAGTGTCCTCAAACACCGTGAGCATGATGAACTGCGAATCCGGGAGCAGCGGCTTGAGTTTCCGCACGCAATCAATGCCGCTGGACCCGCCCAGATTGATGTCCATCAAAATCACATCCGGACGGTCCTTGGGAAGATGGCTGATCGCCTCGTCGGCGTTCTCGTATTGGCTGATGCAGTGAAAACCGGGTGTGGTGCCGATAAAGACGGCGATCTTTTCGCGCAGTTCCGTATCGTCGTCCACGATGGAGATGGTGATGTCCGTCTTGCTCATAAGGCTGGTTTTGATTTGGGGGACAAAGGCAGATGGAGGGTGACGGCGGCGCCATGACCCGGGGAGGATTCGATCCGGCAACCGCCGCCGATTTCAGTCAGCCGGTTTTTCATATTTTGCAGGCCGTGTCCTTTGCGTTTGGAGCCGTTGCCGGG
>DYRR01000082.1 GCA_020718605.1 Chthoniobacter flavus | reverse complement strand
GCTCATCCATGCCGCGCAGAATATCGCCCCGAAAATCCCAACT
This sequence comes from Chthoniobacter flavus, assembly GCA_020718605.1. Taxonomy (GTDB): domain Bacteria; phylum Verrucomicrobiota; class Verrucomicrobiia; order Chthoniobacterales; family CAKUMP01; genus DYRR01. The sequence goes on along the minus strand of DYRR01000082.1, from coordinate 11,507 downwards.
CAAGCCAATCCTAAAAAATGTGCCTACAATTCCAGCTCACCCGAGTGACAGATCCCATGTTCAGATGTTGGGCGAGCCATGCATTTGTTACGCTTGTGCGTTGTTTGATTACCGTAGCCACTGCAATTTTTCCCGCGCTTCCTTTTGGCAACTTCTGCAAATCCTCCGCATGAATGCCCAGCTGCGAGAGTCCGATGGCGAGCAGCCTCTCCGCTTCCCGCTCATCATGGTATTTTGTGATCGCTCTCGCCTGGTTGGCATGCACCGACGATTCCGGGCTTTTCATTTTCTCCAACAGTGCTTCGCGGAACTTCTCCGATCCAAAGTACCAACCCCGCCTCAGCATTTTCAACATTCCTTCCTCGATGGCTGCGCCTCCTCTTTCTTCTGCGGCCCGAGTCTCCAGCACCTTCCGGAATGACCTCCGCCCAGGCACGCTGTCCGCCTCCCCGCGCTCCGCGAGCACTCAATCGCTTTTCAGCCAGGCCGGGCGCTTGATTGGTGAACCAATATGCGCGGGGAAACTGCTCCAGCGATAGCTTTCCAGCCCTTCCGTTTCGGCCACCAGCCGCATCGCCCGCATACCTCCCCAAGCGTCTTCAAAAACATCTCCCGATCGCGGTCGTCATGGAAAATCCTCTCCAAGCGGTTCCCTCTGTCCATGACATGATAGACAGCACCGCCATACTCAACACGCGATTTCCTTGGCATGCATGAAAAATGACTGGATCGAGATCATATGTCAACAGGGAAGAACTGACCCCATTTTTATGTCAACAGGGAAGAACTGACCCCATTTTGAGAAAAATCCATTTTTCCACTGACGAATCTCTCCGGCTTGAGTCGTCCGGCAACAACTCTCCCCTCCCGGAAGCCGAAAAAGCCGGGCCACCCGTGTGGGATGACCCGGCTTTCGAAGTCATGGACGCGCACCGGCAGAACCTGCCGGACCGCGTGTCAGGATCACTTCGAATATCCGACGGATGCCGAGGTGTTCACCGGGGCGGGCTGGCTCTTGCTGGCGCAAGCGCTGAGTCCTGCGGCGGCCACCACAAGGGCGACGAGTGCAAAAAGTTTTGCAAATTTCATAGATTTCTCCTCCTTTCCTGGCTGGTTGCCAGGCCAGATTAAAGCAGGGATTGACCGCCTTGCAAGTGGTATCAGGCAAGTCGCAACAGGAAATCCCGGAAAAAATCCGCGCCCGCCCGCAGGTCCGCAAGCCCGATAAACTCGTCCTTGGTGTGGGCCTGGGCGACGGACCCCGGGCCTGCGGCGACCGCCGGAACACCCGCCGCCGCAAACACCGCCGCATCACAAAACCAGGGCGCCCCGGCCAGCCCATCGCCGGTCTCCGCCAGCAAACGCACCAGCGGATGGGCGGGATCGGTGAAGAGCGGGAGGGATTCCGACAGACGGACCTCCACATCGGGAAACTGGCTGCGAATGTTTCGGATCAGATTTTCAGTAAATCCGGAAGCGGCCTGTGCGGGCACCGTGCGGAAGTCCACCGCCGCCCCGCAGTTTTCGGGCACGATATTGAGCCGCGCGCCCCCGCTCACCTGGGCGATGGACATCGTGGGCACACCCAGCACCGGATCGGCCAGCACGGCCAGAGTCGGCGCCACCTCCCGCCGCAGCCACGCCAGCACGTCCAACACGGGTTCGATGGCGTTGATTCCCAGTTCGGGCCGGGAACTGTGCGCCGCCCTTCCCCGGGCCGACAGGAACAGGCCGCACGATCCTTTGTGTGTGTGAACCGTCCGCAATCCGGTGGGCTCCCCGGCGATGGCAAAATCCACGCGATGCCGCCCCACGAAATCCTTGGCCCCGTGCTGCCCGGTCTCCTCGCCCATGAGTCCCACAAACCAGATCTCGTGACGCAGTGCCGCGAGACGCTCCGTCCCCACCCCGCGCAATGCCCACAGCATCGCGGCCATGCTACCCTTGGTGTCGGAGGCGCCGCGTCCTGTCAGCCGTCCATCCACGATGTCGCCGCCGAACGGATCGACGGTCATTCCCGCGACATTCACCGTGTCGGTGTGCGGCGCGAGCACCAGCACGGGTTTGCCGGGACGATCGGAAGGGAAACGTCCGATCACATTGGGCCGCCCCGGGCGCACTTCCTCCAGCGAAGCGGTCGCCCCGAGATTCTGCAGATGATCCCGGAGAAATGCCGCGCAGCGCGCCTCGCCCGAGATGCCGGGATCCTCCCCACCCTCGGGATTCACACTCGGGATGCGAACCAGCTCGCGCAACAAGGCCCCGAGCCCGTCGGCCGCATCCGGCGCGCTCATTCCCGGGTCGCTCCGGCCCGCTCCCGCTCGTGCAGGAACCACTGGACAAATTTCGGAATCCCCTCGGTGATCGGCGTGTGCGGATTGTAGCCGAGCAGGCGTTTGGCCTTGGAGATGTCGGCGCAGGTGAGCGGCACATCCCCGGGCTGCTCGGGCATCCGGCGGATCTCCGCTTTGCGGCCCAGCGCGGTTTCGAGCGCGGAGATCAATTGGGAGAGCGTGGTTGTCTCGCATTCGCCCAGATTGAAAATATCGAACGCCGGCCCGTTGTAGTGCAGGGAGGAAACCACTCCCTGGACGATGTCATCCACGTAGGTGTAATCGCGCCGGGTGCTGCCATCCCCATATTGGTCGATGGGTTTTCCGGCGAGAATCTGCTCGGTGAACTTGTGGATGGCGAGATCCGGCCGCTGACGGGGACCATAGACCGTAAAAAACCGCAGACACACCACCCGCAGACCTTTCAGATGGGAATAGTTGGAACAAAGCTGTTCGCAGGCCAGTTTTGTGGTCGCGTAGGGACTGATCGTGGATTGCAGGCACACGTCCTCGCGGAAGGGGATTTCCTTGCAGAGCCCATAGACCGAGGAACTCGAAGCCAGCACAAACCGGGGGACCCCGGCGGCACAGGCCGCTTCGAGGAGATTGAACGTGCCGCCAATATTCGTCTCCAGATAGAGTGCCGGGTGGACGATCGAAGGCCGCACCCCCGCCCGTGCGGCCAAATGCACAATCTGATCGAACCCGCCTCCGCTCACGATGGTGGAAACGGCATCCCGGTCGCGGATATCTTTCTCGTGCAGGGTGATACGGGAGGCGACCCCCGCCAGATTGCGGCGTTTCAACTCCGGGGAATAAAAGTCGTTCAGATCATCCAGCACAGACACCGAGTGGCCGTCCCCAACGAGTTTATCGACCAAATGCGAGCCGATGAACCCGGCCCCGCCTGTGACAAGAATGCGCATCGGGGGAAACTAGACGATTTGAAAAGAGCGGGGCAAGGAAAAGTTCCGCCGACTTGACAACATGCAAACAATATTTACAGTCAATGCCATTAACTTCCTATGAATACCGAATTTTCCCCCGACCCGCTCCAGACCCAGGAGATCGGGGAACTGGCGGATATTCTGATGTTTCTTCAGCGCTGTTTTCTGGTCGGCCTGTCGAAGGAACTGCACCGCGGGAAGGTGTCTTTTTCGCAGTTTTTCCTTCTGGGCTATCTCACCCAGCAGAAATCGCTCACCATGACGGAGATCGCGGGACGGATGGGGCATACGACGGCCGCCGCCACGGGTCTTGTGGACCGTCTCGCGGGGCTGGGATATATCACGCGCGAACATGACAAAACCGACCGGCGCCGGGTGATTGTTTCCATCACCGCCAAGGGTCGGACCCTGGTGGCAGGAATCCGCCAGGACATGATGGAAAGCATGCAGGCCATGATGACCAAGCTCTCGGGGACCGAGCAGCGGGCCTGGTTGCAGGTGTACCGCAAGATTCAACAATTCTGCCAGAACCAATGATTTTATGATCCAACACCCAAGACCCAATCGATGGATGGGATGCCTGCTCGCAGCCTGTTGTGTGGCCGCCGTGAGCGCTTCCGCCGAGAAATCCACCAATACGGACTTCACCGGACGCCGACCGTTGAGCCTGGAGGAGGCGGTGCAGACAGCCCTGGCGAAAAACGCGGACATCCTCAATGCCCGACAGCAGATCGAAGTGGCACTGGGGCAGGTCATTGAAGTGCGCGCGCAAGCGCTGCCGACCGCCACGGCTGCGGCGACATACGACCAGCAGGACGGAGCCTTGATTGCCAACAGATCCTTCTCCCAGGAAAAGAACTGGCGCATCGCGATTGCGGGCAAACAGCTCCTGTATTCCGGCGGTCAGGTGCGCGCGACCATGAGCATCGCCAGGGCGACGGAGGAGGCGGCGATCTACCAGCTCCAGGAGACGATCGGGCAGGTGATCGCCACCACCAAGCAGCAATATTACACCATCGTTGTGAACCGGGCGCTCATCAAGGTACAGGAGGTTTCCGTGCAGCTCCTGCAGGAGGAATTGAACGATACCACGGCCCGGTTCGAAGCCGGCACGGTTCCAAAATACAACGTGCTCACCGCAGAAGTTGCGCTGGCCAACGCCATCCCAGACCTCATCCGCGCCCGCAACGATTATCGGATCAACCAGGTGAAACTCATGCGCACGCTGGGCGACAACTACGATCTCTCGTCCGGCATCTCCTATCCCTACGAACCGACCGACGGACTCCCCTATCTTCAGCGCAAGACGACGCTTTCCGATGCGGTTCGATTGGCCAAGGAACGCCGCCCGCTGCTCAAGGCACAGCGCCAGAACATCCTCATCGAGACCGACAAAATCAAAGTGTCGCTGGCAAATTACAAACCCAGGCTCAATCTCACCGGCGGTTACGAAGCGCGCAACAACAGTTTTTCCGAGGACATCGATGTGGCACTGTATGGCTGGTTTTTCGGCGTCGAGGGGAGCTGGAATATCTTTGACGGACTGGAAACCCACGGCAAGGTGAGGCAGAACCGGGCGCTGCTTGAGTCCGCCAGGATCACCTACGAGGACTCGGTCCGGCTGGTCGAGCAACAGGCCATCGAAGCGCTCTCCCGCCTGCGCGAAGCGGAGGAACTCATCGACAGCCAGGTCAAAAATGTGGCGACAGCCGAGGAGGCCGTCCGGCTCTCGCGGGAACGGTTTGCGGCCGGAGCGGGCACCCAGCTCGATGTGCTCAACTCGCGGTTTGCTCTCACCACCGCCCAGACCACGGAACTCGAGGCACGGTATCAATACAACGCCGCCCTTGCCGAACTGGATCGGGCCACCGCGTCCGCAGCCGACTTCGATCCCCGCTTCGCCGACCCCCTTGCCGGCAAGCCGCCCAAGAAGTCGAAAATTGGCTCCAAAAAAAAGCCGGCAGAAACGACGCCTGCGGCTCCGTGACCGGATCATGGTTCCGACCGCGACCCCCGTGGAGTTCTTCCCGCCGCTCACGGCATTGGACGGCGTGTGCCATGCCTTCCTGACCCGCATTCCCGGAGTATGCGTCGAAGCGGACCGCGACACGGTGCTGGAGCGCCTGAAATCCCCGCACGATGCGCTGCGGACGGAACTGGGTCTGGGCGGATCCCGCCGATTTCTCATTGCGGAACAGGTGCATGGCGCGGAAGTGGTGCGCGTGAATCGCGGGTCTTTGCCGGACTGTGCTCCGGGGGCGGATGCGCTGGCCACCGACGATCCCGGGGTGTGCCTGGGCATTTACGTGGCGGATTGCGCGGCGGTCTATATCGCCGACCCGGTCCGTCGCGCCGTCGCACTGGCCCACTCGGGCCGCAAAGGCACGGAACTTGGCATTCTTCCAAAGACCATCGCCCGCATGGGCGGGTGGTTCGGCTCGGTGCCGGAGGATCTCGTGGTGGTCATTTCCCCCTGCATCCGCCCTCCCCTCTACGAACAGGATTTTGCGGCGGACATCCGCCGACAAGCTGCGGCGGCGGGTGTGCGGCGGGTGAACGATGCCGGCACCTGCACCGGCTCGGATACGGAACGTTACTATTCCTACCGCGTGGAAAAAGGCCGCACCGGAAGAATGCTGGCCCTGCTTGCCGTCGAATAGGACCCATCTTTTTCCTTGCGCTTTGGGCAATGTGCGCCGAAGTGCTTGGGTGGCCTTTTTATGAACCTTTGCCGCCCGCTCGCTGTTTTCACCCTGCTGGCCCTGCTGGCCGTCCCGGCGGGAGCACAATATGCCGCGCCCGTGGCCGCGCCTTCGGGATTCACCGACGAACAGGCGCTGTTTCTCGCGGGCATTCCCGTGGCGGAGAATTCCGCCCTGGCACCGCTTGCGCGCACCGGCCCCTGGCAGCAGCATGCCGGGGAAGTCTCCGCCCAGTGGCGGCGCATGGATTCCGGGCGGCTCGCGCAAGTCCGAACCTGGGCTCTGGGGGAAATCCACACCCGCATCCAGCGGCCCGAAACCCTTTTGTACTTATTTGGCGGGCCGGATCTGCTCTGGGTTTCCACCATATTCCCCGGCGCGACAAACTACGTGCTGGCCGGGCTCGAACCCGCGGGCCAGATGCCGCCCCTTGCCGACATGCCGCCCCCGATCCTGGATCAGTCCCTCGGCAACCTGCGCTTCGCCCTGCGCTCGATCCTCGACAAGGGATTTTTCGAGACAAAGGAAATGCGCGAGGATTTCAAACTCGCCGGCGTGTACGGCGTGGCGCCAGTGCTGATGTTTTTTTTGGCCCGCACCGGACAGGAAGTGATGGACGGGCAGTTGATCGCTCTGGACAGCGCGGGCAATCCGGTGGCGGTCCGTGACCCCGCACAGGCCACGGGCGTCCGCATCCTGTTCCGTGCCCGGGGAACGAGTCCGCTCCAGACCGTCTATTATTTCCGCACCGATCTCTCCGATGCCGGGCTGCGCAAGGACCGCCGGTTTCTGGATTTCTGTGCGCGGTTCGGGCCCGCCGGGAGCTATCTCAAGGCCGCCTCCTACCTCATGCACTCCCCGGGGTTTTCGATGTCCCGGGATTTTTTGCTCACACAAAGCCGGTTTGTGCTCCAGGACGACTCCGGTATTCCCTTCACGGCATTCGACCGGACCGGCTGGGATATTCACCTCTTCGGCGGTTATCGGCCGATGCCGGCGTTTGAGAAATACTTCCAACCGGATCTTGCCGCCGCCATGCGCGCCGCGCTCGCCCGACCCTTGCCGTTCGGAACCGGGTACCGGCAGGATGACGCGGACTCCAACCAGATGTTTTTCCTGAAGCGCTGACCCTATGTTCTTTCGTATTTTAGCGGCGGGAATGGTGTTGCTGGGGATCGGGCGCGCACCCCTTTCCATCGCGCAGCAACCGCGATTCTCCGCCGAGGAAGTGCGCCGCGCCGCAGATTATTCCCGATCCCAGAAGCAGGTTTCCCTCATCGTGTGGCAGGACGGACAGATTCTCCGGGAGGAACATCGCGGGGATGCTCCGGCGATGCATCACATCCGCAGCATTTCCAAACCGTTGTGGGCGCTTGCGGTGCTTGCCGTCGCGGACAGCCGGGGACGGAACATCGACTCGCCCGCCTCCGAGGTTTTCGGGGAATGGAAATCCGTCGCCGGCAAATCAAAAATCACGGTGCGCCAACTCCTCGATCACACCTCGGGCCTGGCGTCCGGAAATCATCTGCACCGGAGCACCGTCCTCCATGCCGGCACCGCCGCCCTGAAGGAACCGCTGCATCATGCGCCGGGCAAAGCTTTCGAGTATGGCGCCGCCAACTACGAAATTCTGGGGGAATGGATCCGGCGGACGGAAGGCGCCCCCGCGACCGAACCCGAACGCAGTCTCCAGCGGTTTGTCATTGTGCGCCTGGGCGCCGCGCCAGCAGTCCTGCGCCGGGATCGTTCGGGCACCCCCTACATTGCCGCCGGCATGAACCTTCGCGCACCCGATCTGCTCCGGGTGGGGCGACTGTATCTCGACGGAGGCCGGGCCGGACTGTTTTCGGTGATACCGAGCGCATCCCTCCAAGATGCCCTGCGGGGTTCGTCCGCCAACCCGATCTTCGGGGCCGGCGTCTGGTCCAACGCGAACGCCACCAAGCCCGATGCCCAAATCCGTCCCATCGAATCCCTGCTCTCCCTGCCCCCGGAGCAGGTGGACTGGTCCCGCATCGCGCTGTCATCCGCCGCCCCGCCGGATATGATGACCCTGCTGGGATCCTCCGGGCAGCGCGTCTATATTATTCCGTCGATGCGCGCGGTGATCGTGCGCCTGGGCGATCCTGCGGATTTTTCGGACGAAATTTTTTGGAACCTCCTGCGGGCAGATCAATTCAAGCGCGCCAAAGGTGTGGACAGATCCGGCAAAAATGGGCCTGCCTGACAGGAGAAAAGGGTACCGAGTTCATGTGCGGTGACTGGAGCCGACATTCCGCCTGCTGGTGGGAATAACCAAAAAATGTGCAGTGCGCGGACTGACACCTACTCCCTACTCCTCATTTACAACGCACCCATGCTGGGCGCACACGAGCCACACGATATGATTATGAATTTGAATCAAATTGATGCGGATTTCATCTTTACATGATGCATATTCAATGAAATCCTAGTGTGATGAGAATCAGTGTGGATATCGACGACGACACCATGCGTGACGTGATGGTGTTGACGGGCGAGAAGAACAAGAGTCCCGCCATCGCCAAAGCCGTCATTGAATTCGTGCGACGCAAGCAGGCTCGGGAGTTCGGCAGATTGATCCGAGAAGGAGCCTTCGACTATCCCGACCCCGTCATGCCCCGCAGAGAGCAATCCGATTCCGGGAACCCCGTGCCCCCCCTCCCCGGGGACTGAGTTCTATGGTTCTTGTGGATTCATCGGTCTGGATCGAGTCACTCCGGCGCAGGGGCCGGATTGAAATCAAACTTGCCGTGGAAGCCCTCCTCGACACCTACGAAGCCCAGTGGTGTTCTCCGGTGCGCCTGGAAGTTCTCGGTGGAGCCCGACCTGAAGAGCGCGAACGATTGGGTCTGTATTTTTCGGTAATCCCCTACCGCCGCTGCGACGAGTCGGACTGGAATCGGGCGGTAGCACTGGCCTGGGAGTTGCGCGACAAGGGTGTCACGGTCCCGTGGCTGGATGTTGTCGTTGCCGCACTTGTGTTGCACGATAACAACCGCCTCTTTGCCATAGACACACATTTCCGGCGCATCTCGGAACTGACCGGCCTGCGACTCTACGAACCGGGGTACGGCGGCGTGTTTGTGCCGGATTGAAGGGTTGCCCCCGACGGGCACGAACCGCGGCGGCATCCTCTGCATCCAAGCCGGGATTCAGCCTAATTCGTGCCCGGTTTGCCGGTGCGGTGGGGCTTCTTGTTGGGAGTCGGCTTGGGCTCGGGATCCAGGGGGTCCTCCGTGGTAAGGACCGGCGGAGTATCGAGGCCGGAGAACTCGGTGCGGCGGATGGTCTGGCCGAGGCGGCTGCGGCTTTGCTCCTCGTAGCTGCCCGCAAGAATTTCCGAAGGCGTATCCACCACGCTGGGCTGGATGAGCACGATGAGTTCAGTGCGGTCTTTTTTGTCCTTGGTGGAGCGGAAGGCGTATCCGAGCAGGGGAATGCGCGAGAGGAACGGAACGCCGGACATGGAGCGGTCGATGGTCTCGGTGATGAGTCCGCCGAGGACGATCGTGGCGCGGTTTGGGACAGTGACCGTGGTGGTGATTTCCTGGGTGCTGATTGTGGGCACCGTGTTGCCAGCGATGACCTGGGTGCCGGAGATGGAGTCGTTCTGCTGGGCGATCTGCAGGGTGATCTCGCGGTTGGAATTGATGAGCGGGATCACCTCCAGTTTCAGCACCACATCCTGATATTCGATGTTGGACGTGACGGCCGTGTTGGTCTGGTTGCCAACGACAGTGCCGCCGTCGAGGCTGCTGAGCGTGGAGGTGGGGACCGCGACCTTCTGGCCGGAGAGAATCACGGCCTTTTTGTTGTTCATCGTATAGACCGTGGGGCGGGAGAGAACACGGAACTTGCTGTTGCTCTCCAGGGCCTTCACGTAGAGCTTCAAATCGTCGCCGATGGTGCCGTAGAGGTTGAGTCCGGCCAGTAATGGGAAATTGGTCGGATCAATAAGGGTGGTGGGGTCGAGCGTCGTCTCGGTGGTTTCGGCGCGGGTGCGCAGGAGTCCGGCGATCCCGGCCGATTCGGCGGAGTTCTGCACATATTGTTGCAGCACATCGATGGCAAACTCCTGGCCGCGCCCGAGAGTGAGTTGGCCGATGACGGTGGAGAGATAGACCTGCATGGGGCGCTTGTCGAGTTTGTCCAGGAGGGTGGAGACCTTCTCCCGGCTCTCGGGCGGGCCCAGCACAAGGATTGAGTTGGCGCGGTTGTCGGCGATGAGGGTGGTGGAGCCGATCGTGATGGATTCGGGCGAGGTGTCGTCCTCGGGATTGTCCAGCAGATCGACCTTGGTGGACCCGGCCCCACTGTCGCCGGATCTGGTGTTGGAATTCCTGTTGGTATTGCGCTGGTTGCCGCCCTGCTGGTTGCCCCCTTGCTGGTTGCCGCCCGTGACATCGGTTTTGTCCTCCTCGCTCTCGGCAAGCAGGTTGCCCAGCACGGGCAGGATTTCCGAAGCGTTGGCAAACATGAGCGGACGCTCGAAGGGATCCATGACCTCCACCGCCTCGTCAAAACGGGTCACGAGAGAGACCAGATAGGGAAGGTTGAGCGGGCGGGTCATGAGAATGATACGGTTGGTGCGGGTATCGGCCAGCACCTGGTCGTCGCCCAGTGCGAGACTGGACGGCGCGACATTGGAGGCGGCCTGCTGTCCGCTGGGTGTGCCGGGGATGGGCGGCGGGATGTTGGGCACGCCGGATTGTTTGGTCTGGTTCGTGCCCCGGCGGACTTCCAGGATTTTATTGATCGCTTCGGCGACGCGTTCGGCGTTGGCGCGGCGGAGCTGGACAAACTCGGTAATCACCTGAGCGGGTGGCACGTCGATGAGTTCGCGCAGGGTGATGAACTGGCGGATGAGCGCGGAGTTTTCCGTGATGAGCAGGGCGCGGGCGTTCTGAACCGGGACGATGCTGCCGTAGGGATGGAGTTGCGCGTGGGCGGAAAACACCGGCAGGGCTTCATCGGGCGTGATGTTGGTGAGCTGCATGAAATAGCTCGCAACCGTCTCGCCCTCGGGAAGCGTAGAGGCGGTCGCGTGCAGGGTGACGCCCTCGGACCTGGGGCTTTTGGCGCTGGAATTGAGAATTTTGACCTGGTTCTCCCCGGCGGGGACGAAGGCGTAGCCGTTGAGCAACAGCGAAGCTTCGATGAGCCGGATGGCTTGGGATTTTGGAAGATCGTTTGGTGCGGAGATGCTCAGATTCACGCCGGCGAGGTTGGCGTCGCGGATGAGTTGTTTGCCCGTGAGATGCTCATAGACGGTGAGAATCACGTCCACTGGCACGTTGGGATATTGCAATTTCACCATCGTCTCACCGCCGCGCGAGGGCTGGGGCGGTTGGATTGGTTGTGAGGGTTGTGTTGGCTGGGGCGGCACTACGGGTGGAGTGAGAGGCGGCATCTGAGTCTCGGGCATCGGGGCCTCAGGCATGGTGGCTTCAGGCGGAGGGGGAGGGGGGGGCCTCGTCACAAACCAGCCGTTATCTGCTGATATA
>DYRR01000216.1 GCA_020718605.1 Chthoniobacter flavus | reverse complement strand
CTCCGCGCACACCGAATACGTCACCCTTGCCTCCCCTCATCACAGCCCCGGCGGGGCGGCATGTTTGTAGAAACACATCCTCCATAATAATCCAAGCTCCGTCAGGAGCGGCATATTCCATGAAGAGGCCGCCCTCACGGGGCTGATGATTTGAATGGGAACTGATTCCACACATATATCGCGCACACGGCGCTGGAGGATGCCGGTTCGCCCTTCCATTTCGCGCCGCTTTTTGCCACGCTAGCCCCATGGACACAGACCTGCTGGTCATCGGTTATGGCAACACCTTACGCGGCGACGACGGCGTTGGGCCGCGCGTATCCGACGCCATTGCCGGCATGGCGCTGCCGGGGGTTAAGGCCATCACGGCGGACCTTCTCGCTCCCGAGCTGGCGGACCCCATTTCGCGCGCGCGAAGGGTTGTGTTCGTGGATGCCTCGATAGACACCCCGGTGTCGGCGGGCGCGGTCCTTCGCGAACTGGCTCCCGCCGAGTCCTCGCAGATCATGGCCCATGCAGCGGACCCCCGCACCATGCTTGCGGTCGCCCGCGATGTTTTCGGTCATGCTCCCGAGGCATGGTGGCTTACCATCCCCGCCCTCGATATGGGGATTGGCGAGAGCCTCTCCCAACCCACCCTCGATGGAATGGCGCAGGCCATCGAAAAGGTCAGGCAACTCGCCTTGGGGGTCAGTCCCGAGTATTGACAACTTTTTCGCAAAAGACGCCGACCCTCCCGCGCTAGCCAACGCCGGTTCTATCTTGCTTCGCCATCCCCCATGTCTGTTACAATGGCGGGCATGCCGACGTATCAGTATTCGTGCGAAAAGTGCGGACAGGAGTTTGAAAAATACCAATCCATAGCGGACAAGCCACTTGCGGTTTGTCCGAAGGATCTTTGCGGGCGCAAGACCTGGGGCAAGGGCAAGGTGAAGCGCATGATTGGGGCCGGAGCTGGCCTCATCTTCAAAGGGTCCGGGTTCTACACAACCGATTACCGAAGCGACAAGTACAAGGAAGCCGCCAAAAAAGACTCCTCGTCTTCCAGCTCCAGTCCGACCGCGTCCGGTTCTTCGGATTCCAAGCCCGCCCCGGCGAAGGCGGATTCCAAGCCCGCCGCGACGCCGAAAGCAAAGGAATGAAACGTCCGGCAAACGTTGGTCGCCGCGGCTTGTTGTCTTGGCGGCTTGTTTTGCCGCTCCTGATCTTCAGCGGCCCGGCGTTGTGGACCGCCCGCGCGCAGTTGCCCCCGATAGCGCCCCGAAGCGTCTCGGGTCAGTTTGTGATTGTGGGCGGCGCGTCCTTCTCGCCGGGGTTTCACTCTCCCGTGCCCACAAACAGCGGCCTCGTCGAGTTGAACCCCATGCTGCTGCCGGTCTCGTGCGAGCGGATCAAGCAATGTCTCCTGCGGGAACTCGGCGCCGAGCCCGCATGGCAGGGGAAAATTCTTTTGTACCTCCGTCCCGCCCTGCGGAATGACCCGGGGATTGCCGTTTCCTCGGAGCGCTTCCAGAACAAATGGCAATATCGCGTCGAACTGCCGACGCCAGTGGACCGCGTCCTGTACGTTCGCGGCATTGTCCAGGCGCTGCTGATCGAAATGGCCAATCGCACTCCGGCCGCGCCCGGGACCGAGCCGCCGACTTGGCTGATCGAGGGCCTCACCCGCAACATTCTCTCCTCGCGCGAGGCCGAGGTGATCCTCTCGCCGCCCGAAAGCGGCAAGGGCAATGTGGCAATCTCGCCCATGCACATTTCGCAGGTCAAAAACAGTCCCTTCCGGGCCTCGCATGATGTGGTGCGACGCACTCGCGCCCTGACCTTTGAGGAGCTGAGCTGGCCTGTGTCCGGGGCGACGGCGGGCTATTCCCATGATCAATATGTGTCGAGCGCGCATCTCTTCGTCGCGGGGCTTCTGGCGCTGCCCGACGGGAAGGCATGCATGCGGTCCATGATCAGCAGGCTCCCGCTGCACGAGAACTGGCAGCTCGCGTTTTTCTCCGCCTTCAATCAGCGCTTTCAAACCCCGCTGGATGTCGAAAAATGGTGGGCGCTCCAAACGGTGTATCTCACCGGGCGCGACATCAATAAAGCATGGAGCGCGGCGGACAGCGGGGCAAAGCTCAAGGAAGCGCTTCAAATTCATGTGCGGGTCCATTCCTCGACCCACACGCTCCCGGGCGCGGATATTGTGTCGCTCCAGACCGCGTTGACAACATGGGAGGACAAACAGCTTCGAACCGTTCTTCCCCGCAAAGCGCGCGAGTTGGAAATGGTGCGCCTTCGGGTGGCGTCGAACTTCGTGGGGATCGTCGAGCAATACCGCATGGTTCTGCTTGGCGCGGTTCGGGACCGCCAGCGCGCGGGGCTGCCTTTTGGGATTCGTAAAGCGGCGGCCCAG
>DYRR01000215.1 GCA_020718605.1 Chthoniobacter flavus | reverse complement strand
TCCCGCGCAGGGCTGCGAAGCAGCCTGTAGCCCGCTCCGGGAGGAGCGGGATCGCCCGCCGCATAATCCCCCCATTTTTTTATATCCTCCAGAGAATCGTAATGATTCGGGCGGTACAACTTTGCGTTGCGTCGCACGCCTCCGAAGGCTACGGATTGCGCCATGGAACCCCATCATTCTCCTCATGCCGCCGAAAGCACGGTCTCCCGTGCCGGTTTTCTGGTGATGATATTTTTTCTGGTCTGCTTTGCGGTGGTGGTTTGGAAAATCCGGCATGATGTCAATCATCGGCCCAGCCTTGAGCGGGCCGAGGTGCGGGCGATGTTTGAGGACACGGCGTATTTCCAGCCCAACCCCGGGCTGGCCAGGGACGCATCCGTCGGACATTTCGCAGGGTCGCCCCTGGTCCTGGAAAAATCCGGGGAACCACTTCCTGCCGGCCCCTTGATTGTGGCCGGGCGGGACGATCTGAAGCACTTTTTTGTGTATCGCTCGGAGGATCCCGAGTTCATCCGCAATCCCGCGGGCGATTTGCTTTATTTTGTCAGAACCGGTCCCGATTCATGGCTGCGTCTGCGCGCCGTCTCCCAGGAGCAACCTCCGAATCCATGAGTGTTTCTCCTCACTCCAAAGAACCCGCCCTGCGGGTGGCCGACCTCACCCACCGCTTCAAGGACCGGGTGGCGGTGGACGCCGTTTCCTTCGAAATACCACAGGGGGAAATCTTCGGACTGCTCGGCCCCAACGGCGGCGGCAAAACGACGCTCTTCCGCGTGCTCTCGACGTTGTTCGCCCCACAGGAGGGCTCGGTCACGGTGCTTGGCGTCGATCTGGCGTCGGATCCGAGGTCGGTGCGGGGGCGTCTCGGCGTGGTGTTCCAATCGCCCAGTCTCGATGGGAAATTGCGCGTGGAGGAAAATCTCATGCATCAGGGCCATCTTTACGGGCTTCATGGCACCGCGTTGCGCACCCGGATCGTCACGATGCTTGACCAGTTCAAGATCGCCGACCGGGCCCGGGACAATGCGGGGGAACTTTCCGGCGGCTTGCAGCGGCGGGTCGAAATCGCCAAAAGCCTGTTGCACGGACCCGGCATCCTGCTTCTGGACGAACCGTCGAGCGGACTCGATCCCGGTGCGCGCGCCGATCTCTGGGTGCTGCTCCATCGCCTGCGCAGCGCGGAGGGAATGACGATTGTGCTCACCACCCACCTCATGGAGGAGGCCGAGCGGTGCGATCGGGTGGGCATCATGGATTCCGGACGACTGGTCGCGCTCGACACGCCTGCGGCTTTGCGGGCGGAGGTCGGCGGCGAAGTGCTCACGCTGGCCGTCGCCGACCCTGATGATTTTTTGAATTCCCCGCTGTTGCCTGCCGGTGCCCGGATGTTGGACGGTCAGATCCGGGTCGAGACCACGCAGGCGGCGCGATTATTGGGGGATTTGCAGTCCGCGTTGCCCGGACGCATCCGCACCGCTACGGTCGGTCAGCCCACGCTGGAGGATGTGTTCATCCGCAAGACCGGACACCGCATGCACGGAGGGCCCGAATCATGACGGGGGAACGCAATTATCTTTGGCTTCCGGCGATCTCGCTTTGGCGGCGGGAAGTGGTGCGCTTCCTCAAACAGCGCAACCGGATCATCAGCGCCCTGGCCACTCCTCTGGTTTTCTGGCTGCTCATCGGCAACGGACTCGGATCTTCGTTCCAACTTCCCGATACGCCGCAGAGCATGTCCTATCTGGAATATTTTTTCCCGGGCACCGTGGTTCTCATCATGCTCTTCACCGCGATTTTTTCCACCATCTCGATCATCGAAGATCGGCGGGAGGGTTTTCTACAGAGTGTCCTTGTGGCCCCGGTGTCCCCGGGTGCGATTGTGCTGGGCAAGTTCCTCGGTGGTGCCACGCTGGCCGCCCTTCAGGGAGCGTTGTTTCTGGCGCTGGCACCATTCGCGGGGCTGCATGTCCCCTGGAGCAGTTGGCCGATATTGGTCGGAGTCTTTTTCCTTGTGGGATTCGGGCTTACCGGGCTCGGATTTCTGGTGGCCTGGCCCATGACCTCCACGCAGGGGTTTCATGCCATCATGAATATCTTTCTCATGCCGCTCTGGATGCTCTCGGGCGCGTTGTTTCCCGCGCCACCGGACCGTGGTTCGTGGGTCTATTGGGTTGTCCAGGCAAATCCGGTTACCTATGCGGTCTCCGCCGTGCGCCGGGTGCTCTACACGGGCGATCCGGAGGTGGTGAATCTTCCGCCGCTTGGACTGTCCGTCGCGGTCTCGGCGATCTTTGCGGTGGTCGTCTATGGTCTCTGCTGGCGCATGGTGGCCAGCCGCCACAAGGTCACGGGCTAACCTCAACGCTGTTCGGGAATTGCCTCAGGATGAGAGATACAACATA
>DYRR01000081.1 GCA_020718605.1 Chthoniobacter flavus | reverse complement strand
CCCAAGCCCGATCATTGCCGAAGAGCCTGGAGGGTCAGACTCCAGTCCTGACCTGGGTGGAAAGCCCCGGTCAGGCGAGGACGCTGACCAAGGGAAGTCTCCTTCACCATTCAAGTCAAAATGAGAATTGCCGGCGACACCCGGGAACAGCCCCCGGGAACATCTCGCCCTGACAGCCTGTGGGAGATCTGGGCATCGAATCATCGACACAGGAATGTGGGAGGGCATCTTCGTCTTCATCCGCCTTTCACGTGCCGGGATTCGGACAACAATGCCGGTCAATCGTGCGTCCGCAATTGTTGGACAATCATCCCGGCGCGGGGATGACACAGAACCTCAACCCGCCGGTGCCGGAGCGGGCGCAGGCCCGGCCTCCAGGACCGCGTCGGCGGGGATCGCGAGCAGTTCGGCCTCGGCCCACGCGGCGGAGTGATCCTTGAAAAGTTCGCGGGCGGTCTTGATTTTGTCGGACGTAACTTCCGGCGCCTGGTTGCCCCAGGTCTGGCGGATGTAGGTGATCACCCCGGCGATTTTTTCATCGGAGAGTTGGTTCCATGCGGGCATGGCACCGTTATACACCGTGCCGTTCACATGGATCGGTCCCTGAACGCCATGGAGCAGGATCGCGGCGACCCGCTTTTCGGAGCCGTTCACCCAGTCGCTTCCCACCAGCGGAGGAAATACCCCGGCGACGCCCATCCCGGTTGCCTGATGGCAAGCCACGCAGTTTTGGCGGAACACTTTCTCGCCGATCTCGGCAAGGGTGAGGACCTTGGCCGGACCACCCCCCACGGACACGGCGCCTCCGGGAGGGGTGAGCCCGCCACCTTGGTAGATGCTGTAGGAATCGGCCTTGAACCCGCCGCTGAACAGCGCGAGATAGATTCCGGAAAAGAACAGCACGGCCCCAAAAAAGACCACAAACCAAAGGGACAGCGGTTCATTGCCCTCCCGGGGGTCGCCTTTTTCACGGGCCGCCGCCGCGTGGAGAGTGCGGATATCCACCGTCTCTTCGTAATCGGCGTCTTCCTGGAAATGCGTGTCGGGGTCGGAGTTCATGGAGCGGAGCGGTGCCGGTTAATCGACGGGGGCTTCTTTGAGTGAGTAGTTCCGGTTCAGCGAAAGCAGGTAGGCAACCAGCGCCCTGGCGTCCTGGGTTGGCACGATCTCATAGCCGGGCACGACCGCGACACCCGGGATTTCCAGCGCCTCCGGCGAGGGTTCCCCGACGATTTTTCGGTTTTCAAAAAGGAACCGGAACGGAGGCATGATGGAGCCCCTCACCATCTGCGGGTTGTAGAGGTGTTGGTAATGCCAGTTGGCACTGGGCTGGCGGGCGCCGATATTGGTGAGATCGGGGCCGGTGCGCATGGTGCCGAGATAGACCGGCTTTTCCCGGATGTAATCGCGGGGAACCGTGCGGCGGGCGCCCCAGCCGCGGGCGAGATCCGCCCCCGCTTCCTCGGGACGAACCTGCTGGCTGTGGCAATACACGCAACCCATGGAGGCATAGACCTTCGATCCGTGCGCGGCAAGCCCCGAGGGGACCGGCGGCAGTTGCGCCCCGGTGTCGGGGTCCACTTCCGGCTGCATGTTCCCCAGCTGGAGATAAGGCGTTGCGACCAGGCCCACCCACGCGAAGATGAACACCACAAAAATCCCCACAAACAATCGCGGCATGCTGTTCATTGCCCGCCCTCCACCGCCCCACCGTCGTGGCGTTTGTTTTCAAAATACGTGGGCTCGGGACCGGTGCGCCCCAGCCTCAGCAGCATGAGCCCGAAATGAATGGCAAAAATGAAATGCGCGCCTGTGAGGGCGACTCCGGAAAGGCTGCGGGCCATGAGATACGGGATGGTGACCTGCACGGTCTTGATGAACTCGATCTGCGGATCATTGAGCCAGGCGCCCTGGGCGAGTCCGGCGATGCTGAGCACGCCGAACATCGCGATAATGCCGTAGGCACTGAGCCAGAAATGCAGCTTGATGAGGCGCGGCGACCGCCATTCGCACTGCGTGAGCCGCGGCACAATGTAATACATGGAGCCGAACATGATCATGGTGAAAAATGCGTACAACCCGAGATGCGCATGGGCGACGGTGTAGTGGGTGAAGTGAGTGAGCTTGTTCCAGGACCGGAACGCCATGCTCACCCCCTGGAGACTCACGACGGTGTAGGACATCGCGCCGAACACCACGAAGCGCAGGGTGGGACTCAGGCCGAGCATATGGAAATGGCCGCGCATGGTCATGTGATGATTGATCGCCGTCGTCACGACGGGAATGGTCATCATGATACTCGCCACGATGCTGGCCGTGACCAGCCACACGGGGAAAGGCCCGCCAATGAGGTGATGCATGCCGTTCCAACTGTAGAAGAGAGCGAGCGACCAAAACCCGAGGGCCGACAGGTAATAACTGTGCACCGGGCGTCCGATCACCTTCGGAATGAAATAATAGGCGGCGGCAAGCCCGATGGGGGTGAACCAGAGTCCGAGCACATTGTGTCCGAACCACCAGTTCACGGCACCCAGCGCGACGCCGTTCACACCGATCCCCTGGATGAGAATGTTGGCGGTGCCATACAGCCATGGGAACCAGAAAAATGCGGCCAGCAGATACCACTGGGACACATACACATGGCCGACCTGGCGGGAGGCAAACATAATCACCGCCCAGATCGCAATGAGACCGTAGGCGAGAAACAGCAGGGGCGTCGCGTAGGCGGGAAATTCCAGCCATTCGATGGATTGGCTGTCGCCGGCGAGGATGCCGGAGATGCCAATCGCGACGCCAAGATTCCAGAGTCCGGTGGCGATCATGAGCACCGGAGCGCTTTTCAGAGGGGCGCGGCAGAGGCGGGCCATGAGCCAGATTCCGACGCCGATGGCGGCCTGCGAAGCCCAGCCATAGGCCATGGCATTGAGATGGGCGCTGCGGATGCGCCCGAAGGTGAGCCAGGACCAATCGGCCAGAAACAGCGGACTATGAAGTTTCCAGGAGGCCACGAAGCCGAACAGCGATCCGGCAAGAAGCCAGAACAGGGCGGCGCCGAAAAACAAAAGCACGGGCAGACGCGTCGAGGCGTCGATCATGGCCCGGGAGGCGATCTGCCCGACGGCGGAGTCGGGCACGGGAGCATGGATGCTGGAAGGGGGTTCGGCGATGGCGCTCATGAAGTGAAAAAAGTCAGGGGTGGGCGGCGGCCTTCCGTCTGCGGGGCTCGCGTTTCTTGAACACCACGTCGGTCGGCATTCCCACGGGTTCCTCCTCGTCAAAGATGACCCGGGCACCGCGTTTCATGTCGCGGAACTGTCCATTCCTGGCCGCCCAGAAAAGGCCGAGGACCGCCGTCGCACCGAGCAGGACCATGGATCCCAGAATGAGAAGATAGATCGCGCTCACGGGGCGGCCTCCGGGGTTGGGGCGGGCGCAGCCGGCACTGTCTGGGGCGGTGCTTCAGCCGCCGGCGCCGTCTTCGTTTCCTCAACGGGCGGCGGCACCGGCGTGGGCGTGGGCACCGCGACCGCAGACGCCTCCACAGCCTTCGCCGCGAGCTTCACGGCGGCGATATCCATCGCCTTCTGGATCGGAATGCGGGCGAGGCCTTTTTCTTTATCGGCCCATTCGGTGGCGGACAACAGCCGGGCATCCTCCACATCCAATTTCTGGCGGGTGTGCAGACGGGCCTGGTTCCGCTGTTCATCCACCGGGGGACCGCCCCGGTCGAGATGGGTCACGAACAGGATGCCGAGCCCGCCCAGCAGAAAGACGGCGAGCGCGAACAGTGCCACCCAAAAGGCGGAACCGTTGCGGGAAGTTGTGTCGTTGGATTTCAATTGGTGCACTTCAGGGATTCGATGAGGCGCGGGTCGCGGGCCGCAAAAAGTGAATTTTTACCGAGCGAACTCAGGAAGAAAAATCCCAGCAGCCCCCCGATGGCGGCGAGGGCCAGGGCGTCCAGAGGATGGGGTGTGAACCCTCCGGGGTGCAGGACCGGCATCACGATGATGTAAATATCGAGCAGATGCATGACCAGGATCCAAATCGCGACGATGCACACCACTCCGGCCGTCTGCTTGACCCGGCGGCGGAGCAGGAACAGGAACGGAATGAAAAAATGCCCGATCACAAGGATGATGTTGAGCATGTTCCACGATTCGGTGTTGCGGCGGAGAAAGTAACTCGTCTCCTCGGGGATGTTCGCATACCAGATGAGCATATACTGGCTGAACCCGATGTAGGCCCAGAACACGCAGAACGCGAAGAGCAGTTTACCCATGATGAGGTAGTGCTCCTGGCTGACCACGTTCGCCAGATACCCGCGGCCCCGCAGCCAGGTGATGAGCAGAATGAGCACCGCCATGGAACTGAGTGCCGATCCCGCGAAGATATAGACCCCCCACATGGTGGAAAACCACGTGTAATCCAACGCCATGAGCCAGTCCACCGCCGCGAAGGTGAGACTCACCGCAAACAGCGGCAGTCCGCCAAACGCCCATTTCCGCATCGCAAACGTGTGTTTCACATCCCCGGTCGCATCCTGGCGCACGGAATGTCTGCGGAACGCCCGCGAGACAAGGATGAGGAAACCGAAATAACCCAGGGCGCGCAGATAGAAAAGGCCGGGTTTGAGATAGAATGCCTTCTCATGGAGCAGATGATCGGAGGCGGGATCGATGGCCATCCACGAGTAGAGATACGGCGCGGCCAGCAGGGCGATGGGCACGAAGAAGAGTGCCAACCACGGAAACAGGCCCGCGATGTTCTCCACCTGGCGCCGCACCACGACCGACCAGGCGGCGTCCGTCGCGTGATGGAGCAGCACCCAGAAGAGCGATCCGCAGCAGATGGTGAAGAAGAAAGTGAAGGCAAACAGCCAGGAGAACGCCAACTGGGCGGGATTGACGAAATATCCCACCACGCAGGCCAGCAGGGCAAGCAGACCCGCCCCGCCGAGGACGAGCATTGTCACACCGGCTTTCGCCCGGTCGAAAAACTCGGGCGGCGGCACCTGGAAGGTTGCGTGGGAAGGATCGCTCATGGCGTGTCGAGAGTTTGTTTCATATCTGCGGGGAGTTCCGCCACCGGAGTGCCCTGGCTGATCTGGAGGGCGCGCACGTAGGCGATGATCGCCCAGCGGTCTTCCACGGTGATTTTATCCCCGTAGGACATCATGGTGTTTTTGCCATGGGTGATCGTGTTGAAAATCTCGCCGTCGGGCATCTGGCGGATCCGATCGTCCAGCAGGGTGGCGACGAACGCGAATCCGTAGCTCCTGGTGATGCCGTTGCCCGCGCCCGTGCCGCCATGGCAAACCCTGCAACTGATCTGGTAACGCTCGCGCCCCCGATCCATCACGGCAGGCGTGACGGGGAAAGGAATTCCGTCGCCCCAGAATCCGCTGATTTTTCCGGTGGAAACATACTCCGGTCCGGAGGAATAAACGCCATAGGGCGATTGGATGCTCCCGGGGGTGATGGCTGCCGCAGTTCCGGCGGTGCCGGCTGGAGCCGCTGGAATGGCATAGCCCATCGGCACCGTGTCGGCCACCGGAGGACGGGCGCCGCTTCCGTCGGAAAAAAACGGGCTTGGCACCTGGGCCTTCACCTTGGCCTGACGATCCATGTCGGGAAAGATCTCAAGAGGCGGCTTCTGCGACCAGCCCCCGCGCGACCCGGCCACGACGATCACGCCGAGGACGACCAGCAACAGGATGAAAAAATAGTGGCGCATGGAAGTCGGAGGGGTCAGATGGGATCTTCGTGCACGAGAGCAATGTCGGTGGCACCCAGCTCCGCAAGCAGCTTGGCGGTTCCTTTTTCGTTGAACTGGGCGTCTTTTGCCTCGATGAGAACAAAAAATCCGTCATCGCTCACCCTGGCAAACTTGTCCCAGTTGAACACCGGATGGTTCCAACGGGGAAGTCCGGAGAAGGCCAGAAGCGAACCCACGGCGGTGAACGCCGAGAGCAGGATGGTGAGCTCGAAGATGATCGGGAAAAACGCGGGGATCGTGAACAGATTGAGCGGTTTGCCGGCCACAATGAGCGGATACTCGATGATCGAGGGATACCCCGCCAGCGTGAGAGCCACGAGGGAGCCCGTGAGACCGCCGAAGAACACGAAATAACCGACGGGCGATTTCTTGAGGCCCATCGCGGCGTCCATCCCATGGATCGGGAAGGGCGTGTGCACATCCCAGTGCTTGAAGCCGCGGTCCCGCAGTTTCTCGGCGGCATGGAAGAGCACCTGCGCGGACGGCATTTCCGCGACGATTCCGTGGACCGGAGGTTGGGTGAATGGGGTGCTCATGGGTCAGTGCTTGGCTTCGGGGTCGTGGCGGTGCGGATCGGCGGCGGGCAGGACGCCCTTCACCTCAGACATCGCCACCATGGGCAGGAATTTGATGAACAACAAAAACAATGTCAGGAAAAGTCCGAAGGTGCCGGTGAACGTCCAGACATCCACCCAGGTCGGATGGAACATTCCCCATGAGGAGGGGAGAAAATCGCGGTGGATCGAGGTGACGATGATCACGAACCGCTCGAACCACATGCCGGCATTGACGAACATGCACACCGTGAAAACCACCAACACGTTGGACCGGCACCATTTCGACCAGAACAACTGCGGACTGACCACGTTGCAGGTCATCATGGCCCAGTAAGCCCACCAGTAGGGGGCGCGAGGGATTCCAAAAATACCCTCGGCGATGAACGGGTCGGCGAGTCGATTGCGGAGGAACGCCCATTTTTCGTAGGGATTCGCTCCGTAAAACGCCATGAACAACTCCATGAGATAGGCGTACCCCACGATGGAACCCGTGAGCAGAATGATCTTCGCCATGTTATCCACGTGCTTGGGCGTGATCACGTCGTGCAGTCCGAAGATGGCCCGCGCCGGCAGCATGAGTGTGAGCACCATGGCGAATCCGCCGAATATGGCGCCCGCAACGAAGTAGGGCGGAAAGATGGTGGTATGCCAGCCCGGAATCACCGAGGTGGCGAAGTCGAAGGACACCACCGAGTGCACGGAAAGCACGAGCGGCGTGGAGAGACCCGCCAGGATGAGGTACACCATCTCGTAGTGGCGCCACTGGCGGTTGCCCCCGCGCCAGCCGAGCGCGAAGAAACCGTAGAGCAATTTCCGGATCCTGGTCGTGGCCCGGTCGCGCAACGATGCCAGATCGGGCACGAGCCCCACATACCAGAACAGGATGGACACGGTGAAATAGGTGGAGACGGCAAACACGTCCCACAACAAGGGGCTGCGGAAGTTCTGCCAGATGGCGTTGGCGTTGGGCACGGGCGCCAGGAACCACACCATCCAGATGCGCCCCACATGGATCGCCGGGAAAATACCGGCGCACATCACGGCAAACAGCGTCATCGCCTCGGCGGCGCGGTTGATCGAGGTGCGCCACTTCTGCCGGGTCAGGAACAGAATGGCAGAAATGAGGGTGCCCGCATGGCCGATCCCGATCCAGAACACGAAGTTGGTGATGTCCCACGCCCAACCGACAGGATGGTTGAGACCCCACACGCCCACACCGGTCGAAATGAGGTAGGCGATGCAGGAGAAACACACCAGCGTGAGCAGGGAGGTGAAGAAGAGCGCAATGAACCACCAGCGCGGCGCCTTGCTCTCCACGATGCCCGAGATGCGCCCCGTGATCCACGAAAACGAGCGATCGTTGAGCACAAGCAACTCGCGCGGCAACGCGTCCTTGGGAGGGGCGCTGTGGGCGGCTTCGGGATGTGTGGTGGTTTCGGACATCGGGTGGTCGGTGTGGGGATCAGTGGTGCGCGTCCGGTTTTGCGGCGGGCTCATGGGCGGCCCCGTGGGAATCGTGCGGAGCGCCGTTGATGAAGCCCACCAGTTCCGCGCCGGGCACGGCCGGGTTGGGATTGCGGACGCGGGCAAGGTAGCTGAGCCGGGGACGAATGTTGAGATACTTGAGCATCACGTAATCGCGGTCCATCGCCTTGAGTTGCACAACGCGGGACTCGGGATCACTCAGGTCGCCGAACACGATCGCACCGGTCGGGCAGGCCTGCTGGCAGGCGGTCCGGATCGAGTCGGTCGGTATCTTGAGCCGATCGGAAGCACCGGCCTCCACGCGGGTCTTGATTTTGGCCTCCTCGATGCGCTGCACGCAGAACGTGCATTTTTCCATCACCCCGCGCATGCGGACGGTGACGTTGGGATTTTTCGACATCCGGCTGAGTGCCGTTTCCTGCTTGCCGCCCAACGGGCCGAGGTAGAGATTGCCGGTCTCCACGGGGCCGATTTTTGTCTTTCCCGTCCTGCGCTTGTTGTAATCGAAGAAATTGAACCGCCGCACTTTGAACGGGCAGTTGTTGGCGCAATACCTCGTGCCGATGCAGCGGTTATAGACCATCACATTGAGTCCGTCCTCGCTGTGCACAGTGGCGTTCACCGGGCACACGGTCTCGCAGGGAGCGTTCTCGCAGTGCATGCAGGCCACGGGCTGAACGGCCAGGGTCGGATTGGGCTCGTGGTCATCCACGCTGGCGAAATAACGGTCGATGCGGATCCAGTGCATCTCGCGCTGGTTGATCACCTGCTCTTTGCCGACGATGGGAATGTTGTTCTCGCTCTGGCAGGCGACGACACAGGCGTTGCAGCCCGTGCAGGTCGCCAGATCCACGGACATCCCCCATTGCTCGGGTGCATCCAGCGGGGCGGCCCTGAAAAGATTGATGTCGGGCGGCGAGTGGCCATCCATGCCCATGGTCGTCGCGAAATCCGGTTTGGCCCGGTAATGCTCCAACGGGGCCTCGCGGAAAAGTTCGCGGCCTTCCATGGTCCAGTGGCCATGGGTGGTGGCGAGGGCCATCCTCTCCCCGGTCGCCTTGACCGAGGCCTTGGCGACAAACAGCGCGGCGGATGTGCGCAGCGGATAGACATTGACGCCCGTGCCGCGCCCGACCTGTCCGGCATGCTCCTGTCCGTAGCCCAGCGTGACTGTGATCGAACCGTCCGCGTGTCCGGGGCACACCAGCACAGGCAGGACCACCGATGCGCCATTGGCTTCGATGCGCACGGTGTCCGCCGCCATCTCGTGCATTTGCACGCCGAGAGTTTTTGCCGTGGCGGGGCTTACCCATGCGGCATTGTCCCACGTGAGACGGGTGATGGGATCCGGCAATTCCTGCAACCAGCCGTTGTTGATGTGGCGTCCGTCATCGATCTTCGAGTCGCCCGCAAAGACGATCTCGTAACCCTCGAGGAGCGGCTCGGTCGGCGCGGCCTCGGCCAAAGCGCGGTGCGCTGCGGCGGCATCGAACGGACGGACCACAACCGGCGCGATGCTTTCCGGAAGAAAGCCGTCCCGCAACCATGCGGCCCAGGCCGAATCAAAGTCGGATGGCTTGGCGATTCCGCGAAACGTCTCCCGCACATGCTCCGGACCTTCCCCCCTGGGAAGTCCGGCGATCATGGCCAGCAGATCCACATCGGACAATCCGCCGAACAACGGCAGGATCATGGGTTGGACGGGCAAATACGTGCCATCCGGCGCGAGCGCGTCACCCCAGCTTTCCAGATAATGCGCGGCGGGCAAATGCCATTTGGATCCTGCGGAGGTCTCGTCCTCCCGGTAGCCGAGCCGGATACTGGCGGGCACCGATTTCTGAAGACCGGCCCAGCCCAGATCGGCGGGGGCGTTGTAGGACGGGTTGCCCCCGCACACGACAAGCGCCTGGATCTGACCCGCTTTGACGGCGTTGGAAAGATCGACGATGGAGATATTCTTCTCATTGGGTCCCTCGCCGGGAAGCAGGGTATTCCCGACATTGCCGAGCGCCTCGTTCATCGCAAACGCAAGCAGGTGCACCGACACCGGCTGGGAGTAACCCGGCGTCACAAGGCTCTTTCCCCGTGCGTGAGTCAGATCTTTTGCGGCCTCCCCGATCCATTGGAGATCGAAGCCGGACTCGGCCTGCGGCAGCGTGCGGACCATCGCGCCGAGGGGGCCATCGCCCGTGACTTCGGCGACGGCTTTGGCGAGAAGCATGGTGAACCCCGGAATCCGGGAGGCTTCCAGACGATAACGGTGGTCCGCCATGCCGCCGGTGAGTGTGTAGCGATGCTCCACCACGTAAAGGCGGCTCATCGAATCCTCGGCGGACTTGAGCCGGCGGCGGGCGGCGAAGCCCCGGGCATCCTCCAGCGTGCCTTCCTCGCTGCCGAGAAAATCACATCCCAGAGACACCACAACATCGGCTTTTTCCAAGTCACGGCGGACTGAGATTCCAGGACCGAAGGCGACGCGCGCGGCACTGGCGCCGTTCTCGTTGCCCAGCGGTTCGTAAACACACCAGCGGGCGGCGGGAAATTCTTTCGCCACGAGCGTGCGCAACCGGGCGCGCGTGGGCGAGTTGTTCTCCTCGAGCACGAAAGCGAGCCCCGCTCCGGAGTTGGATTTCCATTCGGCCCGGGCCCCGTCCAACCAGGCTTGAAACGCCGCAAGATCGGAAGGGTTCCCCTCGGGATCGCGGAACCGGCGGGACCGGTCGGGATCGTAGAGATCCAGGATGGAAGCCTGCGCGAACGCATCGGTGCTCCCGAGCGAACCGGGAAGGAGCGGATTGCCCTCGATTTTTACGGGACGCCCGTCGTAACTCGTCACCACCAGCGGGATGGCGCCCTTGCGGGAGGGCATCGCGCTGGCGTAAAAAAGCGCCTTGCCGGGAATGCTCCACTCGACGCTCTTGGAAAACGGCGTAAGATAGGCTTCCGGACGGCGACAGCCGCTCAATCCGAACCCGGCCAGCGCGATCGACGCGCCCATGAGCTGCAGAAAATTGCGGCGGGACACCCCGTCCATCTCCATCTCGGCGGCTCCGGCGGGGAATTCCTTCTCCAGCCAACCCCGGAACTCGGCGGAGCCGGACAACTCTTCGAGGCTGCGCCAGTATTTCTTGCCGGATTCGGCGATGGGCGGATGTGGAAAAACGCGTTTCATTCTATCGGTGGCAGGCGGCGCAATTCACCGGCGGGTTGACATTCCATGCGTCCTTGAGCCGGAGCCCAATCTCCTCCTGGGTCTGCCCGGCGGGCGGGGTCCAGTCGAGATTGAACACTTCATTTTTGGGACGGATAAAGTTCTGCGGGGCCCGATGGCAGTCCAGGCACCAGCTCATGCTCATCGGCATGGCGTGCCAGACCACTTCCATCTGGTTGATCTGGCCGTGACAGCTCGCGCAGCTCACCCCGCGGTTCACGTGGACCGAGTGGTTGAAATAAACGTAGTCCGGCGCCTTGTGAACCCGCACCCATGGGATCGGGCGGCCGGTCTGCCAGCTCTCAAACACCGGCGCGAGCTTGGGATTGTCCTTCTGCACCTGCGTGTGGCAGGTCATGCAGGTCTGCGTGGTCGGCACGTTCGAGTGTCCGGCCACTTCCACCTGGCTGTGACAATACCGGCAATCCATCCCCAACTGACCCGCATGCATCGCGTGGGAAAACGGCACCGGTTGCGTCGGCATGTAGCCCACACGCGTGTACTTCGGAGTGAAATAATACCAAACCCCCACACAAACCAAAGGCACGGTCACAGCCGCGCATACGGCGACTTTGAGCGGCATCAGGTTGATCCAACGGGGAAATAAATTCGGCATCGGTTAAGGCAGGG
>DYRR01000080.1 GCA_020718605.1 Chthoniobacter flavus | reverse complement strand
CGCGATGTCGCCCATCCATCATCACTTCGAATTGAAGGGCTGGAAGGAAAATACCGTGATCGTCCGGTTCTGGATTCTCGGAATCATGTGCGCCCTTTTCGGACTGGCCACCCTCAAGCTCCGCTGACCATGCAATCTTTCCACAACCAACACGCGGCCGTCCTGGGTCTGGGTGCGAGCGGCGAATCCGCCGCCCGGTTGCTCTTGCGCCAGGGAGCGCACGTCACGGTGCTGGACTCCGATCCGGCGGCCTCGACCGGTCCCCGCGCGGAGGCTCTTCGGAGTGCGGGCATCGCCGTGCTTGCCGGCCCGGAGGCGGAGACCGCAGCCACGCACGAGGCGTTTGGGTTCGCGGTGATCAGCCCCGGCATCGATCCCACCGTGCCGTTGGTGCGCAGTCTGTCCGGACGCGGCGTGCCGTTGCAGGCGGAGATCGAGCTGGCCTTCGGGCTCTGCAAATGCCCCGTCGTGGCCATCACGGGAACCAACGGAAAAACCACCACCACGGGACTCCTGGTTTCCATGCTCGAACAGGCGGGGTTGCGGGTGAAACCGGGAGGCAATTACGGCACGCCTTTTTGCGATCTTGTCGAAGCATCGGCGGACCTCGACTGGATCGCCCTCGAAGTGAGTTCTTTCCAGCTCGAAGAGATCCGCGTGTTCCATCCGAAGATCAGTGTCTGGCTCAACCTGACCCCCGATCATCTCGACCGGTACCCGGACATGGACAGCTACCGGACCGCGAAGCTGCGTGTGTTTGAAAACCAGACGCGGGAGGATTTCGCCGTGGTGAACGCGGCGGATTCCCTGCCGGACATCGCCGCCCGCAGGATCACGTTTTCCACCGGCCCCGGCGCGGCCGATTTCACAGTGTCCGGCAATGTGATTTCCTTCCGCGGTATCCCCGTGCTGGATATGGCCGCGACGTATCTGGGCGGCATTCACAACGCCGAGAATCTCATGGCGGCTTTGGGTGTGGCCCGGGCCATGGATCTGCCATTCGATCGGGCCGTGCCCGGATTGTGCGCATTCCGACCGGCCCGGCACCGCTGCGAATTGGCGGGCGTGCTCGATGGGGTTTCGTGGCTCAACGACTCGAAAGCCACCAATCTGGATGCCGTGGAAAAGGCGCTGCGCTCCCAGACCGCGCCGGTGATCCTCATCGCGGGCGGCAAGGACAAGGGCTATGGATTTGAACCGCTTGCCGGTGCGGTCGCCGGAAAGGTGCGCCATGCCGTGCTGATCGGCGAAATGCGCCCCCGCATCCGAACGGCCTGGGAAGGCCATGTGCCATGCCACGAAGCCGCCACCCTGGCGGATGCCGTCACCACGGCCCGGTCACTTGCCCGGCCAGGCGAGGTGGTGCTGTTTTCTCCGGGAACCTCTTCCTTCGATATGTTCAAAAACTACGCCGACCGCGGCGATCAGTTTTGTGCTCTCGTAAAATCCCCACCGTCCCTTCATTCCACAACACCATGAAACCACCCATGAAAAAAAGACTCAACGCCACGACCCGCAGTGCCACGCGGCGCGATATGATGGACGACGACTGCGGGGAGGCGGAGCCGAATATGCGGCTCTCCCGGGCTTTTGTCGTCGTGCTCGTCCTCCACATCGTGGCGGTGGGCGGGATTGTTCTCTTCAACAAACTTCAGACCGCTCCCCCGCTTGCCTCATCGGCCAGGATTGTCGCCGCGCCGTCGCCCACACCCGCTCCGATGCCCGCGCCCAATTATCCGGCGAATCCGTCACCGGTGCGGCGAAGGGAGGGTTCGGTGGCCGCCGCCGCTCCTGTGAAAGTTTCCCGGCCCGCAGCCGCTCCCGCCCCCGCAGCCGTCAAGCCGCCCGCAGTTCCGCCCATCCCCGTGAAGGCCGCCACTGCGGTCTCCGCTTCGGGAGCGCAGACGTACACAGTGACCAAAGGCGACAATCCCTACTCGATCGCCCACAAGTTCAAGTTGAGGGAGGATCAGCTCCTGAAGGCCAACAACATCACCGATCCCAGAAAACTCCAGATCGGACAGGTCCTCACCATTCCCTCTTCGGGAAACTGATCCCGGACACCCATGCCCACCTTCCTTCAGCGCAATGCCGTGTATCTTCTGGTCGGCTTCGTGGCCTGCCTGATCGCGCTCGGTCTGGTTGCGCTGTTGAGTACGGGTGCGTTTGCGCGGGACAGTCATGGTGACCCCGATTACTTTCTCAAACGCCAGGCTCTGTGGCTGGGCGTGGGCATCGTGGTCTGCATTGTCGCGTCGCTCATCGATGTTTCCTTCTGGCGCGCTTCCTGGTGGTTTTGGTTTGGCCTCGCCATCCTTCTTCTCATCGGCTGTTTCGTCCCTTCCTTCGGTATGGAGATCAATGGCAGCAAACGCTGGATCAATCTTCGCGTGATCAACTTCCAGCCCTCCGAACTCGCAAAAATCGCCTCGGTCATGTTTCTCGCATTTTGGTTCACCAAATTTGAAGCCAATGCATCGCAGGTTCTGAAGGGCTTCTTCCTGCCCGCCATGGTGGTTGGGGTGCCCATGGGGCTTATTATGGCCGAAGTGGATATCGGTTCGACCCTGCTCATCGGCGGGACCATGGCCGTTCTGATGTTCATCTCGGGCACCCGCACCGGCATCCTTGTCCTGCTGGTTCTCCTCGGTCTGGCGGGCATTGCGGGGGCTGTCATTCTCATCCCCGAGCGGATGGACCGGTTTACGGCGTTTTTGGACCTTGAGAAATTCCGGGAGGGCGAGGGGCTTCAGCAATACCAGGCGCTCATCGCATTCGGGTCGGGCGGTCTGGAGGGGCTCGGGCTCGGGCTCGGACGCCAGAAGATGCTCTACGTGCCCTATGCCCACACCGATTTCATCTTTCCCATGATCGGTGAGGAACTCGGGTTGCGGTTCACGCTGCCGGTTGTGTTTGCATATCTGACGATCTTCGTTTCGGCCTCCTGCATTTGCATCCATGCCAGGAATCGCTTCGGGATGTTGTTCGGCTTTGGGTTGAGTTTCCTCGTGGCATTCCAGGCGGCCGTCAACATCGGGGTCACCACGGCCCTGCTTCCCAACAAGGGACTCCCCCTTCCGTTTGTGAGCTATGGCGGGTCCAATCTTGTGATCTGTCTCTTCGTGGTGGGGGTGCTCATCAGCCTTCACCGGACTGCGGCGGCGCTGCCCCAGGCGGCGAATTCCAACAAACAATTGCAGGTCGGCATCCGCCGCAGGACACCGCGCATCTGATATATGAGCAGGAACATCGCCATCGCCTGCGGGGGAACCGGGGGGCATCTCTTTCCCGGCCTCGCCGTCGCCGAAGTCCTGCGCGCCCGTGGACACCGGGTGTTGCTCGTGGTGTCGGAAAAAGAAATCGACGCACTGGCCCTGCGCGGGCACGACGATCTGGAACGAATCACCATGCCCTCCGTCGGGATGCCGGGGATTTTCTCGCCAAAGATGATTCCCTTCGTGTGGCGTTTTCTTCGCGGGTTTGTCGCGTGCCGCCGGGCGTTCCGCCGGTTCGCGCCGGATGCCGTGCTGGGCATGGGCGGATTCACCTCGACCGCTCCCATCCTGGCGGGACGGCTCCTGGGGGTTCCGGCATTTCTTCACGAGTCCAACGCGATTCCCGGCAAAGCCAATCTGCTCAACGCGCGATTTTGCCGGGCGGTGCTGCTTGGGTTCGAAGATTGCGCCCGGCATTTTCCCGCCGCACGCACGGAGGTTTGTGGCACGCCGGTGAGGGCTTCGCTGCGCGCACCGGTGGACCGCTCCTCCGCGCTTGCCGCATTCGGTCTTTCTGCGGACAGGCTCACGCTGGCGGTGATGGGCGGCAGCCAGGGTGCGCACGGTCTCAACGAGGCGGTGCTCCGCGCACTGCCGGCGGTCGCCGGGTTGGCCCTGCAGGTTATTCATCTCACGGGCGGTGCCGATGCCGCCATGGCGGAGGAGAGCTATCGCCGGCTCGCCATCCCCGCATGGGTGAGTGCGTTTCATCACGACATGGGCGGGGTGTTTGCGGTCGCGGATGCCGCAGTGTCGCGCGCCGGAGCTTCGAGCCTTTCCGAACTCGCATGGTTTGGCACTCCCGCCATCCTGATTCCCTACCCGCATGCCGCCGAGGATCATCAGACACTCAATGCCGCCGTTTTCCAGCGGGCCGGAGCGGCGGAAATGATCCGGGAAAATGAAACCGGCGGTGGACGTCTCGACGCGATGCTGTATCGTTTGTTTTCCTCGCCTGATCACCGCCGGGCTCTGTCGGAAGCGGCCCGCCGGTTGGCTCCGGGGGATGCCGCAGAACGCATCGCCGACGTGATCACCGCAACAGGAGGGACATCATCATGAGCAGAGTCATCGCGGATCTCGGTTCCATCCTCACCCAAAATCCCGGGCGCATTCATCTCATCGGCGTGGCGGGGTCGGGCATGAGCGGCATCGCCGCGTTGCTGCTCGCGCTTGGGCACCGCGTGAGCGGCTGCGACCGCGTCACGACGCTGGAAACCGACCGGCTTCAAAAACTCGGTCTGGACTTTCACATCCCCCAAACCGCGGAAGGCGTGGGGGAATGCACCGCCGTGATCTACTCCTCCGCAATCCGTCCCGGCAACCCGGCCTACGATGCCGCAGTGGAACGGGGCATCCCGATGTTCCGCCGTGCAGAGGCACTGGCCGCAATCCTGTCCAAAAAGGAAGGGGTCGTGGTGTGCGGGATGCACGGGAAAACCACGACTTCCGCCATGACGGCCCATGTGCTGCGGGCCGGCGGATTGCATCCCTCGCATTATGTGGGCGCCGAAATTCCGATCCTTGGCGCCAACGCAAGCTGGGATCCCGCAGGCTCTCTCTTCGTCGCCGAGGGCGATGAGAGCGACGGCACCCTGGCACTCTATGCCCCGGCGCACGCCATCGTTCTCAATATCGAGGAGGAGCATCTCGATTATTATCACGACCTCGCCGCCATTGACGCCGTGTTTGAGACTCTCCTGGGCCGCACGACCGGCATGGTGTTTTATTGCGGGGACGATCCCGGCGCCACGCGTCTGTGCAAAGGCCGCCCGGGCACCATTTCCTTCGGCGGGAATCCGGATTGCGACTACCGGTGGGACAACATCGAGACCCGCGCGTTCCAATCGGTCTTCGATTTTTCAGCCCATGGCAAAATCCTCGGACGGGTGATTCTCAATGTCCCCGGACGCCACAATATTTCCAACGCCACCGGAGTGCTCGCGTTCGCCTGCGGGATGGGCGTGCCGTTCCCCGCCGCGGTCGAGGCGCTGGCCGGATTCCGGGGGGCGCGCCGCCGGTTTGAGGAAAAATACCGCGACCAGGATTTTCTCGTCATCGACGATTACGCGCACCATCCCTCGGAGATCCGCGCGACACTGGATACCGCGCGGGCCGGACATCCGGGCCGGATTGTGGCCATGTTCCAGCCGCACCGCTTCACCCGCACGGCGGCGCTCAGGGAGAAGTTTGCGGACGCATTTGAGGGCGCGGACATCCTGCGGGTGTCGGACATCTATCCGGCAGGCGAACCGTCGATGCCCGGGGTCTCGGGCGGCACGATTTCCTCTGCGGTGTCGGCCCATGGCAGGCCTTCGAATACTGTGTTTGTGCCGCTGTTGCGCCACATGCGCCGCGAAGTCGGGCGTCTGCTGGAGCCCGGGGATCTGCTGCTGAGTTTGGGTGCGGGAAATATTCACGAGGAAAGCACCGCGCTGGCTTCCGATCTTGCCCGGAGAGCCGAGTTGCAGGAAACCATGGGACCGGGCGTGATCCGGCTTTACGAGCCGCTCTCCAAACACACCACTCTGCGCGTGGGCGGCCCCGCCCAGTTCTGGATCGAGCCCGATACCGTGGAAGGTTTCTCCCGCATCCTGCGTTACTGCGACCAAACCGGACTTCCGCTCATGGTCATTGGACGCGGCTCGAATCTGCTGGTGCGGGACGGCGGCGTGCATGGTGCGGTGGTGCATCTGCGGCGCGGCGAGTTTTCTTCCATCTCGGTCTCCGACGGCATCATCCACGCCGGCGTGGGGGTGCCGCTCAAGCAGCTCAGCTATGCCGCGCGGGATGCCGGGATCGGCGGGTTGGAATGGTTTGAAGGCATCCCCGGAAATGTCGGGGGCGGTCTGCGCATGAACGCCGGCGCCATGGGCGCGGAGACTTTCAATCACGTGGTGGATGTGGACTACCTCAATGCCGGGGGCGTGCGCGGAACGGCGTCCCCCCGGGATATGGATATCCGGTATCGGAATGTGCCGTGGTTCAAAACCCACTTCGCGGTGTCGGCCCGTTTCCGGGGGGAACCGTCCGACCGCGAGACCATCGAGCGGCGTCTCGCCGAGTCCATGAGCAAACGCCGGAGTTCCCAGCCGGCCGCCGCGAGCGCCGGATGCACTTTCAAAAATCCGGAGAGCGTTCCGGCGGGAAAACTCATCGAGGAACTCTCGCTCAAAAATGCCCGGGTGGGCGGTGCGCGCGTCTCGGAGGTCCATGGCAATTTCATCGTGAACGACGGGGGCGCAACCGCCTCGGACATGCTTGCGCTCATCGCCCGGATCCGGGCGGAGGCAAAGCAAAAACGTGGAATTGATCTGGAAACAGAGGTTCAGATTGTGGGAGAAGACGACATCACATGAGCACACTTTCCCATCAACGCATCGCAGTCCTGATGGGCGGTCCCAGCGCGGAACGCCTGGTCTCCCTGGCTTCCGGAAAAGGGGTCGCGGGAGCCCTGCGCCAACTGGGCGCGCAGGTCGTGGAGGTGGATGTGACCGGCACCGATTTTGCGCCCCCTGCGGATGTGGATCTTTGTTTCAATGTGCTCCACGGCACGTTCGGCGAGGATGGCGGAGTGCAGGAGATCCTCGAACGCCACGGCATGCCCTACACCGGCGAAGGCGTGGAGGTGAGCCGCATCGGCTTCGACAAACTTCTGTCCAAATCCCGCTTCCTCGCCGCCGGCGTGCCCACGGCGCGCTATGAAATCCTCGCGCCCGGTGCGCGCCCGACCCTCGCGCCACCGCTCGTCGTAAAGGCTCCGCGCCAGGGTTCCAGCGTGGGCGTGGTGGTGGTGAAGGATCCCGCCGCCCTCGACGCCGCTCTGGAGGAGGTTCGCCGCTACGACAGCGAGGTGCTCGTCGAGGAGTATTTTTCCGGCCGCGAACTCACCGTGGGCCTGCTCGGAACCGCGACTCTGCCCATCATCGAGATCTGCCCGAAGGAGGGTTTTTACGATTTCCGGAACAAATATCCCTTCCTCTCGCCGGGTGGCGGCGCGAGCCATTTTTGCCCCGCCAATCTCACCCCCGGGGAGGAGGCGGATGTCCGCGCCGCCGCCATTGCATCCGCAAGGGCACTGGGTCTGCAGGTGTATGGACGCGCCGATGTGCTGCTCGGAGCCGACGGATCGACCTGTGTGCTTGAGATCAACACCATTCCCGGCATGACCGAAAGCAGCCTGCTGCCCGAGGCGGCTGCCGCTGAGGGCATTTCCTATCCGGATCTCTGTGCCCGCATTATAGACCTGTCCCTCCTCGCCCGCCGGAAAGGGGGGAGTCCATGAGCCTCAATCTCGGCCCGCCCAACAAACGCGCGAACCGCCGCGTAAACCGTTCCCGGGCCGGCAAAGGCGGCGGCCTCCTTGAGGTCAATGTGCGCCGGACCAGGGAATCGTTCCAGCGTCGCCGGCGCATCGTGAACATCGTGTGCCGGTTTGCCCTGCTCGTCACGGCGGTGGTGTCCATCGCCGTGGGCGGATACAAAGCCGCCCAGAAACTCTGGTTTGCCAATCCCGATTACACCATCCGGACCATCGATGTCGTGGTGGATGGTCCCATGACCCGTGAGCAGGTTCTCGGGGCGGCCGGTGTGGGGGAGGGGATCAATATTTTTGCGGTCAATCTCGCCAAAATTCGGACGCAACTGGAACGCCTGCCCCGCATCCAGAGTGCGGTTGCCGAACGGCATCTGCCCGACCGTCTTGCGATCCGGGTGAGTGAACGCATGCCTGCGGCGTGGGTTGCGGGCGCGGGCCCCGAGGCGGATCCGTTCTCCGCGCCGGGATCGCTGACCGTGGACGTTCGCGGCGTGGCCGTTCCTCCGGGCGACATGCAGCCCGACTATTATCATCTCCCGGTGATCTTCGGCTTCGACACCACCCAGGCGTTCCCCGGTGAGATCATCGACTCCGAGCCCCTGCAGGCCGCGCTGGAACTGCTGCGCCTCTGCCACGATCCGCTGGTGCAAACCCGCTTCCAAATCACCGCGATCGATATTTCAAAAAAATACTGCATGGTCGTCACCGAGATCGGCCACGGCATGTTCACCTTTGGGCTCGATGGGTTGGACGAACAACTCGGGCGTCTCCAGGCACTGCTGGTCCATGCCGAAAATGCGGGCCCTCAGATCGCCACGGCCAATCTGATGCTGAAACGCAACCTGCCCGTCACATTTTTCCCGCCTCCCGAACCCGTTGCGCCAGAACCAGAGGAAAAGACCGCGCCCGCCTCCAAATCCAAGACCGCTTCCAGATCCTCCAGAAAAACCTCCTCCAAACCCGCGCCCGCACAGCCCGCTCCCATCCCGGTTCGTCGTGCGGAAGCCGTGAACCCGCCGCGCTGATCTCTTTCCCATGGCCAGATCTCCCATCATCGTCGGTCTCGAAATCGGCACCTCCAAGATTTGCGCGGTTGTCACGGAAGTCCGTGACGATGGGGCGTTGAAAATTCTCGGCGTCGGCGAAGCTCCCTCCCGCGGGGTGCGCAAAGGCGAGATTGTGGATTTCGACACCGCGCAGAAATGCGCCCGCGAAGCCCTGGCCGACGCGGAAGCCAAAAGCGACACCGAGATTGTCTCCGCCTGGGTGGGGGTCACCGGCAGTCATATCGCAAGCTTCAACAACCGCGGCGTGGTGCAGATCCCCCCGGAACGCGGCGAGATCGACGAGCAGGATATCGAGGACGTGAAAACCAGCGCGCGCGAGGTGAGCCTGCCCCAGGAGAATCACTTTCTGCACTCCATTATCCAGCACTACTCGGTGGACGGCAACGACGGGGTCCAGGAACCCGTGGGCATGCTCGGAAGCCGGCTGGAGGCCGATTTCCACGTCATCCATGGAGTGGGCAACCGTCTGCGCAACACCATCCGGTGCGTGAAGGAAATCCCGCTTGAAATCGAGGACGTCGCCCTCAACGGCATCGCCTCCGCCATGGTGGTCGTGGCCCCCCAGCGCAAGCAGCTCGGCACCCTCATGATCGATATCGGGGGCGGCACGACCGATTACGTTCTCTTCTCCGAGGGCGCCGTGGTCCAGAGCGGCGTGCTCGGCCTCGGGGGCGACCATGTCAACAACGACATCGCCATGGGCCTGCGCATTCCGATCAATCGCGCCGAGAAACTCAAGATCGAGGAGGGCAGCGCACTGCTCGGCAACTGTCTGCCGGGGGAAACCGTGACCCTGCAGGACGAAACCGGATTCGCCGGACGCGAGATCGAGAGGGAAACCCTCAACACTATCATTCATCTGCGTCTTCGCGAGGCATTCGAAATTCTCAAACGCCAGCTCGAAAGCGAGACCTACCTGCATCGCCTGGGGGGCGGCATCGTCATTACCGGCGGCACCAGCCTGCTGCATGGCATCGATTCGGTCGTGGAGGATGTCTTCAATCTGCCCGTCGAGCGCGTCCACGCCCAGGAGATGGCGGGCGTGACTTCCGCTTTCCTCAATCCCCGCTACTCCACCGCCATCGGCCTCGCCAAATATGGCCAGGCAGTCCTCTCGGACCGCTTTTCACCCAACATCGGGGATCGGATTTCCGCAACTGTCCGGCGCTTTTTCGGACGCTTCCGCCGATCCAAAGGAGAACAACCATGATCCGTCTCGAATCCGCCACCTCCACTCCGCGCGATCCCGTGCGCGCCCTGGTCATCGGCCTCGGCGGAGCCGGATGCAATCTGTTGGACCGGATCGCCCTGGACGGTTTCGACAAAAATCAGATCCTGGCGATCAACACCGATATCCAGAGCCTCACGGCATCGGTGGCCGGAAAAAAACTGCAGATCGGGCGGACCCTTACCCGCGGTCTCGGTGCAGGCGGCGATCCCGATCTCGGGGTCGAGGCGGCCAGCGAGGCCATGGGCGACATCAGCACCCTGCTTGCCGATGCCAAACTCGTGTTTCTCTGCGCCGGACTCGGGGGCGGCACCGGTTCCGGGGCCGCGCCTGTGGTCGCCCGCCTCGCCAGGGAACAGGGCGCCCTGGTTGTTTCCTTTGTCACCATGCCCTTCACATTCGAAGGCCGCCGCCGCCTCACCCAGGCCTCGCGCGCTCTGGAATTACTCGGCCCGGAATCCGATGCGGTCGTTTGTTTCGAA
Source organism: Chthoniobacter flavus (assembly GCA_020718605.1). Taxonomy (GTDB): domain Bacteria; phylum Verrucomicrobiota; class Verrucomicrobiia; order Chthoniobacterales; family CAKUMP01; genus DYRR01. The sequence continues at coordinate 1,416 of DYRR01000080.1, read as the reverse complement.
AACGACAGGCTCGGGGAGACCGTGTCCGCCCGGGCCGGGATCCACGAGGCGTTTGCCGCCGCCGACCAGATCACCAGCCAAAGCCTGCGCGCCATCGCCGATCTCGCCGGACGCCCCGGGCTCATCTCCATCGGGCTCGACGATCTTTTCTCCGCGCTGCGCGGACAGGAACCCCGCTGCCTCTTCGGGCACGGGGAGGCCGATGGCTCCAATGCCGGCCGGGATGCCCTCACCCGCGCACTCAAAAGCCCCCTGCTCGACAGCGGGCAAATTCTCTCGCACTGCGGCAACCTGCTGGTGAACATCAGCGGCGGCCCCGGGCTCACCCTTGCCCAGGTGCAGGCGGTGATGGAGGAACTCGGGCACTTTGTGAAAGACCGGACGCAAATCCTTTTCGGCACCACCGTGGACGCGAGACTCGGCGACCGGATTGCCGTCACCCTTATTTCCTCCCCGGGTGAGAAGGTTGCACGCACCCCGCAGCCCGCCGCGCATCGCCCCGAGCCCGCGGCCGCGGTCCCGGTCCGCCCGCCCACGCCGGAGCCCGAACCGGAGGCCGTGGTGCCGGGGGAGGAAATACCCGCTGCGGAGCCCGATACGGATTGGACGTCCGAACCTGAGGTTTCCGAAGAGGGCGGGCAGACTCCGCCGTTTGTCCATTCCCAACCCCGGATCCGGGCGACAACCAACGATCCGGGGGATCTCTCCCTGTCGTCAAACCCCAGGAAAACCGCGCCCAAACAAGGCGACTTCCAGTTCGAACCCGTCACCCGCGGTCGCTTCGAAAAAAGCGAGCCCACCATCGTGGAAGGCGAGGATCTCGACATCCCGACGTTCCTGCGGAAAAACATGAAGATCAAAAACTGATCCTCGCAGGCCCGGATTTCGGACATCCTGACGTGGAAGAAAACGAGATGCTCCGTCCTCTGGTGGAGACGTGCGGCCTCGCGAATAGGGTAGGGACGTGCGGCCTCGCGAATAGGGTAGGGACGTGCGGCCTCGCGCGTCCGTTTGTTCCTCCCGCCAACCGACAGCAGTGCCAAAGGCGCGACACCATCCCAGCCCAGCGCAACGCACTGGGAAATAGGATTCCTCTCCCGGCCAAGGGCTGAAAGCCCGCCCCATCAACGGGCGTGACCGTTTGCCGGAATGTTCCCCTGTTCGTTTTGAGGAAGTCTGAGACCGCAAAAAACATCTGCTAAATACGGCAGTTGAACCGCTAATAAACGCGAATGGAGGCTAATCACCAATGACTTACAAAAGGTGAATCGTTCATCTGCCGGGTGAACAGTTGCGTCGTTGTATTTTACTTATTTTCAATGCTTTATTCGCGTTCATTGGCGTCCATTCGCGGTTTTTAGTCTTGCCCATCCGGACCAAATACATACTGTTCTATTGAACAGCATGCCAACAGGT
>DYRR01000079.1 GCA_020718605.1 Chthoniobacter flavus | reverse complement strand
CGAAGAAAAACTACCTGGCGGATCCAAACCCGTGCGGGTAGGCTTGAGGGCGGAGCCCGGCGAAGGAACGACTTGGATTTCCTACTCGCTGAGGTCTGCGGAGGAAACTTCCCCATGACCGGTGGTTGCAAGCAACCCGCGCCACGGGAATGGGTGGCCGGGGCACTGACCTACGGGGCGGCCGGACTCGCCGTGCTTTTTTTCTGGCTGCTCTGGGGAGACTTCGCGTGGAACATGAAAGAACGCTCGGTGGTTCCCGTGGCCCAGTTGATGCTCAAGCGCTTTGGGGCTTCGGACCTCATCGTGGGGCTGCTCATCGGCTCGCTGCCTGCCGCCCTCGGAATGCTGCTTGCGCCGATCGTGAGCGTCAAGTCCGACCGCCATCGCGGGCGGTGGGGGCGCCGGATACCGTTCCTGCTTTATCCCGTGCCCTTCGCGCTGGTGGCATTGGCGGGTCTCGCCCATGCTCCCGGCCTTTCCGACTGGATCAATGGGAGGCTCGGCGGCTCGTCAGACCCACAACTGGTGCGGATCCTTGTGTTCGCATTTTTTTGGACCCTTTTCGAAATTGCGAGCGTTGTGTCGAACGCTGTCTTTGGCGGGCTGATCAATGATGTGGTGCCGCACGAAGTCATCGGCAGATTTTTCGGGTTGTTCCGTGCGGTAAGCCTGCTGGCCGGGATCGTCTTCAACTATCTGATCATGGGGCACGCGGAGGAGCAATACGGGTGGATTTTTCTTGGTATCGGAATCCTCTACGGGGTCGGCTTTCCGCTCATGTGCCTGAACATCAAGGAGGGTCAATACCCGCCGCCCGCCCCCGCGCCGGCCCGCGCGCTCGGCGGGATGATTGCCTATCTGCGCGAGTGCTTCGGGCAGCCCTACTACTTGATGGTCTTCGCCGGCATGACCCTCGCGGCGGTCTCGTTCGGGCCGGTCAATGCGTTCAGCGTGTTTTTTGCCAAGAGCGTCGGGATGAGCATGGACGCCTACGGAAAATATCTTGCGCTCACCTACGCCATCTCGTTGGTGCTGAGCTATTTTCTCGGGGTTCTTGCCGACCGGTTCCATCCCCTGCGGACATCGATTGCCGCCGCCGCGCTTTATTCCGCCGCCATGTTCTGGGGTGGCTTCGCGGCGACGACCCCAAAGGCGTTTGCCGTCGCGTTTGTTCTCCACGGCGTGCTTTCCGGAGTTTACATGACCTGCTCCGCCTCGCTGGGGCAGCGGCTTTTCCCGCGGGCAAAATTTGCGCAGTTCGCCTCGGCGGGAGGGATCTTGACTGCGGTCGGATTTTTTGTGACGCCCGCATTGGTCGGGGGGATCATCGATGCCAGTGGGCACGTTTACCGAATCACGTTCTGGGCAGCCGGGATTTTGGCCGCCGGTGCGGTTTTTGTTTTGTTGGCCGTCGAGGCGCGGTTTCGCAAGCTGGGCGGACCGAAGGGGTATCGTCCGCCGGAAAATGGACGCTCGTCAGTGTTCTGATCAGCGCCAGGGGTTGCGGTATTTGATCCCGGCGAGGTCAAGGCGGACAAGGTGGGGGCGCAGGCGTTCGAGAAAGCCGGAATAGTCGCGCCGCGCGGGAGCCGACCATGCAACCTCGGCCAAGGCGCAGGCGCGGGGGAAGGTCATGTATTCCACTAGCGCAGGCGTGGGGAGGTAATCGGTCCAAATTTGTCCCTGAACTCCAAGGATGCGAGCGGCTTCCACGGCGGAGAGCGAGGGTGCCACCGGCTCAAATGCGTAAACGGTTTCCAATGGGAGATGACCATGGATGGCAAGCGGTTCGGCCGATGTATCGGCGCTTTGGTAGAAGTCGAAATAGGTGAATTCCTTGGGAGCCATCACGACATCGAACCCCGCCTTGGCAGCAGCAACCCCCATTTCGGCGCTCCGCCATGACATCACGATCGAACCTTTGGCGAAGCCCCCGTCGAGGTTCTCATCCCAACCCAGAGTCCGCCTCCCTCGTTCGCGGAGGAAGTCCGCCATTCGCGCCATGAACCACCCCTGAAGAGCTTCGGTTCCGGAAAGTTCGTGAGTGGTGATTTGCTCCTGCGCGACAGGGTTGGCGTCCCATTGGGTCTTGACCGCCTCATCGCCGCCGAGGTGAATGAATGGTCCGGGGAAAAGCCCGGTGACCTCCTCCAAAACGTCCTGAAGAAAACGGATGACGGGTTCGCCGGGACTAAAGAGCGTCTCGTGAACCCCCCATGTGGTCGAGACCTCCAGCGGGCTGGCATGGCACCCAATTTCGGGATAGGCAGCCACCGCCGCCTGTGCATGGCCGGGCATGTCGATTTCCGGCACGACATTCACATGATGGGCTGCCGCGAAAGCCACGATTTCCCGCACGTCTTCCCGCGAATAATACCCCTCATGGGGAGTCCCGTCGCCTCCCAGAAAGTGCCCGTAGTGGCCGCGGGGGGATTCCTTGCGGCGGCCGCCGAGCGAGGTGAGCTTCGGATATTTTTCAATCGCAAGCCGCCAGCCTTGGTCATCTGTCAGATGCCAGTGAAAGGTGTTCAGTTTGAGGGCGGCCATTTGGCGGATGAGGCTCTTGATTGTGTCCACGGGTTGGAACCATCGGGCCGAATCGAGCAGGAGGCCGCGCCATGCGAACCGGGGGGCGTCCTCGATCTGCGCGCAAGGAAAAGCCCATGCGATGTCCCCGCGTGGAACCCCCTGAACGACCGCCGGTGGCAGCAATTGCAACAGGGATTGAACAGCGTAATAGGCCCCCGCCGGGCCTCCCGCAACGATCCTCGCCGCAAACCACTCGATATGCACCGAGTAGGCCTCTGCCGGAAGCGCCGGCTCCCCGGCGCAAAAAATGACGGCACGCGTGAGGTTGGGAGATTGCGGCCCTTCCTCAATGTGAACCGGCAGAGTCCATCCGGTGCAGGCGGAGAGAACCTCCGCCAACTCATTTGCGGGTCCGGAAAGGGTCTCCGGCGCAAAAATCTTCATGTCGGGGCCGATCGGGAACTCCCCGGGCAGGCGGGCCGAACGCGCGGGCCGGGGCAGGATGGAAAGTTCGTTCATTTCAAGGGTTCTGCCGTTGCGTGCCAGTCGAAGTAGAGTTTGAGGCGGTAGGGGCTGTAGAGGGGTTCTTTTGGGAGGGTGGCATACCAGGATCCCACGCTGGGGGCGACTCCAGTCTGATCAACATCCTCCATCGCCCATGTCCTGATGAGCCCCACATCGGTGAGCGAAACAATCTTGATGGGAGGCTTCGATGGGTCGTTGCGGACGCCCCAGGGGTTGACGCTTGTTCCATTGATATTCACGTCAACGTTCATGTAAAAAGCCGTCGCGTTTCCTCCCGGAGAGAAGCGGGCGTAGGCTTTGGGATTGAGGGGCTGCGAGATTTGGATAACGCCGGCCGCGGGTGCCGGGGTGCCGAGGTATTGCCAAAGAAGAAACGCAAGGGCGTTGGTGGAACCAAGTCCATACTGGGGTGTCTGACCGGACCAGAGAGGGCCTGGCAGGCGGCCATCCTTGTCGGAGGCATACGCCTGGATCGCCATGCCAACCTGCCGCATCCGCGCCAGTGCATCCGCGCGGTCGCCCGCCCGCTGAGCGCCGGTAACCACCGGATACGAGAGCACTGCAAGTATGGCGATGATGGCTACGACAACCAAAACCTCAAGAAGCGTGAAGCCCCGCTTCGCACAGAGAAAAATCGTTCGCACAAAATTGGCAAAATTAGGACCCAACACGGGAAAACGAAATGTCATCGATAAGGATCGGTCCATTTACCCCGCGGGCGTAAAAATCCGGACGCCCCAATTGGTTCGCGTCCGCATCGAGCGGAATTTCGAATTCCGCGGCGACCTGTGTCCATTCCGTCGGAAGGGGGCGGGCAATTTCCGGCATATCAAGCGAGCTTGTGGCCTCCCTCACGACCACGGTTCCATTGGCGCCGACAAAAACCAGTTTGCCAACTTTTTTCCAATCCTTGAGCAGCGGAAAGCGGACGAAGAATGATGGCTGGGCCGTCACCTCGGTCGCCTCAGTCACACGGATCCAGAACGTAAGCCTGAAGCGCTCGCCAGGTTGCACGGAGAGGACTTTCTCCCCTCCGGCATAAACTTCAGGTGAAATGCTGAAGCTGGCAAAGTTTTCCGAAATCAGCGATCCCGCTGCGGCTCCGGATTTCTGGCCATTCTTCACCTGCTCGACGCGGCAGGGAACTGCCTGCGATTGTCCGGATACGAACAGCAACCATCCTCTCGCCCCTTCCTCAAAACCGGGGTTGGGGATCAGGTTGTCCTCGGCGCGAACGCTTCCGAACGCGAGGAGGGCGGCGGCACTTGCACAACAAATCAGAAGAGGGGAACTGTTCATGAAAGCAGGTTATTGCGGAGTGGAGTGGGGTTCAATCAATTCGAATTTGACACAGGTAAATTCTGCCGGTGCGCGGGTCGAAACGTTGATTTCGGGGGCAATCTTCTCGCGGCGGACGAGGTCGGGGTGCAGGTGGCTTGCGAATGCCCTCGGCTTTTGCGATGCAGCCCATTTCTCAAGGGTCCTCAAAAAGAATGTCGGAACCCCAAAAAAGTCAGGCCGCGGCGCGTGGTGATTTGACCGGGCGGCAGGGGCGTGGGGGACCGGGCTTGGCGGGGGCCGATCCTCCATCAATCCATGTGCCTTCCACCAGAAGATCGCTGGGGATCTCCGGCACCCCGCGTTCTCCCCGCTGGATCATGACCACAAGGTGTTCGACGGCAAGTGTTCCGGTGCGGAAGCTGTTTTCATCCATGCCTGCAAAACCCGGGGAATTGTTTGGGCAACCGATGAGCGCGACAGCGACATCCTCCGGGATCGAAAACCCCGCCCCGCTCACCAGCGGGTGGAGGCCGCTGCTGCAAAGCACGGTCTCGACCCGCGAGCGGACGATCCATTTCTTGATTTCCGCCGAAATGGCGGGTTCCGGGTCCTCGTCGTTGATGGTCAGCGGAGGAATCCGGCACGCGGCAGGCACCTCCATCGACCCCGAAAGAAATCCGGCGGTGAAATTGCGGTCGGTTCGCTGATCGTAGGAACGGCTTCGGAAAACGCCCACACGGCGGTGGCCAAGTTCGTGGAGCCTGCGTGTGGCGGCGAGTGCGATTCGGTATTGCGCGCTGCTGATCGTGTGGAGCCTCGGCCATGCGAGGCTGAAGCCGAACGCGACAGAGGAGAAGAGATCCCAGCGCATCGAGAGGCTTGTGGCGGGGCGTTCGAGCGGAGCCACCATGAGCCCCTGCACCCCACGCGCATCCAAAATGGACGAGAGCCGCGCCGGGGGCATTTCCCGCAGCGAATACGGCTCGACCTTGAAGCCAAGCTCCTCCGCCCGGCGGCACGCACCCTCATAATACTGGCGGAAGAGCGGACGGGAGAGGAAGGCGTCGAATGTCGGGTGGTCGTAGAGCCAGGCGAGGTGGCCGTGATAAGTCGGCGGCTTCTTGTTCTGCCGGTAAGCCGCCAGCGCGCTGAGCATGGGGTCCGGCCGGTATCCGCAGATCTCCGCTTCCTCCAGCACCCGCTGCCTCGTCTTCTTCGCAATCCCGGGCCGGTCGCGGAGTGCCATCGAAACAGTTGCGTGCGTCAGGCCAAGGCGCTTGGCCAAATCCCGCAAGGTGACGCGTTGATCTGGGGAATTCACTATTGGCCACCGTTCCACAGGCATTTACCAGTGTCAAATCCGCTGCGCTTGAAGCAGCAGGGTGCCCGGAAGACAGTGGTATCAACTTATGAAGACACATCCCCGCATCCTCTCCGCCCTCCTCGTCGCTTTCGCCATCTCTGGAGCCGCCAGCGCAGCTCTGATTGTCGATGAATCCTACCAAGGCTACGCCGTGGGAAACATCACAGACAACACTGTGAGCGGAAATGCCACGGGCATCGGCACGGAAAACTTGCGGATTAACGGAACAAACACCGCTTCGATTGTTTCTGGCACCATGTCTTACAGCAATGGTTCCTTGTCCATCAACGGAGGAAACCAATATCTCAACCTTGCAGGAAACAACATCAGCACGGGGACCCTGGCCAGCACTCTCGCGAGTTCCATGTCAGTATCCGGTGGATCCTTCTACATGAGTTTCCTGCACCGATTTACCGGTTCATTCAACGGGGGTGATATCGGATACGCCTCCTTTCAGACAAATGCGGTAAATGGCTCGTCCACATTGATGGCGACAGGCTCAAACGGTAATGGAAGCCGAACCTATTTGAATGGCACGAATGTTTCGGCAAGCTCCGGCTTTGTTTCCGGGCAAGTGAATTTCTTTGTCGTGCAATACGTGACAGATGGCGTGAACTGGACCGGGGCGAACGTCTGGGTCAATCCAACTTCCTCGACACTGGGAGCAGCCAGCTACACCGTGTCCGGTGCCACAGGAACCTCGACCATGGTGGCTGTCGCTCCTCTCATCAGCGGTTTGGATTCCGGCGACTCCGTGGACTTCGACCGGCTGCAAATCGGGACAAGCGCCCTCGATGTGATTCCCGAGCCCTCGACCTGGCTTCTGATGGGGCTGTCCGCCACCTTCTTCGTGGTATTCCGTCGCCGTTCGGTCCGATAGAATCGTCTCCACGATTCGCGAGCCCTGTGTTTCGAGCACCGATCCGTCGGGGCTCGCACGGTCCCCTGCGGTCATTTGCGGAAAACGATCATCCGAATGAGAAAACAAAAAAGCGTGTCTGGCAGGAGGCAGAAACCCATCCGGCTGGCGGTGGCGGGGTTTCAACATGCGCATATTTTTGATTTGCTGGAGCGCGCAGAAGTGCTTCCGGGGGTCGAAGTGGTGGCGACATGCGACGAGGGGGGGAGCCTTGCCGCCGGGAAGGGAATCACGTGTGATTGGGCCGACTACGGGGAGATGCTGGAGAATGTGGAATGTGACGCGGTCGCGATCGGGAGTTGTTACGGGGAGCGGGGGAAGATGGTGCTGGCGGCCCTGCGCGCGGGGCGCCATGTGATCGCCGACAAACCGCTTTGCACCTCGCTTGCGGAGCTCGACGAAATCGAGGCATGCGTGCGGGCAGGCGGGTGCCGGGTTGGCATCATGTTCGACCTGCGGGACCGGGCGAATTTTCGGACCCTGCGCGACGTCGTTCGATCCGGTCGCATTGGTGCGGTGCAGACGGTTTCGTTTCACGCCCAGCACTCGCTCCTCTACGGAACGCGTCCCCAGTGGTATTTCACACCGGGGCTGCACGGCGGGACGATCAACGATATCGCCGTGCATGCGATGGACCTCATCCCATGGCTCACCGGGGTTGAGATCGAACGCCCGGAATTTTCCCGCACATGGAATGCCAAAGCCTCCGAGGCGCCGGGTTTCAAGGATTGCGGGCTTCTTGCGCTGAAGCTTTCCAATGGGGGCGGTGTGATCGGAGACGTGTCCTATCTTGCGCCCGACGGCTGCGGCTACCGCACGGATCTTTATTGGCGGGTCTCGGTTTCCGGGACGGGCGGTGTTGCCGAAACCTCCTACAATTCCGGGCATGTCACCGTGGCCGACGACGGGTTGAACGAGCCCGAGCGCGTCGAGCTTGGAGGGGCCCGACCGGGGGGGTATCTGGAAGATTTTTTGGATGATGTGCGCGGGGTCGTGAAGCCTGGCGCACTCTGCACGGCATCGTGCCTGCGCGCGACGCGGCTTGCCTTGGAGTGCGAAGCCGCATGAAGACGGTCCGCTTTGCCATCATTGGCACCGGCGGGATCGCCGCCAAGCACGCGCAGGCCATCGCGGCCACGCCCGGAGCCGAAGTGGGCTGGGTATGGGGGTTCGCCCCCGACCAGGCCCGCGCCTTTGCCGACTCGATCGGGGCGGTCCCTGTGGCGACCGTCGGGGAGTTGTCGCGGATCCCCGGGCTCGACGCCGCGACGATCGCGACCCCGAGCGGGGCGCATGCCGATTCCGCCATCCCGCTTCTGGAGGTGGGGAAGGCTGTTCTTTGTGAAAAACCGCTCGATATTTCCATCGGGAATGTGAATGCAATTTTGGCCGCCGCCGAGCGTGGAGGGGGAGCGCTCGCGGCGGTCCTCCAATTGCGGCTGGGAGTCGGGGCACGGGCACTGAAGCAGGCAATCGAAGGAGGGCGCTTCGGAAAGCTCGCACTTTGCAGCGCCTACCTCAAGTGGTGGCGCGAACAGGCGTATTACGACGCGGTTGATTGGCGTGGAACATGGGCGCTGGACGGCGGGGGAGCGCTCATGAACCAAGGCATCCACGGGGTCGATCTCCTCCAATGGCTCGTCGGCATGCCTTCGGAAGTCTTTGCCTACGCGGGCTGCCTGGCGCATGCGCGCATTGAGGTCGAAGACACCATTGCGGTTGCCCTCAGGTTCCCCGGTGGTGCAACGGGCGTTATCGAGGCATCCACCGCCTGCAAACCGGGTTTTGCCATGCGTATCGAAATCTGCGGCGATGCCGGTTCGGCCGTGCTCGAAGATGATAGCATCACCCGCTGGCAATTCGACGGGGAAAGGCCGGAGGACCAAGAAATCCTCAACAGCAAAAGCGGAACCATCGTTGGGGGATCTGGCGATCCGCGCGCCATCGGATTCGAAGGCCACCGCATTCTTGTCGAAGACCTCGCCGACGCCATCCGCAACGGGCGTCCGCCTATAATTCCCGGCAGCGAGGCAAAAAATGCGGTCGTGCTCATCCTTGCCGCCTACCGGGCCGCCCGCGAGGGGCGGCCCGTTTCCACAGCTTCTATTTCCTGAAGGAGAGGATCCTGTTTGTGACGCGGACGACTTCCGCCGCGCTTTCGGGTGTGACGATGGGTTCGACACCGGACAGCAGGCAATCAAGAACATTCTGGTGAAATCCCGCGACCGGCGCCGGAGCGACCTCGACAGCGGTCTCGCGCCACGGGATGTTTTCCGACATGTATTGCCTGCCGGGCGCGGCGGCATCAATTACAGACACATCGGCCAGTGCGCCGGGCTCGAAGCACTTTATTGTGCTGCTCTTTTCGTCGGAGAGGAATGCCCCCCGTGTGCCATGGAGCGCCCACCTGGGTCCGGAAAGAGCCATCGCGGTCGAGACCACGATGGAGGCGGTGACACCGGTTTCCGTTCGAAGAAATGCCTCCACGTGATCCTCGGCATCTCCCGCATCTTTCACGTTCCGCAGGTCGGCGAAGACATCGGTCACACGCGAACCGAGAAGCGGCAACAGGATTGAAAGCACATGCGAGCCGATGTTGTTCATCTGGCCCCCGCCATTCTTGCGCAGAGTCTGCCAATCCCATCGGCGATTGAACCCGGCCCAACAGACCCGCGCAGCAAACAACTCCCCGAGGACGCCGCTCTCCAAAACCGCACGCATGTGGTGGTATTGGGGGCGATGGAGATAGGTGTGGTGCACGAACAGGCCCAGTCTCCTCTCGCGGGCAGCCGCGACAAGGGCGAATGCCTCGTCTGTTTCAAGAGCCATCGGCTTCTCGCAAATACAGTGGCGCCCGGCGGCGAGGACCTGCGCGGCATCGGTGTGATGGGAGAGCGACGGACTGGCAACAACAACCAATTCCGCCTCGGACCGCTCCAAGAGTTCTCGGGTGCAGGAGAATGCCTTGCAACCAGTCCGCTCTGCAGCCTCCTGACAGCGCTCTTCGAGCGGGTCGGCAACGGAAACGATCTTGAATCCCGGAATTTCAATGATTGGCTCCATGTGCAGGCTCCAGCCCGCCCGCCCAAGGCCGACGATACCGACGGTTATGGGCTTCATCCCAGAGCCTCCCATTTGCCAGAGGTGACGCTCGCATTGGCCGCTTCCAGGAAGGCAATGACTTCCACAGATTCACCGATATCAACCGGAGCGGGTTCCCCTTTGAAAAATTTAGCGACCTCGTTCAAAAGGGTCGCGTAGAGAGGCGCATTTCCTGCGAGCGCATCAAACTCTGTACTCGCTGTGGCTCCGTGAAGGGTGCCTCCGAACCCGTGGTTGCCGGTGCGGCAGCCACGCAGGGTACCAAGGCGTCCGTCCTCCCACCGCCCAATGGCAATATCGTGATCCCCATTTCGGACGGCAAACACCTCCCGGCACCCGCGCCCCATGGCGGCATAGAGCATTTCCGCAGTGTGGACCCCGTACCAGAAGTACCCTGGACATTTGTCCTGGAGGGCCATGGGGCCATGGAGTTCCGCACCGCAGACGGGGTCGCCGTCCATGTCATGGAGGGTCTGGCGGAAGCTCTCGGAGAAGCGCAACGCCGAGGCGCTGAAAACGGGTGTTCCGTGGAGGGAGGCCTCCTTCATGATCGACTTCGCATCGGCCAACGACACTGCCAGCGGTTTGTCAATGAAAACAGGCACGCCCCATGAAGCAACCTCGCGGAACTGCTCCGCATGCACCCTGCCGTCGATGCTTGTCAGCATGATCGCATCGCACCGGGATTTCAGGTCTCCAAGCGAGCCGACTATGTCCACCCCCGCAGCGCGGAGGGTTTCGGTAAACCCGTCCACGCGCGAAGCGCTGAGTTCGAAATCCGCCGAACCACCCGGGAATGCCGCGGCGACCCGCGCGCCGGGGATGTGATGTGGGTCCAAGGATTCGTGGAGGAGTTTCGTGAATTCCGGCACATGGGATGTGTCCAGACCAGCCATTGCGATTCGTAGTTTGCTCATGGAAATTGCAATTTAAGGCATCCGGTTGATTTGAGGAATGGAGGAACCGGACAAATGTTTGCCTTTTTCGGCCACGCAGACCATACTTTCCGCAATGCAGGCGCGATCAAACAAGAGGTTTTCCTGGCACGAAACCACCCCCATGGTGCGCACGATTTCGACAAGCACGTCTCCGGTTGGGTTCAAACTTGATGCAACGTGGTTTGCAACCCGGGTGACAGATTTCGATTTGTGGCTGATCTGCGACGGCCGCGCCGATCTGGCAATGGCTGATGGCCTACGGCTTTCGCTGGCACGCGGGTCCGTGGTTTGCCTGCGACCCGGGCAGGCGGTTGGGTTGGAAGTTGTTTCCCCGGCTCCCTACACGAATATCTATGCCCATTTTGATTTTGTGGATTCGCGGGGGGCGACCATTCCGCCGGAGCGGATCGATTTGCCGGCATGGCATGGCCAGGCCGCGAACATGCTTTTTTTCGAGGCAGCCATGCGGCAAATGATCGCATTGGAATTCCTTCCACCCCTCCCCCGCAAATTGATGCCGGGCTTGCGGGCACGGAAAGAAATCCAATCCAGAATACTGGACTGTCTCTTGCACTATATGGCAACCGGGTGGAACGCTCCCGAAGACCGCAGCGAAGCGGTCGTGGCATCGGCCTTGTCGTGGGTGGCATCGAACCCCGGCACCACCGTGAGTGTGCCCGATGTTGCAAGGCGTTTTGGATGCTCGCCGCGGCATTTCAGCCGCCTCTTTCGCAGGGCTCTTGGCAAGTCGCCCTCGCTGGCGTTTCAGGAAATCCGTATCGACCATGCCAAAGCCCTGCTCGCAACATGCGCCCTCTCCGTAACGGAGATCGCCGACAGCCTTGGCTACGGGTCGCTGTTTTACTTTTCCCGCCATTTCAAACAAGCAACGGGGATGTCACCGACCTGTTACAGGGAATCCCAGCGGAACCACGCGGACGGAGGTTTGGCCTGACCCATACCCGCCCCCGCGCACTCCTCACTTGCCAAAGAACCTGCTGTGCAACCATCATACGTGGTTTTGAATAGAGACGACTCGGGCGATGGGCACCGGGGCGCATGACCAATGGCTATGGGTTCCTGGTTATTGGATGCCCTGCGATGGGCTGATGTCGTAGATGAGCAATTTTGCCGCCAGAGGACCTAGTGCCTACTTGCCGAAGAAAGCGATATAGCGTATAGTGCCGTTCATGGCAC
>DYRR01000214.1 GCA_020718605.1 Chthoniobacter flavus | reverse complement strand
CGGAATTTTTGGGTGTGCGCCCGACTCCAAACGACCCGCTGGAGACCATGCGGATCAGTGACCCACCCTAACCCGCGTCGGCGGCAAAGGCAAAGTGGCTTTGTTCGGAAAGTTCCGGCGGACCGGCGGATGCTGTTGGCCGCAGGAGCCGCCCGGATAAAAAAAAGGGAAACCCCGCCGGCCTGTGCAGGCTTGGCGGGGTTTCCCGGTGCAGGGGGGAAATCCTGGAATCAGAGCTTGCTCTTGAGATCTTTGCCCGCGCCGAATTTGACGGATTTGGAGGCTTTGATCTTGATCTTCTGGCCGGTCTTCGGGTTCACGCCGGTGCGGGCCTTGCGATTCACGACTTTGAAGGTGCCGAAGCCGATGAGCTGAACGTTCTTGCTCTTTTTGAGGCCGGCCTTGATGCCGTCGATGACGGCACCGATGGCGCGTTCGGCTTCGGCTTTGCTGGTTTCTTTGCCAAGGGTTTTCTGAACGACTTCAACGAGTTGTGCTTTGTTCATAATAGTGGAACGGATGGTCTGGTTGTACGATTGGTTTGTTTTGTTGAAATACCCCTTCCGGACACCGGAGGGGCATGTGGGGATGTTTGCGGACGGGGTGATCCTTTTTTTGGGAGAACGTGCCGACGTCCGGAATATCCGGTCCGGTTTTGTCACCAAGCCATTGATGAGTCAAATCTTTTTCTGCAACAAATCACGCGCAAACCAAGCATTTATGCGGGGTCACCCCGAATCGGAGGTTTCGCTGGAAATCCTCCGGCGGGTGTGCAGAATTCCGGGATGAGCCTTTCCGATCAGTTCGACCGCCATCTCGCCAGAACCCCCGACATACATCCCAGTGCCTTTATCGCGCCGGGCGCACAGATTATGGGGGATGTGACCCTCGGGGAAAACGCCAGCGTCTGGTATGGATGCGTGTTGCGGGGGGACATCAACCGCATTGTTGTCGGACCGGGTTCGAACATCCAGGACAACACTGTCGTGCATCTTGCGGATGATTTCGGAGTGGAGATCGGAGCGTTTGTGACCGTCGGTCATCGTGCGATCATCCATGCCTGCAACATCGGGGATGAAGTGCTGGTGGGCATGGGGGCGATTGTGATGGACGGAGTCGAGGTTGGGGCTCGCAGCATCATTGGCGCCGGCGCCCTGGTCACCATGCACCAGAAAATCCCGCCGGGCTCGCTCGTGCTTGGTTCGCCCGCCAAGGTGATTCGCGCCCTCACCGCACCGGAGCAGGCGGAACTCCGGGGCCTTGCGGAAAAGTACGTCGAAGTCTCCCGCAGATTTCTTCATCAAGCGCCTCGGTCCGCGCCGCACTCCTTGAGCGCGGGTTGAAGTGTCGGAGGGAGGACCACTGCGGTCGGGGCTTGATCCGGACACTTTCTGCCGTCATGTTTCGCGGAATGTTGGCCAAACGCATTATTCCCTGTCTCGATGTCACCGGTGGACGGGTTGTGAAAGGGACGCAGTTTCTCGGGTTGCGCGATGCGGGCGATCCTGTCGAATGCGCCATCGCCTACAACCGGCAGGGGGCGGATGAACTGGTGTTTCTCGACATCACGGCCTCCTCCGACAACCGGCGGACCATGGTGGATGTGATCGAGCGCACCGCGGCGCATTGTTTCATGCCGCTCACGGTGGGCGGGGGCATCCGGGCGGTGGAGGATGTTCGGGAAATGCTGCGCGCCGGGGCGGACAAGGTGAGCATCAACACCTCGGCCATCCGGGATCCCGGTCTCATCTCCAGGGCGGCCCGGGCGTTCGGCTCGCAGTGCATGGTTGTCGCGATTGATGCGAAACGGAAACCGGGCGGGGGATGGGAGGTCTTCACGCATGGCGGACGCAATCCGACCGGACTGGATGCCGTGGAATGGGCCGTGGAAGCCGAACGCCTCGGCGCCGGGGAGATTCTGCTCACCAGCATGGATTCCGACGGCACCAAGGCCGGCTATGACATCGAACTCAACGCCACTGTTTCCGGGAGCCTTCGCATTCCGGTGATTGCCAGCGGCGGTGCGGGCCGGCTCGAACACATGGCCGATGTGCTGCTCCGGGGCAAAGCGGACGCCGTTCTGGCCGCCAGTATTTTCCATTTCGGCGAGTTCACCGTCGGCGATGTGAAAAAATTTCTGGCCGGGCACGATATCCCCGTGCGGCTTTGATGGACCGCTTGACCGCCGGGCCGGGGGCTGGCATCATCGCGCCCATGGAAAGCTCCCGCCTCTGGCTCACATTTCCCGCAGTGCTCATCACCCGGCCGATCATTTACGGGTTGGGAAAGGATTTTGCCCTCGTCACCAACATCCGTCAGGCCAGTGTGACCACGGATCTCGGCATCGTGTCCCTGGAACTCACGGGCGAGCGGGCCGAGATCAAGCGGGCCGTCGCCTGGCTGGAGGAGTTGGGTGTGAAGGTCGAGCCGGTCGAGATCAACACGATCGAGGGCTGA
>DYRR01000213.1 GCA_020718605.1 Chthoniobacter flavus | reverse complement strand
CTGATCCGCCTCTATTTGGGCTTGCTTGCGGGGCACAACACGACACAGATTGCCGCAAGATACAACGGCATGGACTCCTTCCTCAAAACTAACCCACATGGACCCCCGCATAATTGGATCGCATCCGTGGTGCTCCTCGCTGCTTTTCAACCGGCGCTGCTGGAAGCTCAATTTGGTGCGGCCACCGTGGAGCAACTCACCGAAGAGTCCGCCCTCGGGTTGCGCGGCAAAAAGGCCGGCTTCGTTGAGAAAGTCGTCCTGCACGTGCCGCGTGCCGTGACTGATCCCGCAGAGTTTCTTGCTGCCAACCCCGCCCTCCAGCAAGTTTGGCCCGGGTTCACCACCCGCCTCGCTTCGGCCAAGGTCTCCCCCCTCCACAACGCCCTTTATCGTCGCAAGCTTGCCTACTTGAAACAGGGAGGGTCACTTGATAATCACAATTATCTCGACTGCGCCACGATTCTAAACATCCCCGCAGGACCGGCAGGCACGCGGATCTTCCTGCTGCAAGCCGACATGGATGTGGTGACCGATGGCTCCGATCCGGTGCGCGCCCCGGAACTGGCGGATTATGATGAAGCCCGCGGTTCGGACTGGTTCCTCCCCCAAACAGCCTATCGTTGGAGCCACCCCGGCGCGCTTTCCAAGCCTCTGCTCGACTACTATCCCGCCGCGATCGCGAGGTTGGATCATTACCGCGGACTTTTCCTTCAGGAACGCGCGGCGGACAAGGGGCGGATCTGGCGGCTGCTCATCGCTGCCATCGATTCGCAGAAGGCGCGCATGAAGACAGAAGGGCTTTCGCCCGACACGATCGCAGGGCTTAAAAACTCGCGATCGCTCCTTGCCACCCGCGATCCGTTCATTGTGCTGCCGGCCTTCTTTTTTTCAGCAGACGAGGGGGGAAGTCCCGCGATGGGAGATTACGCGGCGGTCCTGCACAAGGCGCGCATCTATCCCGCGATTGTTGGCGAAGCGGGCCCAAACTACAAAACAGGGGAAGCCTCGCTCCTTCTTGCGCGTGCCATCGACCAGGCCGCGTCCGGGCGCCGCCGCCCCGTGTCGGACCTGTCCGTTACCTATCTGGCGTTCCCAGGCACTGCTGATCCCCGTGGCGAACCCGATCTCGTGCGTTGGGAGGATCGTGTGCGGAAATTGCTCGCTGCAAACGGACTCTCGACCGACCCGGTCCATCTGCATTCGTGGCTCGCATCCCAGACCCCAATTCCCACACCGCCTCAACCACAATGACTGCGGCGTGGCTCTTTGAGGATGGGGGTTGGAAATGCTCCCAAGAGGTTCCGATGACCTCCCGCGCCCTGCGCTATGGCATGGGGCTTTTTGAAACCTGTCTTGTTGTCGAAGGGCGGGTGATCGACGCGGCGCCGCATCTCGATTCGTTGAGGGCCGCGGCAACCCAGGCCGGATTTGAACTGTCCGAATCCACAACCCCGGGGGCGTCCAGCCTCCCGCCCTGCGTTGGGACGGGGATACTCCGGCTTTTTCTCCTGGCGACAAGCGGCGGGCCCGGCTCGCCTCCCGGGCTGCCGGAATGCCGCGCACTCTTCGAGCCGCGTCCTCTAACCGATCCGGCGAAATACCGGAGCGGATTCGTGGTGCATCCGCCGATCGTGTCGGCGCGCACGTTCCACCCGGGTCTGAAGCTGCTTTCGTATTGGAGCAACCTCGACGCCTTGGCCCGGGCGCGACAGGCGGGATGTGACGAGGCTGTCCTCGTGAACACGGAGGAGCAGATCGCCGGTGCCTGTCTGGGGAATCTCTTCCTTCTCATCAATGGAAAATGGCGGACGCCACTCCCTGCTGATGGAGCGCGTGCCGGCGTGGTCCGTGGCTGGGTTCTTGAACAAACCGGGGGACTCGCCGAAACATTGCATGCCGACTCGCTGAGGATTGCAACCGAGGCCATTATCACCAACAGCGGGCACGGCATCATGCCGGTCGCCCGCCTGGGCGATCGCCCGTTGGAGATGTCGGAGGGGCTTTTTTTGAGCGAGACATGGCTGCGCCAGATCGCGGGCGTTTCCTGATGCCAAACAGCGGCTGGAGTTCCCTCGGAATCAGGTCGATTCAATCCCGCAGGCTTTCCGCAGGGCGGCGACCTCCGAAGCCTCGAGAAGGCGGGAGGATCCGCTTTTCATGCGGCCCAATGCCAGCGGGCCAAAGCGCACGCGCACCAAATGCTCGACCTCATGGCCAACACGCGCCAGCATAATGCGAATCTGGCGCTTGATCCCCTGGCTCAAAACGATCCGAAGTTTTCCCGGCGAGAGAAGCGTGGCGGAGTCCACCGCCGCACGCCGACCTTCGATGACCATGCCCTTGAGCAGGTCGCGCATTTCACTTTCGCCGAAGGAACGCTTAAGGGTCACCTCATAGTGCTTGGGGACCTTGTGGCGGGGATGGGTCAGACGAAGCGCGAGAGCACCGTCATTTGTCAGAAGCAGGAGCCCCTC
>DYRR01000212.1 GCA_020718605.1 Chthoniobacter flavus | reverse complement strand
TGGGAGGAATTTGCCCCGCGATCCAGCCTCTGCCATGCGTGGGGTGCCTTCTGCGCGGAATACCTGCTCCCCGCATCCTCCGGAACCACCCATCAGGTCAAAATGGATTCCTGATCTCGAGGGAACCAATCCGCTGCCCATTTTGCAGATCCTCGGAGAGTAGCTTCCTGGCTCCGCCCGCCAATGCCGAGGCGACGATCAGGCTGTCATAATACCTGAATCCGAAACGCCCGTGAATTGACGCCGCCTGCGTGAAGATGTTCACGCTCGGAAGAATACGGCAATCCGGCCAGAGCCTCCATTCGATGTAGTCCGCCAGATCCGCCGGCTTGAGAGGTACCTTGAACCGATGCAGGGCCACGGAGGAAAATTCCTGAACGACCTGCCAACTCACAAACCAATTTCTCCCCGCAACCAGCTTTTTCGCCACCGCCTGCTTTGTGGGATTCTCCGAATCAAAGCAATACACAAAAATATTCGTGTCGAGAAAGACCTCAGCGCTCATTCATCTCCTCCCGCGTGAATCTGCCTCCGGCACTCGCATACTCCAACCGCAAATCCAACTCCCTCAATTTGGCCTCGCGATCTTGCTGTCGGACCAAATCGGCCAACCACTCGCGGAACAGCGCGTTGAGGGTTGACTTTCGTTTTCTGGCAAAATCCCGGGCGCTTTCAATTGACTCCTCATTGGCGCTCAATGTGATGTTTTTCATTGCACGAGAATAGTGCGCACAGATACTGTGTCAAGTCGCAAACTTTCTGATCTTTTCATCGTGTTGGTGTGCCGCCTTTTTGCGGCACTGATCCGGTTGTCGGAAACCGCCAAATTTGGCACGTTGCGGATATCAAAGATTTCGCTCGAAGTCCTGCCGGAGGCGAAGTGTGGAGATCATGCGGCGGGGGCGCCGGTTGGGAAGGGATCGCCGGTTTTCCGGCGCCATGCGTCAAGCATCCTGCGGTGCTCGTGCAAGGTTTTCCGATGGGAGGGGTCGGCGGCGAGGTTGCGCATCTCGCCGGGGTCGGCAGCCATGTCGAAGAGTTGCTCGGATGGTTCGCCGGGAGTGAACGCGCAATATTTGAATTCCGCCGAGCGGACCATGCGGCCATGAATTTCCGGGCGCTGCTTGTCCGCCGCCAGCTCGCAGACCACGAATTCCCTATCTATCGGAACCCTCCCTTCGAGCGCGGGACGCAGGCTCCCGCCCGGGAGACCGGCAGGCGCGGGCGCACTGGCAAAGTCGCAGATCGTCGGCAGGAGGTCGAGAAGCGAGGCGGGAGATTCCGACGTGCCCGGACGGAGATGGCCAGGATAGGAAATCACCAGAGGCACGGTGGCGGATTCCTCGTAGAGAGAAAGCTTCGAGGCCCAGCGATGTGCGGCGCAGCCTTCGCCGTGGTCGGATGTGAAAATGACCAGCGTGTTGTCCTTCCATCCGCCGGCATCGAGCGCCTTCAGAACCTGCCCGACCGCACGGTCCACCTGAGTTGTCAGGTGAGCGTAAGTATGAAGGTAATCCCGCCAGCGGCCTTCATCCCAGCCCTTCGCATGCGCGATCTCGCTTCCGTAGCCGGAATTCTCGCGGCGCATCCGGAGCGCAGCCGGCTCATCCGGGTCGGCCTCGAAGTTGGCGGGTAGCGGAGGGAAGGCCTCCCTGTTCGCATAGGCAACGCCGTCCTCAAGGATGTGGTAGCAAATATCGTGGGGATTGTGCAGCGAGACGCCAAGGAACCATGGCTTCGGCTGCTTGCCCGCTTCCCATCGGAGAAAGAATTCCGCATCCATCGCGGTGAGAAAATCCGTTTGATCCCCGAGGGCGGCCCAAGGAACGCCCTTGGTGAGCGGACGGTGGTGAAATCCGTGCGTGTCTTTGGACTCGCGCAGGAAGCTCTCGGGCAGATGCCATTTTCCAGTCCATGCCGTGTAGTAGCCGGCCTTGCGGAGCTCTGAGCCGATGGTCGGCAAATCCTCCCGGAGCGGATCTCCATTGTAGATCACGCCCGTCGCGTGCGGAGGTTGTCCCGTGACCAGCGACCCCCGCGAAGGCCCGCAGATCGGCGAGGGGCAATAGGCCGAAATGAAGCGCACCCCGTCCCGCGCGAGGGCATCCATGTGCGGCGTGTTCACCCACCGGTTGCCGGCGCAGCTCATCGCCGATGCGGTTTGCTGGTCGGTGAATACCAGGAGAACGTTCGGACGCGGGTCGCCGGATCGCTGCCTGCGGCAGGAGGCGCGGAGCGCGTCATCGTTCGCGCCGGGAAGTGTGATATCAGGGTCGCCGCCTGCCGTCTCCGCACTCGATCTTGTGGTCATGGTAGGTTGTCAGGGATGCTGCGAGCAGCATAAATGCGGAACTACGAACGCGGTCACTGCCTCCGGTGCTCGTAGTTCCGCCTTCAGGCGGGGACGGGGTGCGTGGGGTCGGCGAAGAGAGGCACCGCATGAATGCGGAACTACGAACGCGGTCACTGCCTCCGG
>DYRR01000211.1 GCA_020718605.1 Chthoniobacter flavus | reverse complement strand
GACGCCCAAAGCACCATCCTCTCCTGGATCGAGCCATGAATAACCGGCGCTCCAAAGACCCCATTCTGCTGTGCCCGTCCGCCGATGGATGGGAAGCCTGGCCGTCCGCCGACGGGGATGCCCCGCGGACCGGCCAATCCATCGCCTCCCCGGCGGAGGTGCATGGCCCCGTGGGGGTGATGGGGCTGCCTTCCCGATATTTGCAGGCACTTCCCCTTTGGCTGGTGAACGTCGACCCCACTGTCTTTCCCGACATGATCCGCCTCCAACTCGAACGGCGCGGGTTGTTGCCGCCGGGGGCTGCGATGCGTTGGAGGATCGTCACCCGCAACGAGTCCCGCACGCTGGTGCTGGCTCTGGTTCTTGATCCGGACCTTCCCCCGGATCTTCTTGTGGAGTCCGCCGCGCGATTCGAGCCCGCCGCCGCCCTGCGCCCCCTGCCCGACAAACGGGCCGTCCTTTTCCGCGAATCCGACCGTCTGGTGCTGGTCTGCGGCACCGGGGGAGCCCCGGCGACAATCCATGCACTCGGCGACCGGGAACTCACTCCCGATGTGCTTTTTGAAATCCATGCGACTTTGCTGGAACTCGATCATGAGGGCGTGTTTCCACGGCCCGAAGCCTTCGTGCTGTGGAGCGACTTTTCTGCGGCGGAAACGGCCCTGCTGCGGGATCAATTGGGATTGGCCGTGGAATCTCCGCCCGCGCCCGCGCCCCGTGCCCCCGGCGAAACCTGGGATTTCACGCCGCCCGCGGTCGAGGTCGCCCGCACGGCCCGTTCCGGCAGACAGCGGCGCACGGGTCTGGTTCTGCTGGTGGCGGCAATCTATCTCCTGCTTGCCGCCGTGGCTGCCGCGCATTACGGTTGGCTTACGTTCGAACACGGACGTCTCTCCCGGGACGTCGAAGCCACCGCGCCCACCGTGGATTCGCTCAAGCAGACTTCCGATCATTGGCGGGTGCTGGAACTCGCGCTCGACCCGGACATGTATCCCGTGGAACGCCTCCATCGCGCATCCCGCAGCCTGCCGCCCGATGGCGTGCGGTTCACCCTGTTCGAACAGCGCGGGGCCGCCTTTCTCATCCGGGGCGAGGCCATGAATGCGCCCGCCGCATTTCAATTCAAAGACAAACTCAACAACGACCCCGATTGGGCGGGGTACCAGTGGCAGATGCCCCAGCCGCGTCTGCTGCCCAACAACTCCGCCCAATTCCAACTCGAAAGCACCCGAGGCAATGCGCCCGTTAACCTCCAGTGAAAAAAATCTGAGCCTGCTGCTCGGGGGCGCCCTTTTCCTGGCGGCGAACCTGCTCGGAGGCTCTTTCTATCTGCGCAAGAGCAAGCTCCTGCGGATGGAGATCGATGCGCTCAAGAACCGCCGGATCGAGGCTTCCGTGTGGATCGAGGAGAAGGAACTCTGGGAAAGCCGGGCAAAATGGATCGCCGACAACC
The DNA here is from genome assembly GCA_020718605.1 of Chthoniobacter flavus. GTDB lineage: Bacteria > Verrucomicrobiota > Verrucomicrobiia > Chthoniobacterales > CAKUMP01 > DYRR01. Next base: position 1,027 of record DYRR01000211.1, on the reverse strand, counting down.
AGCCCCGCCGTCCGGAATCGGGCGATCCCTCCAGCAATCTCCTCGAGGAAATCCAGCGCACCGCCCGCGAACACCAACTGCAAATCCTCGAACAAAGCCTTCAGGATCCCGTGAAAAAACCGTCCGTCTTCGAGGTGGCCATCCGCCTGAAGGTGGGCGGCTCTTTCGAGAATATCGTGCTCTGGTTGGCCTCACTCCAGAAACCCGCCGCCTTTCTCGCCGTCCCATCTTTCACTTTGAAAAGCGACAAAGAACCGCCGAATGTGATATGCGATCTGCTCATCGCCCGGTGGCATGCACCGGCCAAAACACCATGATCTGCCCTGCCGCCATTCTGCGTCCATCCATTCAGGCACTGCTCCTCGCGGGGTTGCTCGCGGGGGATCTGTCCGCCGCGACAGATGCCGCCCTCCCGCCGGATGCCTATCCCGCCACCCGGTACGATGCGCTTGCAAAGAAATCCCCATTCTCACTCGCATCCACCGAGGAGGTTGTGACGGCGGGTTTTGCCGACAACCTGATCCTGCTCGGCGCCGCCCGGATCGGAGACACCCGCATGGCCACCCTGCTCGACCGCACTTCCTCGCGCACTTTCACCATTACCGGCGTGCCGGGGGCGGATGGCATCGAACTGGTGGATGTCACCGACATGGCCGATCCCAAGACGGCCACCGCCAGTATAAAAAAGGGCGGGGAAATAGCCAGGATCCGCTTCGACCCGATGCTGCTCACCACGGGCGGACAGCCTGGCGCGCCGGGAGTTCAGCCTGCCCAGCCCGGCAATCCGGTGCCGCCCGGCGGCATTACCGGTGCTCCGGTGCTTGTTCCTCCGCGTCCGCAATCCAATCAGCTTCCCAATTCGGCAAACACTCCCAAGATCGGGGTGCATGGCGGCATGCCGCCCAACGCTTCGGCCCAGCCCGGGGGAGCACCTCCGGCACCACGGCCTTCCGGACGCCGCCGCATTATTATTCCCGCTCAACGGAAGAGTCCACATAACGCGCCGTGCCACCCGCCCCCGCTTCTT
>DYRR01000210.1 GCA_020718605.1 Chthoniobacter flavus | reverse complement strand
GTGGTCACCCTGCACATGGACGAGTATCTCGACTGGCAGGGGCGGATGATTCCGGAGAACCATCAGATGAGCTTCCGCAAGGTCATCCGCGAGATGCTGTGGAGCAAGATCGAGCAGGACATCCGCATTCCGTGGGAGAAGATGTTCTTCCCGGATGTCCGTTGCCCGGAGAAGATGGATGAGGCGTTCGACACCTACGGCCCCGCCGATGCCTGCTATGCCGGAGTCGGCTACCATGGACATGTCGCCTTCAACGAGGCGATCATCTCCCGTTGGTACAAGGTGCCGGAGGATGAGTTCATGAACGCCCGTACCCACATCATCGCCCTGGCTGATGACACATTCGTCATCAATTCCGTCCGCGAGGCCGGCGGCAACTGCGAGATGTTTCCACCCTTCGCCATCACCATTGGAATGAAGGACATCATGGCTTCCAAAGAGATGGTTGGCGTGTTCTACTGCGGGCACTGGCAACAAACCATGTTCCGGCGCACCCTGTTTCAGGAGCCGACCCTAGACTATCCTGGCACCTATCTGAAAAATCATCCGAATTTCCGGGTTTTCGCCGACGCCATCACTGCCGCCCCGCCCCAGATCAACCCGTTCTGAGGATACGATGATGCCTGTCGAGCTTGAACAACGGCTTTCGGCGATGCTGGACGATAATTTTGACCGACTAGTGAGTCTGGTACGGGATTTGGTAAGGATTCCGACCGAGAACACTCCACCGGACGGCGGCGAGGCGGCAGGACAGGAGTTCATCCGCGGCTGGCTGTCGCGGGAAGCGGGAGTCGAAAGCGAATTGATCGAACTCGACGCTGTTCCCGGCCTGTCCGGACATGAGTTGTTCTTTCATGGCGAGGGTTACGAGCGGCGCGACTACCGTGGACGTCCTAATTTGGCCGCGCAGATTGCGGGAACCGGCGGCGGCCGGACACTGATCCTCTCCGGGCATATTGACACTATGCCCGCCGGGGGCGGAGACTGGACTCATCCGCCGTTTTCCGGCATGATAGAGAATGGAATTATTTTCGGCCGTGGTGCCTTCGACATGAAGGGCGGCATAGCCGCCTCGATGATGGCGGTGAAAATTCTCCGGGATTCCGGTGTCCGGCTCAGGGGAGATCTAATTTTTGAGTCGGTGGTGGACGAGGAGCATGCCGGAGCCAACGGCACCCTCGCCAACCGGCTGGCCGGTTACCATGGCGACGGGGTGATCATCCCTGAACCATCGTCTTTGCGGCTTTTCCATGCGCAGAAGGGCTTCCGCATCGTCCATCTGACCCTGCGGGGGAAAAGTGGCATGAGTTTCGCCGGCGAAGAGTTCCCTAATCCGGTCGAGCATGTCGGCAGTCTGATCGAATGTTTCCGCGAATTCCGCGTCCGGCGCCGGAGTTTGGCTCCATCGTGGCCGGACTACGCCAATGATCCAGATCCAGTGCCGGTGTTCATGAACAAGCTCCAGGCCGGGGAGTTCAGCCTGGACATCCCGATGCAGATTCCGGAGGAATGCCGGCTGGAGATCTACTGGCAGACCATGCCCGGCGAGAGGCAGGAGGAGATAGACCGCCAGTTCTTCGCCTTTCTCAACCAATGGGTAGAGGATCATCCGGAACTGAAACAATTCAAGCTGGAGCACCGTTTCAGCCACCGCTGGATGCCGGGGGTCAGGATTGATCCAACGGATCCCCTGGTCGCCGCCACGGCGGCGGCGGCGGAATCCGTCCTCGGCCACCCCGTGCCGCCAGTCGGCGCCCCGTTCCCCTGCGACTTGTTCGTGTTCAACCATTTCGGCATTCCCGGGGTGATCATCGGCCCGGACGGCGCCAACTGCCACGGCCCGGACGAGCGGGTTGACGCCGAATCACTTCGTCAACTGACCAAAATCATCCTGTCGGCGGCCATTCGTTTCTGCGGCGCCGCCTGACGGGGGAGGACATGTTATGGACATCTTGTGTTTTGGAATTGTGGTGGTTGACCACCGCCGCCGCATTGTTCCGGCGGCGGCCCCCCCCTCTCCCCTGCAGATTGTCAGGCAGGCGCTGGAGCTGGAACTCGGTGGTGTGCCGATCATCGCCGTCAATCTCGTTCGGATGGGACTGCGGGTCGGGATCATGGGTGCGGTGGGCGCGGATATCGCGGGTTATGGCGTCATGGGATATTTGCGGAACGAGCTGGGTATTGACACCCGGGCGTTGGCCATGATCCGGGGCGGCAGGACGGCGGCATCCTTCATAGGGCTGACCGGCGACGAGCGGCTGGTCGAGCATTCCGTCGGGGTCGGCGCCGGATTCGTCCCAGATGCGACCCAGCTCGAACTTCTCCACGGGGTCAAGCCAGCCTTGGTGGCCATCGGCTACGCTGGACTGCTCCCCGTGCTGGACGCCGACGGCGGGGAGAGGATGGCTGGGTTTATACGCTCCGCCCGCACCGCCGGCGCCCTGGTGGCGCTTGACACACATACTTTCGGGGAGTATCCGATGTTGCGGAAACCATTGCC
>DYRR01000209.1 GCA_020718605.1 Chthoniobacter flavus | reverse complement strand
CATTTCACCATCACGACGTGGCGGAGGGAAGTCCGGTGGAACCTTGTGGTCACACCCATTCTCTCGCCGAGCGATCCGCGCGCAGCCTGAGCTGGATGGGCGTGACGCTGGGGCTCTCGCTGCACTCGATTTTTGACGGACTGGCCGTGGCGGCAGCGGTGGCCGCCGGGACACAAGCCCACACCGGGGCGCTCGGGCTTGGCACGGCGCTGGCAGTCATCCTGCACAAGCCGTTCGGTGCGCTCGCCATCAGCACGCTGATGGTCGCCGGGCAAACGGAGCGCACCACGCAACGCCTGGTGAACATCGCCTTCGCCTTGATCACGCCGTTGGGGGCATTGCTTTTCTTCCTGGGCGCGGGCCATCTGGCGCATTCGCATCCCGCCTGGCTCGGAGTGGCGCTGGCGTTTTGCGCCGGGACGTTCCTTTGCATCTCCTGTGCGGATCTGCTGCCCGAGTTGCAGTTCCATTCGCACGACCGCGGAAAGCTTACCGTGGCGCTTCTGACGGGAATCGCCGTGGCGTTGCTCATTGTCCGTTTTGGTCATGCAGGGCATGATCATCCGGAAGCAAACAGCCCGGCGGCGTCGCATGCCATCCGCGAAGTTCATGCGGATGGCCGTGTCCGGGCAGCCATAAAAAACACAGGGTAGCTCCGGTTGTCTTTTTTAATCCGGTGAACGGTCTGCACTGTCACCAAAGTGAAACCCGCATCTCCCAGTCGGTTGAGCAGCCAGTCTCGGCGGAACCCGAAATGCTCAACGCCCGCATGATCCGTGTGAAAGGCGCCGTCCTCTTTGTCGAGGTCGGCTATCGCAAGCAAACCGCCGTCGGCAAGCATCGAGCGGAAGCGTTGCAAAAGCAGGTCCACTTTGCGCACATGATGCAAGGTCATCGCACAGAAGATGACGTCGCATTCGATTGCTGTCAGCGGCTTCACACAAATATCCCACCACAGCGTCTTCACATGGGTGAAACCCGCGACCCGTGCCTTTTCCTCCAGACGTGCAAGCATGCCGGCAGAGACATCCACCGCCAGAACGCTCGAACATTTCTCTGCGAGCGGCAGGGAGCAGAGTCCGGTGCCCGCCCCGTAGTCGAGCAAACGCGGTTTGGTCATCCCGGCGATCTCCTGATCGAGTGCCTTGCTGATGTCAGCAGCCAATGCCAGACGTCGCGGATCCTCGTCCCAGCCCGCAGCCTTCGCGTCGAAACGCCCGGCAGTGCTTGAATCGCTCACGACCGGCATGACTCGATTCCCTTTGTGATAACATCGCGGTTCAGTCCGCGTCCGATGAACACCGCGCGGCTCACGCGTTCCTCGTTTTCCCAGGGTTGCCCCAGGGTGATGCGAAACATGCCGTGAACACCCTGGAACACCATCCGCTCGGGAACCCTCTCCAGTGCGATGATGCCTTTGCACCGGAAGAGGTTTGCCGAATGTTCGTCGATGAAGCCGTTGATCCACTCTTGGAAACGTTCCATGTCGAGATTTCCCGGAACGGTGATGCCCATGGTTTCAATCTCGTGCTTGTGCTTCCGGGATGCGGCGGTTCCGCCGTTCCCGTTGGCGGAACAACCCGCAATGCCCTCCGCGATCCGCTGAAGGTCAAACCCGCCGATTTCGAGGACATCCCCTTGGGGAACCTGCCCGTTCTGCGCGAATATCCGGCGCGCATCGGCATTGATGGACAGCAGGGCGTCGGTCACATGTCCGAGTTCCTTTTCGGAAACAAGATCCACTTTGTTGATCACAAGCACATCCGCGTAGGCCACCTGCTCCTGCGCATGCCCATCGCCCCCAAGGTGTTCAAGAATATGCCGCGAATCCACCACAGTGACGATTCCATCCACCCGAAGCCGATTTTTCAGATCGGGATCCGCCAGGATGGCATGCGCCACCATGCCCGGATGCGCCACACCGGTCGTCTCGATGATCAAGCGGCCGAACTGTTCCCGGGCCGCCGCGATGACGCGGAGCAGATCAACAAACTGTTCCCTCGCCTCACAGCAGGTGCGTCCCTGAACGGATTCGATCCGCCCGTACTCGGTCCGAAGAACGAGGTCATGGTCGATGGCGACCTCGCCCAAATCGTTCTCGATGACGGCAACCCTGCCCCGGTCATCCGAGTGGAGCAGGTGGTTGAGCAGGGTGGTTTTTCCCGAGCCGAGAAAGCCGGAAATGATGGTGACGGGAAGGCGGTCCGGTGAATGTTTCATAAACGATGGGAAGGCATAGTAATGAGCATACGCTCATATTCCAGCACTATTTTATCCGGTCCTACTGAGCAGACTCTGGGATAGACGACACTTCGTTGAGTTTGGGAAGGCCGCAGGCAAGGCGCGACGAAGGAGCATGCCCGCTTGGGCCTGTTCCGGTATGGCCGCAGCCGCGCGGCTTCACGGGCGGTGGTTCACCCCAATCGTTGAATTGGCGAATCCCTGCGCTCCCGCGCAGGGCCACGAAGCCGCCTGTAGCCCGCTCCGGGAGGAGCGGGATCGCGCACCGCACAATCC
>DYRR01000005.1 GCA_020718605.1 Chthoniobacter flavus | reverse complement strand
TTTCCTGATGCAAAGCTACTGCCAATGTTCCAGCCGTGCCAGCGTGAAGTCTCTCCGCAATCCAAGCCATTGTCATTGTAGTTTCACCTCTCAGACGTCGGTCGATTTTTACCTTGAACGGATCCATCTTTCGCAGGTTCGCGCATCGGCCAGATCGACGGTGCCGTCGTAGAGTGCTTTGCCGATGATGGCACCGTATAATCCGGGCATCGCCGCAAGACGCGTGATGTGATCCACGGTGCCCACTCCTCCGCTTGCCACAAGCGGGATATCCACCGTGGCGAGCATTTTTTCCAGCTCGGCATAGTTGGGTCCGGTCAACATGCCGTCGGTCGCGATGTCTGTGTAGATGAGGGTGCCCACTCCGGCATCCTCCATCGAGCGAGCCAGATCCACGGCGGCGATCCCCGAGGATTCCGTCCAGCCTTTCACCGAGACCATGCCCTGCTTGGCATCAATGCCGACCGCAATGCGCCCGCCGCCGAAGCGGGCCACCATGTCCCTCACAAACGCCACCGATTCCGCCGCGCGGGTGCCGATGACCACCCGGGAAACCCCGACGTCGAGGGCGTTGCGGATGGCTTCTTCGGAACGCATGCCGCCGCCAAGTTCGACGGGCAGACTCACCGCCGCAACGATGGCCCGCACGCTTTCCAGATTGCGGGCTTCCCCGCTGAACGCGGCGTCAAGATCCACGACATGCAGATAGTCGCCCCCCTCGCGCTCCCAGCGCATGGCGAACGCGGCGGGGTTGTCGGAATACACCGTGCACTGGTCGGCCCGGCCCTGTTGCAGGCGGACGACCTTTCCATCCATCAGATCGATTGCGGGCAGAAGAATCACAGGCTGGAAATGAAGTTGCGCAGAATCGCCAGACCGGTCTCCTGGCTTTTCTCGGGGTGAAACTGAGTGGCCCGCACCCGCCCCCTGCGGATGCTTGCGGCGAACCGGACGCCGTAATCGCAATAAGAACTCACGAGACTGTCATCGTCCGGTGCCGGATAATAACTGTGCACGAAAAACACATGGGGATCGGGCGGCAACCCCCTCCAAAGATCCCCGCCGGGATTCACCGGCGAGATGGTGTTCCAGCCCATGTGCGGAATTTTGAGACCGGTGTTTTCGAACCGGACGACTTTGCCGGGGAAAATGCCGAAGCCTTCGACACCGGGTGATTCCTCGCCGGACTCGAACAAAAGCTGATATCCGAGGCAGATTCCCAGGAAAGGCCGGTCTGCGGCCACCCAGTCGCGCACCGGGTCCCACAGACCCCGGGATTTCAGACTTGCCGCCGCATCGCCGAAAGAGCCCACACCGGGAAGCACCACGGCGTCCGCACCCTGGATTGCATCTGGTGCTCCAACCAGACGCACCTCGGCTCCGGCTGCGACCAGAGACTGGCTGACGCTGCGCAGGTTGCCACTGTCGTAGTTGATCAATGCAATGACCGGCATAAGAAGCGCGGACTATGGTCGGACAACCCGTGGATTGCCAGCCCCGAATGCGCCGAAAGTAAAGAACCCCGGGGCAAGCCTCGATGCATATTTTGGGTCAGGCGAGACGCTGGCCGATTGGTAGGGGCGTGCGGCCTCGCGCGTCCGTGTGCCGGGGGGCGGCTTCGCTCCCGGACAAGCGGGCCGCTTGTCCCTACCCGTTTCGGGCGTCCCGCCCGGAACTCTTTGCCGACAGCGCATCCGGGGGGAGGCATCCGGCGGGACGCCGGGATGTCCTACAGGTGGGACGCCTGCGCTACCGGTCAGGCGGGGACGCTGACCCAGAAATGCACCCGGATCAGACGAGCGATCCCTTGGTGCTGGGGATGCCATGGACACGCGGATCGATGCGGCAGGCGGTGCCGGATGCCTTTGCCAGTGCTTTGAAGACGCCCTCCGCCATGTGATGCGCGTCGCGTCCATAAAGAATCTCGACATGGAGATTCACCCCGGCATGCACGGCAAACCCGCGCAGGAACTCCTCGACGAGCTGGAAGGGAAACCCGCCGATGGCCGCGACACCCGAGGGGGCGCGATATTCCAGAAAGGGGCGTCCGCTGAAATCGATCACCGCGCGGACCAGCGCCTCATCCATGGGCACATAGGCATGCCCGTAACGGGTGATGCCCGCCCGGTCGCCCAGGGCTTTGGAAAACGCCTGTCCCAGAGTGATGCCCGTGTCTTCCACGGTGTGGTGAAAATCCACCTCGAGATCACCCTCCGCATTCACGTCGAGATCGAACAGGCCATGCTTGGAAAAGAGAGTGAGCATGTGGTCGAAAAACGGAATGCCCGTTGCGATCCGGGATGCTCCGGATCCGTCCAGATCAAGGGTGACAGCGATCCGCGTTTCGGCGGTGGCCCGTTGGATGGATGATTTTCGGTTCATTATTCCCCTACGGTGGGTTTGTTCCCGCGCAGCTTGCCCAACAGGGAAAGTCCGCCGACCAGCACCAGGGCACCGGCGGCGATGGCGACGGCGCCCATGGTGGTCATGTAAAATGGTTTTTTCTCCGGTGCCGCTTCGCTTGCGGGGGCGGACGCGACAGACGCCTTGGTCTTCTCCTCATCCGCCGCCGGGGTTGCCGCCGGGGTGGGAGTGGCGACCGGGGTTGCCATGGCGACCTTCACCGCTTTTTCCTTGAGCGCGGGAATCTCGGCCAGGAGACGGGTGGCGCGATCCAGAGCGGGCCAGAGCGCTTTGGCTTCCGTCACCAGTGCCGAGGCGGATTCGAAATCGTTGTCGGCCAGTTTGGCTTCGGCTTCCCCAAGTTTGGCGAGGGCATCGCGCATTTTCGTGGAATCCAGCGCGATGAGCCGCTGCATCTCGGTGGGCACCAGCTTTTGGAGCTCAACCAGGCTGTCCTCGTTGCGTTCGATGATCGGCACCCACTTGAGCCCCGCTTCCTTCGCCTTGGCGAGGGTTGACAGGGCTTTTTCCTTTTCCTGATTGGCGTAATAATCGAGCTGCTGCTTCTGATCGGCCAGGGTGTTGTTCTCGTAGCTCTGCTTCCATTTCTCCTGATAACGCTTCAGGGCTGCGGCGCGCAGTTCCAAGTCCCCCCGGAAAGCGGTGAGGGCCTGGCGCGCAAGATCCAGCGCATCTGGAAACACACTGGTGCCGGGATATTTTTTTTCCAGCGTTTCAAAGGTGTTCAGGGCGGTGCTGAAATCACGCTGGCGCAGCGAGTCTTTCATCGCTTCGAAAATTTGGCAGGATTCGATTTCCGCGCCATTTTTTTCCACCTCCTCCGCGGTGATCCACCGCCCCCCCAGCTTCACGTCCCCCGCTTCGACCCGGGCTTTTTCCTGCCGGAACGCTTCGATCATTCCCTCGATTTCGCCTTTGTGGGTCGATTGCGGGAACTGCCGGAGATGGGCCTCCAGGCGCGTGACGATGATGTTGTCGTAGGCTGCCGACGTCAGGCTGTTTGGCCCGGGCTTGAGGCTGGCGAGGGCAGTCCATGCCTTGTCTTCGGGGCTCTTCCGCTCGATCTTGTCGATCTCGTCTTTGGAGATCATCTTGGTATCGACGATGCTGGCCGACACCTGTGTTTCAAAAAGGACTCCGTCGGCGGTTTCCTCGATCACCTTTCCCGAGAGCTTTCGCCCGTCGGTGAGAGTGAGCGTGTCGGCAGAGACGGCCGCAGAAACGGCAACTAAAAAAATGGGAATGAGGGATGTGGGGGACATGAGGGTGCGCAGATTAGCCAACTAAATGGAGGGATGGAAAGCAAGAAATCCACCCCGGTGCGCGGGGTTGTGGGTTGGCGCCGTCTGCCGGGTGCCGTTGGAACGCGGTCACAGCACCAGCATGCAATCGCCATAGCTGAAGAAGCGATAGCGTTCCCGCACGGCCTCCGCGTAGGCATGCAGCACGGCTTCCCGGCCCGCAAACGCGCTCACGAGCATGAGCAGCGTGGACTGGGGCAGATGAAAATTGGTGAGCAGCCGGTCCACGGCGCGGAATTCATGGGGCGGGTAAATAAAGATGGAGGTCCGGCCCTCCCCCGCCCGCACAACACCGGCGGATTCTGCGGCGAGCGTCTCCAGCACACGCACCGTGGTGGTGCCGACAGCCAGGACTCTTCGCGCACCGAGGATTGCGTCCGCCGTGGATTGCGAGATGGCAAAGCGCTCCTCATGCATCTGGTGATCGCGAAGATCCGCGACCTTGACCGGCACGAAGGTGCCCGGTCCGACATGCAGCGTCACGAACACATGCGGAATGGCGGCCAGAATCTGCGGGGTGAAATGCAGTCCGGCCGTGGGGGCGGCCACGGCCCCGGGCTGCGCCGCAAAGACCGTTTGGTAGCGCTCCCGGTCCTCCGCCTGTGCCGGACGCCGGAGATAGGGTGGAAGCGGCATGGCCCCGTGGGTGTCCAGGTCGGGGTCGTCGTCGAAACGCACCACCCGCTCGCCGGACTCCCGGATTTCCAGCACCTCGGCCACGGTGTCGGCGATCGAAACCCGGGCGGAGGAGCGGAAGCGGCGGCCCGGTCTCACGATGCAGAGCCAGGTGCGGACCTCCAGTTTTTCCAGCAACAGAATCTCATTGTTGGGATCCCGGGTCGTCAGTCTCGCCGGGATCACACGGGTGTCGTTGAGCACCGCAAGGTCGCCCGGCTCCATGAACCCGGGCAGATCGCGGAACATGCGGTGCGAAACGCGACCCGTCGCGCGGTCCAGCACCAGCATCCGGGAATCCTCTCTCCGCACCGGCGGATGCACCGCAATCAGATCCTCGGGAAGGTGGTAGGAAAAATCGGAAGTCCTCATCCTGATGGCCGGATCGGAAACACTGCGCGGATATTCCTCGCGGCCCGGGGGTTAGTTTCCCGGGCTCGCCGATGTGGGAACGGCCGGATCGGATTCCTTGTCCCGGGATTTTGTCCGCGATTTTCTGCGTCCGATGCGGGTGAGTCCGATCCGGGTGGCGGCAGCCTCCACGAGATGCGCGGCGCGGCGCTTGAGCCGGTGGGCGCGCACCATGAGGAGCAGCACAAACCCGCCATAGGGAAGCCACAGCCACCAGGGAGAGCCATGGCCAAAAATCTCGCGCCAGCCAAGCACGCCAAGAATGACGGCATTGAGCAACACGGTCGTGACCACCGCCCGGCAGCGAAAGGAGACACGGGTGAGGCATTTCGGCCCGCCGTGATACTCCGTGACCGAACGCATCTTCACGCTCCACCAAAAATTGCCGTAGATCTGAAAATCCCAATCCGTCCAACCGGTATCGGTGGAGTAGCGCCAACCTTCCTCTTCGAGCGAGTGGGCGGTGGCGGCCAGCAATTCCTCGCGTCCTCTGCCCTCTTCGCTCCAAAAACGCAGCCGGTTGATGCTCATCCCGCGGGTGGGCGCAAAATCGCTTTCGGGAGTGCTGATCACGCGTTCGGGGGTGCGCTTGAACTTGAGCCAGGTGAAATACCGGGCCCAGCCGCGCACCAGCGGCTGCAGCAGGGCCAGCCCCATCACAAGCAGCCGCGCCCGCACCGTGTCAAACTTGGGTTCGATCCGGGCATTTAGCATGTAGGAAAGCGCCACGAGAAATGTCCCCAGGAACATGAGGTAGGGAAGAATCCGGATGTCCTTCAACGGGATCGACAACACGAACATGAAAATCGTGAGCACGACCCACTCGATGCTGCTCAGGTAGCCCGCCACCTCGGATTGCGGAACGGGATAGACCGATTGGAAGAGTCCGCTGCCAAACACCCCGTGGTAGATGATCGGCCGTCCGCCCAGCCAGGTGAACCGCGTCGCGCCGTAGATCTGGCCTTTCCATTTTGCAGTCCCCGTGGGGCCGAAGAAGATGAGATGCTTGAACCGCAGCATGGACTCGGCCTCGCCGTAGCCCTCCTGTTGTTTGCGGAACGCCTGGAGTGTGAACCGGCGGTAATGCCACACGATCGCCGAGGGGCTGAACGCGATCACGCCGCCCCCGGTCTGCAGGCGCCAGCAAAAATCCACGTCGTCCCCGGCTTTCCTGTACTCCGTGTCAAAGCCCCCAATGTTCCAGAATGCCGCGGCGTGGAAGGCCATGTTGCAGCCGGGGATATGTTCCGCGACGGTGTCGGTGAGCAGCACATGGCTGGGACCGCCCGGTGCCGCAGAGACCGAAGCCTGAACCCAGTTCACCGCCGGGGGCGATATGTTCGGGCCGCCCACTCCCGCGTATTCCCCCGAGAGCAATGTCCCCACCAGATAGTAGAGCCAGTCGGGATCGGCCATGCAATCGGAGTCGGTGTACGCATAGATCTCGCCGGAGGCCGCCGCCGCGCCGGCATTGCGCGCGTAACTCAGCCCCATATTCGTCTGCACGATATTCACGACCGACGGGAAAGCCTTCACAATCTCCTGCGTGTTGTCCTTCGAGCCGTCATCGACCAGAACGACCTCGTAGTCCGGATAATTGAGATGTTGGAGGCTTTCCAGACACTCGCCCAGGGTCTTCGCGCCATTGTAGGAACACACGATCACCGAGACTTTCGGATACCGGTCGAGGCCGGTCCGGACAGTGAGCGGGCCGTCGCCGGTAAACAGTTTTTTCACGGTCCCATAGGCCGGCTTGAGGGAACGGTCGCGCCGCACAAGCCCGAAAGCCCAGTCCAGAATCTCCATGCCGCCCCGGAACCATTCATCGGTCCAGGCATAGAGGATCGTGCCCGCAAGACCGCCCCGCACGACGCTCTCGATGTGCCAGCGCAGCATCTCCGCCTGCTCCTCCTCGGGATGCCGGATGGTATCCATCCCGAACTCACCCATCACCAGCGGGCGATCCACGGCCAGGTTCTGGAGCCGGGCCAGATATTTCTCAAAATCCTCCCGCCGGTGCAGATAGACATTGAACGTGTAGAAATCCACATTCTGCGGCAGCAGATATTCCGTGGGCGGATAACTCGCATAGGAAAACAGCGCGGCGGGATCTTCGGTGCGCCCGATCTCGATGAGGCGCTCGACAAATTCCGTGACCCGCCCCGCTCCAAGCCAACGGACCATGGAGCTTGGGATTTCGTTGCCGACGAGGTAGCCAAACACCGCCGGATGCCCGCGATGCGCACGCACCCCCTCGCGCACCGCCGTCTCGGCCTCTTTGCGGGTCTGACCCGAGAGAAAGTCCAAATGCTCGGCCCAGGGGATCGAGATGAGCACGCGCACCCCCGCCTCGGCGCACCGATCCATGAACCAGCGCGGAGGAACGTAGTACACGCGCAACAAATTCGCCCCCATCTCCCGGAGCAGTGCCATGTCCTCACGGACACGCCCGGGCGCCCCGAAATAATCCCCCGCAGCGTCGGGCGCGAACGGACCGTAGGTCACACCCTTGATGAAAAATTTCCGGTCGCCCTCAAAGAAAAATTTGGCCCGGACCCGGATGCGTTCCAAGGCGGGGCGGGTTGTGGATGGGGAGGCTGAATCTGGCACGGGAGATATTTCTGAATGAAGCCCCGCCGTTACGCCAGACAATTTGCGGCCCGGACATGACGTTGGGTGGACCTAAAACAATTCCAGTTTTGACGGGCCTGGGTGCTTTGCGGCCTCGAAAGCCCCGAGGCTGGTTTTGAGTTGTGCGGGGGTGTGGTGGCTCTTGATGTGGGTGATCTGTTCCGTGGCCAGGCGGTCGCATTGCTCGTTGAATTTGTTTCCGGCATGACCCCGCACCCATTTCCACTGGATCTGGTGTCTGGAAGCGGCGAGATCCAATGCCTGCCAGAGGTCAATGTTCTTCACGGGATTCCTGCTCCGCGCACGCCAACCCGCGGCCTTCCACTTCCGCAGCCATTCGGTGATGCCCGATTTCACATATTTCGAGTCGGTATGAAACGACACGACACAGGGTTCTTTCAACGCTTCCAGGGCACGAATCGCCGCGAGCAATTCCATGCGGTTATTGGTTGTCGCCGACTCGCCACCCGAGATCTCACGGGTGCGTTCACCATACACAAGCACCGCAGCCCAACCGCCCGGCCCCGGATTTCCATGACACCCGCCATCGCTGTAGATCGTGACGTGCTTTTCCGGGCTGGGGATCGAAGGTGCGCTCATGCGGGATGACTTGGCTTGTAGAAGATTTCACCAAACATGCACAGGAAAGAATGCCCGAATCCCGGCAAAACGCCCGTCCCCGGTAGAAAATTGCGTTCCCGGTCAAATAGTGTTGACATCATTAGGGTCCCTAATAATCTGCTCCGGCTGCGTCCGCCCTTCCGGTGGACAAGCGTTTCCAACACACCTTTTCCACACCACTCATGAACGCACTTCTCTCCTACTGCCGATCTTCCATCGGCAAAAAAACCATCGTCGCCGTGACGGGCCTGCTCTTGATCCTCTTTGTGACCGGACATCTGGTCGGCAATCTCCAGTTTTTCCTGCCGCCGGAATGGATCAACGCCTACGGGCACAAACTGCAAAGCCTCGGTGCGCTGCTGTGGGTGATCCGTCTCGGGCTGTTGGCGGTGGTGGGCACGCACATCCTGGCGACCATCTCGCTCACCCTCCAGAACCGCAAAGCCCGCCCGCAGGGCTACGCCGTGCCGGCCTACCGGGCTTCGACCGCCGCTTCCCGCACCATGATCGTGAGCGGTCTCATCCTGGTCTGCTTTATCGTGTTCCATCTGCTGCATTTCACGGTGCGGGTGGTCCCGGGCCACACCTACAATGAGGAAATTCATCTTGTGGACGGCACGGTTGTCAACCACGAGATCGGGGGATTCACCAAGCATTGGGGCATCCCGCTCGGCGATGTGCCCGCGCACACGGTCCACAATGTCCACGACATGATGGTCGCCGGATTCCAGCGCTGGTATATCTCGGCGTTCTACATCGTCGGCATGTTCCTGCTCTGCATGCACCTAAGCCATGGTGCGGCAAGCTTTGTGCAGACCTTCGGGCTTCGCAGCCGCCAGATCGAAAAAGGACTCACCATCGGCTCGCGCCTCTTCGCGTGGGCGATTTTCCTTGGCTATTCCTCGATTCCTGCCTCCGTGCTTCTCGGCCTTGTGAAGGCCACTGGAAGCACCTGCTGCAAATAATCACTCAACCCAGCACCACATTATGCACACGCCACATCTCGACTCCAAAACTCCCGCCGGACCGCTTGAATCCAAGTGGCAGCGCTATTGTTTCGACAGCAAGCTGATCGCCCCGCACAACAAGCGCAAATATAAGATCCTCGTGGTGGGATCGGGCCTCGCCGGAGGCGCCGCCGCCGCCACGCTGGCCGAACAGGGCTATGCCGTGGAATGTTTTTGTTACCAGGACAGTGCGCGCCGCGCCCACTCCATCGCGGCCCAGGGCGGCATCAATGCCGCCAAAAACTACCAGGGCGACGGCGACAGCGTCTATCGGCTCTTCTTCGACACGATCAAGGGCGGCGATTTCCGCGCCCGCGAGGCCAACGTCTATCGGCTCGCGGAGGTTTCCTCGGCCATCATCGACCAGTGCGTCGCGACCGGCGTGCCCTTCGCCCGCGAATACGGCGGACTCCTGGCGAACCGCTCCTTTGGCGGCTCCCAGGTTTCCCGCACCTTCTACGCCCGCGGCCAGACCGGCCAGCAGCTCCTGCTCGGGGCGTATTCCTCACTCGTCCGGCAGATCGGACTCGGCGCGGTGAAAATGTTCCCGCGCACCGAGATGCTGGATCTCGTCGTGGTGGACGGACACGCCAAAGGCATCGTGGTGCGCGACATGGTGAGCGGCAAAGTCCGCTCCCACGCGGGCGATGCGGTTCTGCTCTGCACCGGCGGCTACGGCAATGTCTTCTTCCTTTCCACCAATGCCAAAGGCTGCAACGTCACTGCGACCTACCGCGCCTACAAACGCGGCGCTTATTTCGCCAATCCCTGCTTCACACAGATCCACCCGACCTGCATCCCGGTCGCCGGCGATTACCAGAGCAAACTCACTCTCATGTCCGAATCGCTGCGTAACGACGGACGCGTCTGGGTTCCCAAGAAAAAGGAGGATTGCGCCAAACCACCCGCCCAGATCGCCGAAGAGGACCGCGATTACTATCTCGAACGCAAATATCCGAGCTACGGCAACCTCGCCCCGCGCGACATCTCCTCGCGCTCGGCCAAGGAAGCCTGTGACGACGGACGCGGGGTCGGCCCCGGCGGACTCGGCGTGTATCTCGATTTCGCGGACGCCATCAAGCGCTTCGGTGAGCCCGTGATCAAAGAGCGCTACGGCAATCTTTTCGACATGTATGAGCGCATCACGGGCGAGAACGCCTACAAACAGCCCATGCGCATCTATCCCGCCGTCCATTACACGATGGGCGGACTCTGGGTGGACTACAACCTCATGAGCAATCTGCCCGGGCTCCACGTGCTGGGCGAGGCCAACTTCTCCGATCACGGCGCAAACCGGCTCGGAGCCTCGGCCCTCATGCAGGGTCTGGCCGACGGATATTTTGTGATCCCCCACACCCTGCCCAACTACCTCGCCACGGTGAAACCCGGCACGGTGAAACCCGATGCGCCGGAGTTCAAGCAGGCCGAGGCGGAAGTGAACGAACGCACCAGAAAGCTCCTGTCCATCAAGGGCAAACGCACCGTCGATTCCTTCCACCGCGAGCTGGGTCTGCTCATGTGGGACAAGTGCGGCATGGCCCGCAACGAAGCCGGACTCAAGGAAGCGCTCAAGCGCATCCCGGAGCTGCGCGCCGAGTTCTGGTCCAACGTGTTCGTCCCCGGCGAAGGCGAGGAACTCAACCAATCGCTGGAAAAAGCGGGACGCGTCGCCGATTTCCTCGAGTTCGGCGAGCTCATGTGCCTGGACGCGCTCACCCGCAAAGAATCCTGCGGCGGCCATTTCCGCACCGAACACCAGACGCCCGACGGGGAGGCACTCCGCGACGATGACAACTATGCCTTCGTCTCCGCCTGGGAATATGTCCAGGGCGGCGAACCCGTTCTGCACAAGGAACCGCTGGTCTATGAAAATGTGAAACTCGCCACCCGCAGCTACAAATAACACCCACTCCCATGCACAGAAAAACCATGAACTTCACCCTCCGCGTCTGGAGGCAGAAAAGCGCCAACGCCGCCGGTCGGTTTGTCGATTACCCGGCCAGGAACATCCCCGACGAGGCCTCCTTTCTCGAAATGCTCGACATCGTGAACGAGGAACTCGAAGCCAGGGGCGAAGAGCCCATCGCGTTCGACCACGATTGCCGCGAAGGCATCTGCGGCATGTGCTCGCTGGTCATCAACGGCCTGGCGCACGGCCCCAATGGCAGCCATGCCACCACCTGCCAGCTCTACATGCGCCTCTTTGACGATGGTTCGACCATCTATGTCGAGCCGTTCCGCGCCACACCGTTCCCGATCATCAAGGATCTTGTGGTGCACCGCGCCGCGCTGGACCGCATCCAGCAGGCCGGTGGATTCATCTCCAACCGCACCGGCTCGGCGGTGGATGCCAACGCCAACCCCGTCTCGAAACGCGACGCCGACGGCGCGATGGACGCCGCCGCCTGCATCGGCTGCGGCGCCTGTGTCGCGGCCTGCCCGAACGCCTCGGCGATGCTGTTCGTCGGCGCCAAGGTCACCCACTTCGCCCGCCTCCCGCAGGGACAGCCCGAACGCGACCGCCGCGTGCTGGCGATGGTGGGCCAGATGGACAAGGAAGGCTTCGGCAACTGCTCCAACCACTACGAGTGCGAAGCGGTCTGCCCCGCCGAAATCAAGGTCGATGTGATCGCCCACCTCAACCGCGACTTCGACATCGCCAAGCTCAAATCCGCCACCGTGGGAGTCTGATCCCCCGATGGGGGGAATACCCGGATATGCCGGAGGTTGTCACTCCACCCGAATCATTGCGATCCTCTGGAGGAAATGGAAAAAATGGGGGATTGTGCGGTGCGCGATCCCGCTCCTCCCGGAGCGGGCTACAGGCGGCTTCGTAGCCCTGTGCGGGAGCGCAGGGATCTGCCAATCCTAACGATTAGGTCACTCCATCGTGCCTTTATATTTGGAAGGAGGCTCGTCCACGCCAAAGTTGTCCGCCGCGAGCGTGGCGATGCGGGCCATTTCATCTTCGGAGAGGGGAGGACACTCCGGGGCCATGGCGAATTCCCGAAGCTGCTCCCGGTTGTAGATGTTGGGAAGGGTGGATGCCACGCGGGCATCGGCCAGCAGCCACAGGAGCGCTGCCTGACCCAGCGTGCGTTCGGGGGATTGCAGGAAGCGGAGCGTTTCGATTTTCTTAAGCCCGTTGATCAGCCAGCTTTTCGGACGGTGACTGCGGTGGTCGGTCGGAGGAAATGTGGTGTCCTCGGTGTAATGCCCCTCCAGCATTCCAGAGGAATGGGTGACCCGGATGAGAAACATGGTGTCCCGGTTATGTTCATCGGCCGCAGACTGGATTTTGGCACCCGGATGCTGTTCGAGCATGTTGTAAATATGCTGAACCGAAGTGATCCCGCGGCGTTCGATGCAACGGCGGCCCTCGTAAAGCCAGCCGATGGCGGGCCCCAGCGCCATGCCGTAATGGCGGATTTTGCCCTCCCGCTTGAGCGCTTCCATCGTGTCCCAGGTTTCGTCGGATGCGATGGTCTCCATCTCGATGTTGTGGAGTTGCATGAGATCGATGCGGTCGGTGCGGAGACGGCGCAGGGCGTTCTCCGTGGCTTTGCGCAGGTGGACCGCGCCGAAGTCCTTTGCACGTTCCCGCTGGCCCCGGCGCTCTTTGTCGTCCTCGAAAAGATAGCCGATTTTCGTGGCCACCACGATCTCGTCCCGGCACCCTTCAAACGCCTTGGAGATCAGCTCCTCGCTGCGCCCGTCCCCATAGGTGTCCGCCGCGTCGAAGAGCGTGATGCCCTTGTCGAAGGCGTTCCGCATAAGTTCGACGGCTTCGCCATCGGTGAACTGCCCCCACCAGCCTGTGGAAACAGTCCACAAGCCAAATCCAACTTCGCTGACCCTGAGGTCCGTGTTTTTATAAGTGCGGTATTTCATAATAGGTATTTCATAGTAGATGGGGGCGGGAAGGGCGGCGGCCCTCGATGGGGCGGGCCCCGTCAAAACCGGTTGGACACACCCAAGTGGGCCGGATCAATTGACCACGCCAAATTCCGCGCGGCGATTTCTTGCCCAGGCCGCCTCTCCCCCCCCGGCGTCGGCGGGCATTTCCTCGCCGAAACTCACGGTCTGAATCTTCGAGGCGTCCACACCCATGCCGATCAGCGCCTCGCGCACCGACTGGGCCCGGCGTTCGCCCAGGGCGCGGTTATACTCCGCCGTGCCCCGCTCGTCGGTGAACCCCGCCACGATCAGATCCTTTGCCGACGGGCGCACAAAATCGGCGACCTGCCGCACCTTGGCCATTTCGCCGCCGTCCACACTGAAGCTGTCGTAGCCAAAAAGGATTCCCGGGAACTGCCCGCGATTCACATTGCCGCCAAAAAACGACGCGCCTTCGTTGCGGTCGGAAAGTGGGGTGCCGGACACGTAATCGTAGTCGCCATCGACGCCGCTCCCCAGTTTGTTCTTCTTCTTGCATGCCCCCAGGGAAACAACGAGCAGGAGGGCGCAAACGAGGGTGGAAAAAGTGCGGATTTTCATGGGTAGGGATGCTTGGAAACAGTGGATCAACGCGACCAACTGGGCTCGGAAATGGTCCCGAGACCGGACAGGACTTTAGTGCTGCTGCCAGTCTGCGCGTCAAGGAGATAAAGCGCCCCGCCCTGCACGTAAATGATGTGGCGCGAATCCGCGCCGAAACAGGGATCCTCGGCGTCCCCACCCGAAGTGAGGACCCGCACCCCGCCGCGTTCGAGATCCAGTACGGCGACGCGGAACGTGCCGCCATCGCGCACATTGAAGGCGAGCTTGGTTCCGTCCGGTGCCCAGCTCGGTTCCGTGCAGTAGGAATGGCCCGTTGCCACCGGCTGCGGCGACCCGCCCCCGGCGGAGACCCGGAACAATTGCGGACGCCCCGAGTCGTCGGAGGTGAACACGATCTCCTGCCCGTCGGGCGACCAGGTGGGCGAGGATTCCACCCCGCGGGTGCGGGTGAGCCGCCGGGCGCCGCCGCCGCCAGAAGACGCCACGTAGAGTTCCGGATTGCCGTCCTGACTTGAGGAAAAGGCGATGCGCGATCCGTCGGGCGAGAAAGCTGCCCCGGAATTGGTGCCGGGAAATTTGACGATCCGGTTGCGCGCGCCGCTGGCGATCTCCACCATGTAAATATCGGCATACCCGCTCTTGTAGCCCGTATAGGCCAGGCGGCGGGCGTCGGCACTGATGGAGGGGCCCACACTGATGTTGTTGTCCCGCGTGAGCTGGACCACGTTGGATCCGTCGGGGCCGCACAGGAAAATCTCCTTGCGTCCGGTCTTGGTGGACGCAAACGCGATGCGAGAAGACGCGAACCCCGGACGCCCGGTGAGCGCGAGAACGATCTCATCGGCAAACGCATGAGCGGCCGCCGCCCCGCCGCCCGAGAACGCTTTCGAAAGAATCCTGGCGCCCGCGCGGTCCACCACCTCGCCCGAGAGCGACCCCTCGGAGGCGTTGCCGCGCACGATGTAACTGGCGCGGGCCTCCTCGGTGACATCGATCCCGCCATTGACCGCCAGATCCTTTTTCAGGACCGCCAGCGCCGCCGCGCCCGCCGGACCGCCAATGCCGGGCAGCGCGACCGCGACCCGCTCGGATTTGCGGACCGTGATGGTGGGCGGTTCCTGGGCGGAAAGAATCGGGTCAATAAATAACGCGGCGAGAAGAAGGATGTGTCTTTTCATAAGATCGAGGGATGTTATAGCAGCAGAAGGGAGATTGCGCGAGTGCGAATCTCGGGGATTTGCCAGTTCTCTCCGGTCTGGACTTGCGGGGCGATCCCGTGTAAATCGCGTGTCCCATGAAAATTGTCGTTGCATACTCCGGCGGACTCGACACCTCGGTCCTTCTCACCTGGCTCAAAGAAACCTACTCGGCGGAGGTGATCGCCTTCTGCGCCGATGTCGGCCAGGAAGAGGAACTCGACGGACTCGAAGCCAAGGCTCTCAACACCGGCGCCTCGCGGTGTTTCATCGATGATCTTCGGGCCGAGTTTGCCGCCGATTTTATTTTCCCGATGTTCCAGGCCGGGGCACTCTATGAGGGCCAGTATTTTCTGGGCACCAGCATCGCGCGCCCGCTCATCGCCAAACGCATGGTGGATATCTGCCGGGAAACCGGCGCCGACGCATTCGCGCACGGCGCGACGGGCAAAGGCAACGACCAGGTGCGGTTCGAACTCACCGCCGCCGCGCTCGCCCCGGACCTCGAGGTGATCGCCCCGTGGCGGCAGGAACGCTTCCGCGACCAGTTTCCGGGCCGCGCCGAGATGATCGCCTTTGCCGAGAAACACGGCATCCCCATAGCCGCGACGGCCAAAAAATCCTACTCGATGGACCGCAACCTCCTGCACATCAGCTACGAGAGCGGCATCCTCGAGGATCCCTGGTTCGACGCGAGCGCGGAGGAGAACAAGGCCATGTTCAAACTGAGCGTGGCTCCCGAGGACGCGCCGGAGACCCCGGAGTATGTGGAGTTGGAATTCAACAAAGGCAACTGCACCGCAGTGAACGGCCGGGCGATGGATCCCCTGGCGGTAATGCTCGAACTCAACCGCCTCGGCGGCAAGCACGGCGTCGGGCGCGTGGACATGGTCGAGAACCGCTTTGTCGGGATGAAAAGCCGCGGGGTGTATGAGACACCGGGCGGAGCGATCCTGCACTTTGCGCACCGCCAGATGGAGTCACTCACCATGGACCGCGAGGTGATGCATCTGCGCGACTCGCTCATTCCCCGCTACAGCAGCCTGGTGTACAATGGATTCTGGTTCGACCCGGAGCGCCTCGCCCTGCAGGCACTCGTCACCGAAAGCCAGAAAAACGTGGGCGGCACGGTGCGGGTCAAACTCTATAAAGGCAACGTGATTGCCGCCGGACGGAAGAGTCCCGTGAGCCTCTACAATCCCGACATCGCCACCATGGAAGCCGATCCCACCAAGGCCTACGACCAGAGCGATGCCACGGGATTCATCCGCCTCAACGCACTGCGCCTCAAGGTGGCCTCGAAGGTCCACAACGGACGGCTATGAGCAAGTCGGACCGGGCATTTCCCTGAAAAGTGTCCGGGGGAATATGGCGGGAGCGCCGGGGGCGATCCCGCTCCTCCCGGAGCGGGCTACAGGTTGCTTCGTAGCCCGGCGCGGGAGCGTCGGGATCTCCAATGCCAATGATCGGGCTACTCCAACCAGCGGGCGAGGAGCCAGCAATAATCGGACAGGCGGTTGAGGTAGCGGCGGATCTGCGGGTTGTGCTCGCCAAACTCATCCTCGGCGGTCACGACGCGCCGTTCGGCGCGGCGGCAGACCGAGCGGGCGAGGTCCATTCCGGCCGAGGCGGGATTGGCCCCGGGAGTCGCCCACC
Organism: Chthoniobacter flavus; assembly: GCA_020718605.1. Taxonomy (GTDB): domain Bacteria; phylum Verrucomicrobiota; class Verrucomicrobiia; order Chthoniobacterales; family CAKUMP01; genus DYRR01. The sequence continues at coordinate 18,109 of DYRR01000005.1, read as the reverse complement.
CCTCGAAAGAAAGACCCGGACGCTTTTCGATTTCCCGGACGAGTGCGTCCAGCGTGTTCACCATGGATTCGGTGACAAACTGGAACCCTTTTTCAGCGTACCGGCCCCGGTCCTCGGCGGCGGTGGCGAGTTCACCCATCAGAATGACAAGCTCTTTTTGAAGAGCCATCACCTGCTCTTGGAGGGCGGGATCGGTGATGTGGGCACGGGAAAGCCCGAGGGCGGAGTTGAGTTCGTCCACCGCCCCGTAGGCTTCCACGCGCGGATCGGTCTTCTGAACCCTTTTCCCAAACATCAGCGCGGTGGTTCCGCGATCCCCTGTTTTTGTTGCTATGGACATTTCCATTATCTATTAATCGGAATCACCACTCCTTAGCCAGAGCAATATCCCAATGACCTGCCCCTCCTGCGACCAACCTGTAAAACCCGGCGATCCCGCGTGTCCGGCCTGCGGGTTCTGCCTGGAAATGGCTGCCGCGCGATTCGGGGCGGTGCCAAGACACGGGGTCTATGTCACCGACACGACGCAGCTCATGGATTCCCTCACCCGGGGCCAGCATCAGTCTCTGGAACGGTACCTTATGTTTTTTGAGCGGAAATTTCCGCAGTGCAGATTTTCCGTGTTCTTCACCCACCTTCTTCCGGGCCGTTCGATCCGGGAACTCACATTCAACCTTTTCAACCGCTGCCAGTTCAGCGCCTTCGAGGCCAAGGTCGCCCGCAATTTCTCGCTGCTGCTTGTCGTGGATACGGGAAGCCGGGATGCCTGCCTCATGACAGGATACGGACTGGAACCCCTTCTTTCCACGGAGGATCTCGAGGGAATTCTTGCCGCGGGACGTCCGGCAATGGACAAACGCCGCTACCATGAGGGAGTGAAAGCCTGCCTGGATACCACCATCAAACTCCTCGCACAACGGCACACGGAGGCGGCCAAATGACACCTTTGCCCCGCGGAATCCGTTGGTTCCCCGCCATCCCGCTGCTGGCGGCGATGCTGTGGCTCACCGGCATGACCATTGCCACCGGGCAAACAACCGCCGACGATCAGGAGTTGCCGCCACGTCCGGAGGGATTTGTGCTGGACGAGGGGGGATTTCTCGACACTTCCCGCGCGGAACGTCTCTCGCAATATCTGACCGACGCTTCCAAGAACGACATCCGGGTGTTTCTGGTCACCTACGCAGATCTTCCCGGGGGCGAAGTGGCCGGAGGTCGCGCGACAAGGCTCATGCGCGCCTGGTTTCCAGAGGGCGGATATGGAGCGGTGCTGATTTTTCTGGAATCCGACAGACGATTCGCCGTGGTGGCGCATCCCGACTTCGAGCGGATCCGGGGGGAGCGCAGTGTCAAACTGGTGAGTGATCGCGCCGAGAAGGCGCTGGCACGCAACATTCCCCTCGCAGTGGTCCTCCGGGAGGCCGCGATGGATCTGGAATACGAGATGCGGCAGTCGCTCCGGGAATATCGCCACGCCGAAAGCCGACGCACGCCGCTCCTGATCGGGGGCGGCCTGCTCACACTGGCATTCGCCGGATCCATCCTGTTCTTTGCGATTCACCGGATGCGCCTGCAAAACCTCTTTGATAAGGCCCGCACATTTCCCATCACACGCATGGAACCCCGCCTGGGCGGCGTGATGAGCGGTGGGCATTCGGCAGTGTCGCGATGCGGGCCCACTGGCAAGACACCGGGATAGAACCGGCATCTGCGAAATCGCGCCCATGAACGGAAACGAGTGGAGACGGCAGGGGAAGGTGGCGCGTCGGACCGCTTCCGCCCGCCGCTGCTTCATCATTTCAAAGCGTTTTCAGTCGCATCGCCATGCCGATGTCGATGTTTCGGAATCATTCAAATCCGCGTGACAGACTGCGGGATCGGAGCTAGTCTGGGTGCCTCATGAAACTTCATTGCCATCCCCTTCGTTGTGTTTCTCTGGTGCTCGGTTTTCTGGCGTATGTCGGCCCTCTTTTCGCGGAAGATGTCGCGGTGCTGGAGACATCCAAGGGACGGATCGTTTTGGAATTCTGGGAGAATGAGGCACCCAAGACCGTGAAGAATTTCAAAAAACTCGCGGAAGACAAATTCTACGACGGCACCGCGTTCCACCGCATCGTGGCGGGATTCATGGTGCAGGGCGGCGACCCGAAGTCCAAGGATGCCAAGCTTGAAAACGAATGGGGCACGGGGGATCCCGGATACAAGATCCAGGCGGAGTTCAACGGCCATTCGCACCAGCGCGGAGTGATTTCGATGGCCCGCTCCGCCGACCCGGATTCGGCCGGGAGCCAGTTTTTCATTGTGCTGGGGGACGCGAGCTTTCTGGACGGAAAATATACCGCTTTTGGAAAACTCATCGAGGGCGAGGAAGCGCTGGCCGCCATCGCGGGCACTCCCGTCATCATGTCTCCCGGAGGCGAGCGCAGCAAGCCGACCGAACGGGTGGAGTTGAAGAGCGTGAGCATTGTTCCGCGCGACACCTTGAAGTAAGACGTTTGCTCGTTTAGTGTCTGCCGTCATGAACGAACGCAGCCGTCTTGTCCGGGTGGGGCTTGTGCAAACGCGATGCGGGCCCGATCCCGCCGCGAACACCGACCATGCCGTCACGCGCACCCGCGAGGCCGCCGCAAAGGGTGCGCAAATCATCTGTCTCCAGGAATTGTTCACCTCGCAGTATTTTTGTCAGGCGGAAGATCACGCATTTTTCCAATTGGCAGAATCCATCCCCGGTCCCACGACTGATATCTTTGCAAAATTAGCCGGAGAACTGGGTGTGGTGATTGTGGCATCTCTATTTGAGAAGCGGGCCCACGGACTCTACCACAATACGGCGGCCATTCTGGATGCCGACGGAACGTATCTCGGTAAGTACCGGAAGATGCACATCCCGGACGACCCGCTTTTCTACGAGAAATTTTACTTCACTCCAGGCGATCTGGGGTTCCGCGCGTGGGACACCCGGTATGCGCGCATCGGCGTGTGTGTGTGCTGGGATCAATGGTATCCCGAAGCCGCACGGCTCACCGCGATGCACGGGGCGGAGATTCTTTTCTATCCGACCGCCATTGGCTGGCATCCCTCGGAAAAATCAGCACACGGCACTCGCCAGCACTCCGCTTGGGAGACGGTGCAGCGTGGGCATGCCATCGCCAATGGTTGCTACGTGGCGGCAGCCAACCGCGTGGGACACGAAGCTCCTTCCGGCGGCGACGGCATCGAATTCTGGGGAGGGAGTTTCTTCTGTGATCCCTCCGGGGAAGTGCTCGCCAAGGCCTCCGCCGACAAGGAAGAGATCCTGATTGCCACCGCCGACCTCGGCGCCCTCGATGTGCAGCGCACACACTGGCCGTTCCTGCGCGACCGGCGCATCGACGCCTACGGGGACCTCACCCGCAGGTTTGTGGACTAGCCTTCTCATCGCCCACCCACTCCATGCCAAACACTCCGCCCGTCCCCACCCGACTTGGCTACCGCATGCCGGCCGAGTGGGAACCCCATGCCGCCACCTGGCTCTCGTGGCCCCACCGCGACGGCATCAGTTTCCCCGGCTCCTACGACCAGATCGTGCCGGTGCTGGCCCGCATGATCGACGCGCTCGCCGACTCCGAACCCGTCTGCGTGAATGTGCGCGACGGCGACCAGGAGGCATTCGTCCGCCAAGCCCTTGCGGGGCTGCGGGCGGAGCATGTCCGGTTCTATCACATTCCAACCAACGAACCCTGGTGCCGCGATCATGGTCCAATGTTTATCGTTCGCGACAAAGACGCCTCGGTCGCCGTCATCGACTGGGGGTATAATGCGTGGGGATACAAATATCCGCCGTTCGATCTGGATGATGCCGTTCCGACCCGCGTCGCCGAGGAGCTTGGTCTGCCCTTGTTCAACAATCCCATGGTGCTGGAGGGAGGGTCAATCGATGTGAACGGATGCGGCGCACTGCTCACCACAAAATCCTGTCTCCTCAATCCCAACCGCAACCCCGAACTTTCCCTCACCGACATCGAGCGCAATCTCCAGAATTACCTCGGTGTGCGCAACATCCTCTGGCTGGGCGACGGCATCGAGGGGGATGACACCGACGGACATGTGGATGACATCACGCGGTTTGTCGGCAGGAACGATGTGATCACAGTCGTGGAGGACGATGAACACGACGCCAATTTTGAGCCCCTCAATGTCAACCTTTGCCGCCTCAAGGAAATGAGTGCCGATGGCGACCATCCACTCGTGGTTCACCCGATGCCGATGCCATCAAGGATCATCCGACAGGGACAGCGGTTGCCGGCGAGTTACGCCAATTTTTACATTGCCAACCACGTGGTGCTGATGCCTGCATTCGCAGATGCCAACGACAACTGGGCGTCCACCATTTTACAGACCGCATTCCCCACTCGCCGCGTCGTGCCCATTGACTGCCGGGAACTGATCTGGGGACTTGGCGCATTTCATTGCCTCACCCAGCAGCAGCCCGCTCCTCCGGTTTCTCACAAAACACGGGCCAGTGCCGCCAGCCAGCCGGCGTAAAGCCGCGCGGCCTGGTCTGCATCCATGCGCGGATGAAAAACAGCCGTCCTGCGGGGAATGGCCGCGAGTTCCTCTTCCGAAGCGAAGTGTCCGAGCACCAGCAGGCCATTCATCGCGGCTCCCAACGGCGAGGATTCGGCCACCCGCGACACCATCAGATCCACCCCGGTGATGTCGGAGGTGAATTGCATGAGAAAGCTGTTGCGGGTCGGCCCGCCGTCCGCGTGCAACGCCCGGAGTGAAAGGCCGGCCCCGTCGCGCATCATGTCCAGAACATCGCGCAACTGGTAGGCGATGGATTCCAGCGCCGCCCTCACAACATGCTCCCGTTTGGAGTGGGCCGACAATCCCAGGATGGCCGCCCGGGCGTCCGGCGCCCAGCGGGGGGCACTCAATCCCGCGAAGGCGGGCACGAGATACACGCCGGCATTGTCCGGGACCGCCGTGGCGAGAGCTTCCACTTCGGATATCTCCCGGAACAGGCCCATCTGATTTTTGAGCCACTCCAGGGTGGCGGCGGAATAGTTGACAAGCCCCTCGAAGGCATAGGCGGGACGCCCCTTCGAGACCCGGGCGAGCGCCGTGACGGCGCCTTCGGGCGGCAATTTGAACCCCCCGCCAATATTCAACAACACACTGGTTCCCGTGCCGAAGGTCGCCTTGGCGGTGCCTTCGCCAAAACAACCCTGCGCAAAAAGGGACGCCTGCGAATCTCCCATCACACCCGCGATCGGGACGGGTCCGGGCAGGAGACCCGCCACATCCGTCGTCCCAAAGATCGAAGCGCTCTCGCGAACCTCCGGCAGCGCATCCACAGGAACAGAAAACCGTCCGCACAACTCCGCATCCCATGCGAGCCGGCCAACATCAAAAAGCAGCGTGCGGCTTGCGTTGGTACAGTCTGTCGCAAACACGCGGCCTCCGGTGAGCCGATGGATCAGAAAGGTGTCGATCGTTCCGAAGACGGCGCTTCCATCCGCAACCCCCGCCGCAATCCGGGGGCGTTCCCGCATGAGCCACGCGATTTTTGACGCCGAAAAATAGGTGTCGATTTTAAGTCCCGTCCTGCTTTGGACCCAGCCATCGAGGCCCTGTTCCCGGAGTTCGCGGCACAGAGCGTCGCCGCGGCGGCATTGCCAGACAATGGCATTGTGGAGCGGCTCGCCGGTGGCGCGATCGAAGACCACGACCGTCTCGCGCTGGTTGGAGAGGCTCAGACAGACAACACCGGAAAGCCTCTCCACGTTGCGCTCCGCGACTTCGCGGATCACGGCAAGGGTGTTGTCCCAGATTTCGGCCGGATCATGTTCCACCCATCCCGGTTGGGGATAGATCTGACGGTGTTCGCGTGAGGCTTTGTCGAGCACCCGGCCCTGCGCGTCGAACAGCAACGCCTTGGTCGCCGAGGTGCTTTGGTCGAGGGCGAGAACGAAGCTCATAGGGCAAGAAGATTCCACGCGACCATTGCCAGGCCCTCCATGGAAATGCCGTAGTGCCGGAAGATATCGGCCTGGGATCCGGTGACCGTGTCCTCATCGGGAATCCCCACGATGCGAAATCCCACCGCAACACCCGATTGCAGGAGCACGGCGGCACAGGCTTCCCCGAGACCTCCATGGACGCTGTGTTCCTCGACCGTGATCACGGCACGGCATTCGCGCCCCGCCCGGAGCACGGCATCGACATCCAATGGTTTGATGGTGTGCATGCTCAGGACCCGGGCTTTCACACCCGCTTCAGACAGTTGTCCCGCCGCGAGGCGCGCATGAACCACCGTCTCCCCCGTGGCAATGAAAGCCACATCGTTTCCCCCGCACAGCGTGATCGCACTGCCGGTTTCGAATGTTGCATCAGGGCCGTGCAGATCGAACAGCGGCACTTTGCCAAACCGGAGATAAACCGGCCCGGACGAGCGGGCGGTGGCCCGGACACCCTCGCGCGTCTCGAAGTTGTCCGCGGGGGCAAGGATCGCGAGATTGTGGATTGCCCGGAGCACGGCGAAATCGTGCAGGGAATGGTGGGTGCTGCCCAGTGCCCCGTAACTCACCCCGGCACTGATGCCCACAAGGACCGCCGGAACGTCGCTGTAGCACACATCGTTTTTGATCTGCTCCAGAGAGCGTGCGGTGAGAAAACAGGCCGGGGACACCCCGAACGGTTTTTTGCCGCTTGCGGCGAGCCCTGCGACAATCCCCACGAGATTCTGCTCCGCAATGCCGACCTCGACAAGTTGTCCGGGCAGCGCGTGGCCGAAGGGCGCGAGCTTTCCCGAGCCGCGCGAGTCGCTGGTCACCGCGAGGATATTGCGGTCCGCCCGCGCAAGATCCCCGAGGGTGGCGGCGAATTCATCGAGGTTGGCGCGGCCTTTGCCGAGCCCGAGCTTCTCCGCCATGGCCAGTGCTTCGGGAGTGAACAGGGAGGATGCGGGTGCGCTCATGATGGCAGAATAGGTCGCATGGGACTTATGAAGTGAAGCGCATGGCCGCTTCGGCGGCTTCAAGCTCGCCCAGGGCCAGCGCGAGTTCCGCCTCACTGGGCACGCCATGGTGCCATTTGGCGACGTTTTCCATAAAGCTCACGCCCTTTCCCTTGATGGTGTTTGCGATGAGAAATGTGGGTTTGCCGCGCCCGGGCGGATCGGTCAGCGCCCGGGTGAGTGCGGCGTAGTTGTGTCCGTCGATCTCGCGCACTTCCCAGCCAAAAGCACGGAATTTATCCCCCACCGGTTCATTGCTCATCACCTCGCGGGTGGGGCCGGTGATTTGCAGGGTGTTGTGATCGAGAATGGCGGTGAGATTGTCGAGCCCGTGGTGCGCCGCCGCCATGGCCGCCTCCCAGTTGGAACCCTCGGCAAGTTCGCCGTCCCCCAGCAGCGTGAACACACGCGCGGACCGTCCGTCCATCTTCGCCGCAAGCGCCATCCCGAGACACACGGGAAGGCCGTGCCCGAGTGCGCCGGTGTTCATTTCGATGCCCGGAATCTTCCGGGTCGGGTGCCCGACATACGGCGATCGGAACCGGCAAACCGTGTCCAGATCGGCATCCGGGAAAAAACCACAACTGGACAACACGACGTAGAGCGCCTCGACGCAGTGCCCCTTGCTTTGGACATAACGGTCCCGGTCCGGATCGTCGCGGGTCGCCGGGGAAACCCGCAGAACACGATGGTAGAGCACATTCAAAATATCGAGGCACGAAAGATCGCCCCCGGTGTGGCCGGCACCGGCATTCGCGATGAGCCGGAGCAGCCGTTGGCGAAGCCGGACGGCGTTCAGTGCGAGTTCGTGATCGGTCATGGGGTGCCGGGATTCCCGTGAAAATGAACCTCCCAATCGAAGTAGGTGGTGAACGCCTCCGCGAGAATCTCCGCGCTCCGGGAGACGGTCATCACGACATGATGCTCGAATCCCTGCGAACACACGTGCCGCATCAGCTTCTGGAGCTGCGGCACGTGGGCGACCGCGCGGGTGCCGAATGTGTCGAGCGGATCATCGGTCAGATCCCCCTCGCCCACATAGACGCGCACCGTGCCTTTGTTGTCATCGGTGGTGATGCGCCCGAATGTGAGCGGGCCGGCGGGGGTGCGCCCCGCGAGTGCGCCGTAGGTGTTCTCCTCCCCGACCGAGGTTCCGAGGATCGGCGCGGTGGCGATGCGGATGTCGGGCAGAAAGGATTTCGCCCAGTTGCCGCAGTGGAAAAGAACGCATTTATCCTCGTCATCGGCGTAGTTGTTGTTCCAATCCACCAGCGCGGCGGGCGACCCGGCGGCAAGCTGCATGGCGAACATGGTGAGCACGCCGGTCACATCCACCTCGCAGGCGCTGGGCATGAATTTCTCGCTCATCATGCTCATGAGGGTGCAGACATTGCATCCGAAATTTTCCTGGACGGAAGTCCAGCACTGCAGGGCCGTGGCATCGAGGGCGTTGTGATCAATCCAGCGCTCCAGCACCACCCCCATCTTTGCCATCCGGACCAGACGATCCTCCGGCACGCCCGGCGCGGGCGCGTAGCCCTTGATTTCCGCGAGCTTGGCCGCGACTTCCGGCATGGCAGGGTCGAGTTGGTTGGCCCTGCCCAGGATCTCCGACAGGTCCACCGTCGTCACACTGATCCCGTGCCTTTCCAGAATCTTCTCGGAATAGCGCACCGTATTGAAAGCGCCGGGCCGCGCGCCCACCGCTCCGAGCCGCACGCCGCGCAGGCCGTTGACCACCCGGCAAACCCCGAGAAATTTTTCCAGGTCGGCGCGAAAGGATGGAGAGTCGGGACGGCAAACATGCCGTTGGGTGAGCGAGAAGGGAATGCCGGCCTGCACGAGATTGTTGCAGACGGAGATCTTCCCGCAAAACGCGTCCCGACGCCTTGCGACGTTGAGTTTTCCAAGATCATCGGGATAACCCTGCACCAGGATGGGTTTGTAAATGCCCGCCATTTTCAGCGTGTCGGCGACGCCTTTTTCGTCTCCGAAATTTGGGAGACAAACCAGAATTCCGTCGATCTCGTCGGCATGACGGCGGAACAACTCCGCGCATTTCCGCGCATCGGCATGGGTTTCGACCCCGCCGAGTTTGGTGTCGTTTTCCCCGAGCTGGATCGCGCGGATTCCAAGAGAATCGAAGAGGCGGGCGATGTCGGCGCGGGCTTCCCCCACAAGAACATCCGGGAAAAAATCACGATTGCCGTAGAGCACACCAAGCGAAGGGGTTTTTGTTTTCATGGGAGTGGAGAAACCAATCCGGCACGTGCCGGGGAGGAGTGAATTCTCGCACATTGCTCCGGCCATTGTCGATTCTCCACTTTGGTCAAGTGGATTTGGTGGGGCGTCCCGCTGTTGCATCGCACCCATGGACGATGCGCGCCTCCTATTTCTCCACGAACCGTTGCGCCACGGGCATGCGCCGACCCGCTCCGAAGGCTTTGCTGGTGACGCGCAGACCGGGAGCGGCCTGTTCGCGCTTGTATTCGTTGAGATCGACCCGGCGTTGGACCCAACGGACCGTGTCGGCGGGAAAGCCGCGTTCGATGATGTCGGCCACTCCCAGGTGATGCTCGACGTAGAGTTCCAGGATTGCGTCGAGAAGATCGTAGGGCGGCAGGGTATCCTGGTCGGTCTGGTCGGGCCTGAGTTCCGCGCTCGGCGGTTTCTCGATGGTGGCCGGGGGAATCACCGGGAAGTCCGAGGTCGTGTTGATCCACCGGGCGAGCCGGTAGATCATGGTCTTGGGCACATCGCTGATCACGGCCAGGCCGCCAGCCATGTCGCCATAGAGCGTGCAGTAGCCGACCGCGAGTTCGCTCTTGTTGCCGGTCGTGAGCACGAGATGCCCCAGCTTGTTCGAGGCGGCCATCAGGGCGAGTGCCCGCAGTCTGGGCTGGAGATTTTCCTCGGCGACATGACCCGAGAGCGGACCCAGGGCGTCCGAAAGCATGTGGCGCACGGCGTCGAAGGCGCCCTGGATGGGGATTTCCAGGCAGCGGATGCCGAGGTTGCGGGCCAATGCCTGGGAGTCGGAGACGCTGCCGCCCGACGAATATTCGGTGGGCATGGTGATGCCGAGGACATTGTCCGGCCCCAGGGTGCGGGCGGCAAGCACGGCGGTCACCGCCGAGTCGATCCCGCCGCTCAATCCGACCACGGCGGAGCGGAAGCCGCATTTGCGCATATAATCGGAGAGCCCAAGCTGGAGAGCGGCAAAGAGTTCCGCAGGTTCTTCGGGATCTTCCGGAACGGGGATCGGAGGGCTCTCCAGATCAATCACGGCCACATCCCCGGAGAATGCCGCGAGCTGTCCCAGAAGATGTCCGGAGGCATCGACCGCCAACGAGCGTCCGTCAAAGATGAGCTGGTCGTTTCCCCCCACGGCGTTGCAATACACAAACGGAATTCCGTGCCGCTCCGCCAGTCCGGAAAGCATGGCCCGGCGCTCGGCCTGTTTCCCGAGGTGGAACGGCGAGGCGCTCAGGTTGAGAATGATCCGGGCCCCCTGTGCGGTGAGGTTGCGAACGGGATCGATCTGGTAGAGCTGCCGGTGGAGATGTTCGGCGGGCCAGACATCCTCGCAGATCGTGATGCCGACCATCTGACCCGCCAGGACCACGGGCTCGGAATTCTCCCCCGGTTGGAAGTAGCGGTCTTCGTCGAACACATCGTAGGTCGGAAGCAGTGTCTTGCGGATCACCCGCATCGGCATCCCGTGCTGGAGGATGGCGGCGGCGTTGAAAAATGGATTGCCGTCCCGGCGGGGGTTGGCCTCGACAAATCCCGCCACGAGAGGCACCGCTCCAACCTTGGCGTGCAGCGAGCGCACCGTCTCCAGCGCGAGCGGCACGAATCGGGACTTGAACACGAGATCCTGCGGGGGATATCCCGTGACCGCCATCTCGGGGGTGAGCACAATCTGTGCGCCGCCTTCGACCGCGCGACGGTAGCCTTCGAGGATCAGCCGGTGATTTCCATCGAAATCCCCCACTGTGGAGTCGATCTGAAGCAGGCCAATTTTCATGACCGTCGGGAAAACCGCCTGGCGCGGTCAGCGGCCACCAGAAATGCTGTGGGTGTTCTGGTAGCCTTTGTTGAGTGATTCATCCGCCTTAACAATAAATTCTCGGTAGAAAAAAATGAGACAGGCCGCACCGAAGGCCATCACCACCACAAGAATGAGTTTTTGGAAAAAGGTGTGTTGCATTGCGCTGTCCGGGGTTGGGTTCTCTTCCTTATGTAACAGAACAGGGACGGTTCGTCACCAAAAACCCCATTGTTTGGTGGCCAGAATATAAAACCCCAGAAGCAGGTTGGTGATCGCGTGCGCCGCAACGCACGCGCCCAGACTGCGGGTCCATGTGGCCAGGGCGTTGTAGAGGATTCCGGTGAGGATGGCTGCGGGAAAATCCGGTCCGGAATGCGCCAGCCCGAAAAGCAGCGCGACCGCCAAGAATGGTATCGGGCGGAATTTGCCAAAGGGCACCGACAGGAAGTCGTGCCGCACCAGATAGCGCAGCAGGAATCCGCGCCAGAAAATCTCCTCCAACAGGGGAACCACCACCACCAAACGCAGAAACCGGAGGAACAACGTGGTCCAGTAGAGAGCCGGTGTGTCCGCAAAGACCTCGGGGTCAAATCCATCCGTCCGGGGAGCGCTGCCGAAGATCAGTTGCGGCGAGATCCAGAGGGCCAGCACCAGGATGCCCACGCCCACTGTGAGCAGCGGTCTGCCGATGCCGGCGAAATGATAGGACTTCCAGTATTTCCAAAGCAGAAATCCGCACACCAACGTCTGGAGCGGATATATCCAGAAGCGGGGTTCCGCCCAGAAGAGGGGTAGTTGGAGATCGTTTGAGGAGGCAAAATCGACGGCCAGTTTTGTCACCAGACCGCATAGTGCCAGGAAACCCATGAAATACAGGAACGGCCAGACATGGGCGTGAAAGCCCCCTGCGGACACCTCATGCTCAAGCTTGGCAGAATCCATGAGGGGCGATACATATAGGTCGTGTCCGAAGAGAACCAGTCTAAAAAATTGACCGAGGTCGAGGCATTGATACGCCAGCTTGACATGGACCTTGCGCTCCGGCGTGCCGCCTGCGGGAAATCCAAGGCCGGTCGGGACCGGGCCAGACTCATGGGCATTCTTCTTCTGGTGGGGCTGGGCATGGCGCTCATCGGGGTGCTTTTTTATGTCGCGGACGCGCTGGGAACCCGCCCTCCCGCAGGGCAATCTACCGGAGACTACTCCCCTGTTCCATGAGTGGCCCCGTTCTGGGTGGTGCGGAGTTTCCGCATACGATGCGCCTGCCGATGGTGGGCCGTCTGCCGCACAAACTTACCGAGCTCAGTCTCGCCCAGATCCAGAAGCTGGCCGATGAGTTTGATCTGGGGCGGATCATCCAGATGGATGCGCCGCTCTCGACCCAGTGCAATCTCACGGAACCCTTCCGCACGGGACAGGGCACTTTCATGCTGCGCGCCCGGCACGGGCCCGAATATGGCGACCGGGTGGATTTTCTCCATCATGTGATGGACGATCTGCGCGCGGGCGGTTTTCCCGCCCCGGAAGTGATGCGCACCCGCGAGAAACGCGGATGGATTCTGTGGGGCGACCGTCTGGTGGAGGTGCAGCGGTTCATGCCGCATGACCTCGGGATCCATCGTGACTGGAGCCGCATGAATGCCGCCGCCAGCACTTTGGGAGAACTGCACCGGTTGCTGCAGGATCTGCCGAAGCGGCGTCCGGTCGTCCCTCCGGATATGCGCAACGACCTGAGCCCGCAGGAGTGTTTCGAGTTGCTCAATACGGTGGAATCCCGGCTCTCCGGCTGGCCCGATGCCACCCCCCGGCGGCTTCAGACCGCCCTGGGTGCCGTGGCCTCTGTCCGGAGAGTTCTGCCCGTGCTGATCAACAATTACGAGCGTTTTATCGGCGGAATGCCGTGGACAGTGGTTCATGGGGATTTCCATCCATGGAATCTCCTCTATCGCGGGGATGGGGTTGCCGGGGTTGTGGACTACGATTTTTTGCAGGAACGGGAGCGGGTGTTCGATGTGGCCTACGCCATGCGCAGCCTGCTGGCCCATCTTTCCTTCCCGCCGGGCACCCGGACGCCCGATTACTGGAGTCTGCCCTGGTGGAAGGTGAAACTCTGGCTCGATCACTACGAGGAATCCACTTTCCTGCCGCTCCAGGACAAGGAACTTGGCTATCTTCCCAGCGAACTCATGCGTCTGCAGGTGGTCGAGATCGTCGCGGGCGGTCTCCAGGACGATCCGCTCACCCCGGTGTTGCAGGCGGCGGAGGGATTGCCGCTCTACGAATTCATCCACAACAACGCCCTGCTGTTTCTCTAGCTTGACCCCGGGGCCGGAATCATCGACTTTATCCGCCTTTCCAATTCACCTCACACCAAAAACTCCCATGGGCAAAATTTACAACAACATCGTTGAGACCGTCGGCCACACGCCGCTGGTGAAACTCAACCGCATCTCTGCCGGCCTGCACGCCACCATCGCGGTGAAGTGCGAATATTTTAATCCGCTCGGCAGTGTGAAGGACCGCATTGGCATGGCCATGATCGAGGCCGCCGAACGCGACGGCAGGCTCACCCCCGACACCGTGATCGTCGAGCCCACCAGTGGCAACACCGGCATCGCGCTGGCTTTTGTCGCGGCCGCCAAGGGCTACCCGCTCATCCTCACGATGCCCGAGACCATGAGCATGGAACGCCGCACCCTGCTCGCCATGCTCGGCGCGAAACTCGTGCTCACCCCCGGCCCGGAAGGCATGAAGGGCGCCATCGCCCGCGCCGAGCAGATCGTCTCCGAAACCCCCAATGCGTGGATGCCCCAGCAGTTCAATAATCCGGCCAACCCGGCCATCCACCAGACAACCACCGCCGAGGAAATCTGGGACGACACGGAGGGCGCCGTGGATATCCTCGTGTCCGCCGTGGGCACCGGCGGCACGCTCACCGGCGTCTCGGAGGTCATCAAATCCCGCAAACCCACTTTCCGCGCCGTGGCGGTCGAGCCCAAGGACTCTCCCGTGATCACCCAGACCCGCAACGGAGAGCCCTTGAAACCCGGCCCGCACAAGATCCAGGGCACCGGAGCCGGATTTATTCCCAACAATCTCCACCTTGATCTGGTGGACGAAGTGATCACGGTCTCCAATGACGATGCGTTCGCCATGGCCCGCCGCCTCGCCAAGGAGGAGGGCATCCTCGCCGGGATCAGCTCCGGTGCCAATGTCCATGCCGCGATCGATCTGGCGCACCGTCCCGAGAACAAGGGCAAACTCATCGTCACCATCGCGTGTTCCACGGGCGAACGCTACCTGAGCACCGCCCTGGCGGACGAGGCCCGCGCCGAAGTGGGCGCCTGATCCCCCTTTACCCATCCCATATTATGAATCCACTGCCACCGACCGATCCCGACATTTTTTTCGAACCCGCCGAGCCGGACTTTTTTGAGCGCAACAAATCAAAAATCCTCGCGGCGACAGGCGGTGTCCTGGTGCTGATCCTGATTGCGGCGGTGAGCCAGATCCTCTGGCAGAACCGCACCAACTCGCTGCGGGCCTCCTATGCCGCGGCGACCACCCCGGAGCAACTCGCCTCGCTGGCCAAGGGTGGGGGCACGATCGCGGGCAACGCGGAGCTTCAGCTCGCCGCGCAGTTGCGTGATCAGAAGAAATTCGACGAAGCACTCAAGGGACTCGACGGGTTTGAGGATAAGTTCGCGAAGCATCCGCTGCTTCCCAATGCCGCACTCCTGCGCGGCTCGGTGCTGGAGGCCAAGGGCGATCTGGCCGCTGCTGCGGAGGCCTATGCCAAAGCCGCCGTTTCCCACGAGAGCAGCTACGCGGCACCCTACGCACTGCTTATGCAGGGACGGTTGCTGCGTCTCGCGGACAAACCCGACGAAGCCCGCCGGGTTTTCGAGAACGCCATCACGCGCTATCCGGGCACGCCCGCCATCCAGGAGGTCATCCAGGAAATGAATCTGCTGCCGGAAGCTCCCAAGCCCGCGGCTTCGCCATCCACGACACCCGCTGCGGAGATTTCTCCGGTGCCGGCCAATTGAGATTCCGCCATGGCCAAGGAAGAAATGATCCTGGTGGTGCCCCGTTCGCTCCTGGACGGGTTGGGGGCGTTTCAGGGCCTCAGCTTCGAGGTGGACCGCTATCTGCCCGCCTTTCTGGACCGCCGCAATAACCGGTTTATCGCACGGTCCGCCGCCGAGAACGATCCCTCGTTCAAGCAGATCATTCCCTACTCCCTGTTTGTCCACGAAGGCCGGGTGCTGCATTATGTGCGCGGGAAAAAATCCGGCGAACAGCGGCTGGTCGCCAAGGGATCGATCGGGATCGGCGGACACATGAACGACCACGACGAGGGTCTTTTCGCCCTGGACCTGGATGCCTACCGCGCGGGAGTGGAACGGGAAATCCGGGAGGAACTCGTCCTGCCCGGCGATTGCCCCGACCGCATCGTGGCCCTGCTCAACGACGATTCCAACGACGTCGGGCGAGTGCACCTTGGCGTGGTCCATGTCTTCCAGCTTCCTTCGCCGGAGGTCCGGCCCGGGGAGGCCGTGATCACCGATCTGGCATTCCTCGCCCCGGCGGAACTGCGTGCCCGGCGCGAGTCGCTCGAGAGCTGGTCGCAGATCTGTCTGGATTCCCTCGACGACATCCTTGCCCGGGCCTGATCCATCCCCCGAAAGGCTCGAAGGCGCGGTCGAGCGGGTCGTGTTTTTCAACGAGGAAACGGGGTACGCCGTGCTCCGGGTCAACGTGAAGGGCCGCCGCGAACCCGTCACGGTGGTCGGCAACACCCCCGCCGTTTATGCCGGAGAAAACCTCCGCGCCGAGGGGGTCTGGCATCGCAGTGCCGATTACGGAACTCAGTTCAAGGCCGCCGTCCTGCAAACCGACACTCCCGCGTCCCCCGCCGGGATCGAGCGGTTTCTTGGCAGCGGTCTCATCGAGGGGATCGGTCCCGAACTTTCCCGCCGACTGGTGAAAAAATTCGGCGGTGAAGTCCTGAACATCATCGACCGGGAATCCGCCCGGCTCGAAGAGGTCGGCGGCATCGGACGCAAGCGCCGTCTCCAGATCAAGTCGAGCTGGAACGCCCAGAAGACCGTGCGTGACATCATGGTGTTTCTCCACTCCCACGGTGTGGGGGGTGCGCGGGCCCGGAGGATTTACAAAACCTACGGCGAGGAGGCTGTGGCGGTCGTCCGGGAAAATCCCTACCTGCTTGCCCGGGACATCCGCGGGATCGGATTCAAGTCGGCGGACAAAATCGCCGCCAGCCTCGGACTTTCGGGCGATCATCCGGCCCGGTTGCGGGCGGGCTTGCGCCATTTACTTTTCGAAGCGGCATCTTCCGGCGACTGCGCATTGCCCCGCCCGCAATTGCTGGAACTCGGGGGGGTGCTGCTCGGAGTGGACGCCCTCCCGCTGGAGGCGGCATTGGAAGGGCTCGCTCAATCGGGGGAGATCATCCCCGAGACACACGGCGACGCGCCGCTCATATTTCCCCGGCATTTGCATGAGGCGGAATGTGCGGTCGCGGGGATTCTTTCGCGGCTTGTCACGGCACCCACCTCGTTGCCCGCCATCGACGCCGACCGTGCGATTTCCTGGGCGGAAACCCGGACCGGCACCGTTCTTTCGCCGGGCCAGGCGGATGCGGTGCGGCTCGCGCTTCGCGCACGCGTGGCGGTGATCACCGGCGGTCCCGGTGTGGGCAAGACCACGGTGCTGCGCACACTCCTGCTCATTCTCGGCGCGAAAGGAGTCGGGCCTGTGCTGTGCGCGCCGACCGGACGCGCCGCCAAACGCCTCTCGGAAAGCACGGGGCTTCCCGCCTCCACCCTGCACCGCAAACTCGAAGTACGCGGCGATAGCGGCGGGTTCTCCCGGCATGCGGGCAACCGGCTGGAAGGCGATTTTTTTGTGATCGACGAGGTCTCGATGGTGGATGTGACGCTCATGCGGCATTTCCTGCTCGCGCTGCCCGATGCCGCGCATCTTGTGCTGGTGGGCGACGCCGACCAGCTCCCCTCTGTGGGACCGGGCTCGGTGCTGGAGAGCATCCTTGCTTCGGGCCGGATCCCCTCGGTGCGGCTGGTCGAAATCTTCCGCCAGGCCGCCCGCAGCCGCATCATCACGGCCGCACACGACATCCGGGAAGGCCGCGTTCCGGCGCTGCCCGCGCGGCCGGAGCCGGATTGCGATTGTTATTTCATCGCGGAACCCGACTCCGAAAAATTGCCGGAATTGGTGCGTTGTCTGGTGCGTGAGCGGATTACCACCCGGTTCGGTTTTTCGCCGGACGAGATTCAGGTGCTCACGCCGATGAACCGCAACTCCACGGGCGCGATCCATCTCAACCGCGTGCTGCAGGATTCTCTGAATCCACCCCGCCCGGAGTGTCCCGGTGTGGACCGCTTCGGGGTGGAATTCCGCCCGGGCGATCGTGTCATGCAGACTCTCAACAACTACCATCGCGAGGTGTTCAACGGGGATATGGGACGCATCCAGGAGGTGACCGCCGATCCCGCCGAAGTGATCGTGCGTTTCGACGACGGACGTTCTTCCGCCTATCCACCGTCCGAGATTGACGAACTCCGGCACGCTTTTGCGGTAACCATTCACAAATCGCAGGGATCGGAATTCCCCGTCGTGGTGGTCCCTCTATCCATGCAGCATTTCGTCCTGCTCCAGCGCAATCTCGTCTATACCGCGCTCACCCGGGCCCGGAAACTTGCCATCCTCGTCGGCGATCCCAAAGCCTTCTCGCTGGCCGTGGGCAACCGCCGCCACCGTGCGCGCTGGACCGCTCTCACGGAGCGTCTCGCCCGAACAGCCCAGTAAGGATCGGCTTGGTTCTTGATGAGATGAAAAGGAAGTATGAGATCGCAGGGTGAGTCTTGGTAATTTTTCAGACCGCCAGATCGTGCCCGTCCGCCATCAGGGATTGCAGCAACTTATCCGTCTGGCGGTGAAACGGGTGATCCCAGATCTCCGCCGCCACCAGAAAATCCGTGTCAATCCCGTGCGTCATCGAGCATGCCCCC
>DYRR01000078.1 GCA_020718605.1 Chthoniobacter flavus | reverse complement strand
AACAAGGAACAAGGAGGCACGTTCCGGGCGGGACGCCCACAACAGCACGCGGGACGCGTGCGCTACCCGGCAAATTGCTGGTTGCAGCCTCCGGTGGACCGTCTGTTAGCCTTCGGGCACTATGTACGTCCCGATGGATTTCACGCACCTTACGACTCTCCAGTGGATTCTGGCGGGATGCGCCGCACTGTCGGTGGGCATTTCCAAGGCGGGGTTCAACGGCATGGGCATGATCACGGTGATCCTGATGGCCTCGGTAATTCCGCCGCGTGAGTCCACCGGGGTCGTCCTCCCCATGCTCATCGCGGCCGACGTGTTTGCGGTCGCCGCGTTCCACAGACACGCCCGGGGTGCGCATTTGCTGGCGCTGTTGCCGCCCGCAGTCGCCGGCATCGTCGCCGGATGGCTGCTCATGCCGCATATTTCACCGGAAAAATTCGGTCCCGTGATCGGGGGCATCGTTCTGGGATTGGTCGCCCTCCACTATGCGCGGCGGACGTTCCCCGCATTTCTGCAACATCTGCCCGCATCGCGTTCGTTTGCGTGGGGGATGGGTTCGCTGGCAGGATTGGTCACGATGCTGGCCAATGCCGCCGGACCGGTGATGAATCTCTATCTGCTCGCCAAGCACCTCTCGAAGATGGATTTTGTGGGCACCAGCGCGGTGTTTTTCTTTGCGGTCAATCTGATCAAAGTGCCTTTCAGCGTTTCGCTGGGACTCATTCATCCGGGCAGCCTGCTTTTCAACGCCCTTCTTCTTCCCGCGGTCTTTGCCGGATTGTTTTTCGGCAAGTGGCTGCTGCACCGCATCCCGCAGCGGATCTTTGAGGAATTGCTGCTGATTTTCTCACTGCTCGGAGCCATCCGGTTGTTGTTTTGAGAGAAAGTTGTCAGGAGAAGCCGCGTCCGATAGTTTCCTGTGCAACATGCTTTCCCAAAAATGGATCTTTCCCGAGACTCCCGATCCCCAGTCCTGTGCCGAACTGGCCCGAAGACTGAAGATTCCCGCCCTCATCGCGCGCCTGCTGTTCCGGATCGGGCTGCATGATCCCGGGCATGCCGGCCATTTTCTCAATCCGCGCCTGAAATCCCTCGGCGATCCGTTTTTGTTGCCCGACATGCGGATCGCGGTGGATCGGATGCTTGAAGCGGTGGACCGGGGGGAGCGGATCGTGCTTTACGGCGATTACGATGTGGACGGGGTCACTTCGCTCACACTTCTGGATGAAGTGCTGCGGGCCTATGGCGCCGCGCCAGCCTGTTTCCTGCCGGTCCGCCTGGAGGAAGGCTACGGGATGAGCCCCGACGCCGTGGAACGCTGTATGCGGGAGCATCGGCCGCAGTTGCTCATCGCGGTGGATTGTGGCACGGTGTCGATCTCCGAAATCGCCGCACTCCGTGAGCGCGGAGTCGACGTGCTGGTGCTCGACCATCATGAGATCAAGGAGCGGCGTCCCGATTGTCTCGCGCTGGTGAACCCGAAGACCGGCGGGTCGGGATTCCGGGATTTTTGCAGTGTGGGCATCGTGTTCAAGGTCTGCCACGCCCTTTTGAAAACCCGGCCGCTGTCCTCTTTCGATCTGCGGGACCATCTGGATCTGGTGGCCATGGGCACGGTGGCCGATCTGGTGCCGCTCACCGGCGAGAACCGGATCCTGGTGCGGGCCGGCATCCGCCGTCTCGAATCCACGCCGCGCCCGGGTCTCCGGGCCCTGATGGATGTCGCGGGGGTGAAGCCTCCCATCCGCCCATCCGATATTGGATTCCGGCTGGGACCGCGCCTCAACGCCTCGGGACGTCTCGGCACCGCAGTGGAATCCCTGGAGTTGCTGCAAACCTGCGATCCGGTGCGCGCCCACGAGCTGGCGCTCTCCCTGGAATCCCAGAACCAGGAACGCCGGAATGTCGAACGCCTCACTCTGCAGGAAGCCGAGAAGCAACTCGCCGTGGAAATCGATCTCGCACGGGAAAGCGCCATCGTGCTCGGAGCGCGGGGCTGGCATCCGGGCGTGATCGGGATTGTGGCCTCCCGCATGATGCGCACCCATCACCGACCGGCGGTGGTCGTCGCCTTTTTCGAGGATGGCATGGGCAAGGGCAGCGGACGCAGCATCGGGGGACTCTCCCTCATTGGAGCGCTCGGAGAGTGCGCGGAGTGCCTGGAACAATTTGGCGGACACGACATGGCGGCGGGCCTCACGCTGCACGAGGATCGGTTCGGGGAGTTCCGGCGGCTCTTTCTCGACACCGCCCGCCGTCATCTGCACCGGGACCAGTTGCATCCCGCGATTTATCTTGATGCGGAGGTGCCGCTGGATGAGGTCGGAATGGGACTGCTCGAAGCGCACGATCTGTTGCAACCTTTCGGCATGGGCAATCCCCAGCCGATGCTTTGGGCGCACGGCGTCACCCCCACCAAAGACCCCAGAGTGCTGGCTGAGAAGCATCTTCTTTTCGAACTGCTTCAGAGCGGAAGCCGTGTACCCGCCATTTTCTTCGGCGCGGCCCACACTCCTCTGCCGCCTTCCCCGTGGGACATCGCCTACCAGATCGAGCGCAACGAGTTTCGCGGCACCGTGAGCGCCCAGGTCCAGATCCATGCGCTGCGCGGGGCCAACTGATCCCATGTCCCCGGACCCCGTCACACGAATCACGCCCGGAACTCCGCTCGGGGAGGTTCCCGGGCTCACCACCCCGCAACTCAGGGCACTGGGGCGGCTGGATCTCGCCACTGTGGGCGATCTGCTCGCACATTATCCGCGCCGCTATGAGGACCGGACGCGCTTCGACCGGTTCCCGGAACACCCCACGGGCGACCCGGTCTGCGTGTCGGGCACGGTCGTGAAAACCACACTGCGCCGCTTCGGGCGGCGCAGCATCTTTGAGGCGACGATCCAGGAGGGCGAAGCCAACGCGCTCTCCCCGCTGCTGGTGTGCCGATGGTTCAACCTGCACTACATCGGCAAAGCAATCCACACCGGACAGCGGCTCGTTCTCCATGGCCGGCCCAAGCTCCAGGGCAAACGCCTCTGCATCGATCACCCCGAGTTCGAGCCGGTCGGGAACGACGACGAGACACTCATCCATCTCAACCGCATCACCCCGGTCCATCCGGCCGGCGAGGGCGCCGGAACACGCGCCATCCGGGCCGCCGTTTTTCGCGTGCTGGAACACCTCGACGACGATTCGGTTCCGGAAATCCTGCCCGGGGGCTGCAACCCGCTCCGCCGCGCGGAAGCGCTGCGGGCCATTCATTTTCCGGAAAATGTCCCCGCAATGGAAGCCGCCCGCGACCATCTGGTGCTGCTTGAATTTTTCCTCATGCAGCTCCATCTCGCCGCACGGCGCCGGGAGATCGGGCTTTCCCCCGGGCAGTCCATGCGGTCGCCGGGGAAGCTTGCGCAGGCACTGGCCGCCAACCTCCCTTTCCCTCTCACCGGAGCCCAGCAGAAAGTAAGGACGGAGATCCGGCGCGACATGGACAGCCCGCATCCGATGCACCGGTTGTTGCAGGGCGATGTGGGTTCGGGAAAAACTCTCGTGGCACTTTGCGCGATGCTCGATGCTGTGGAGGCGGGGCATCAGGCCATTCTCATGGCCCCGACACAGATCCTCGCGGAACAGCACTATGCTCTGTTCCGGCGACTGCTCGCCCCCCTGCGGCTGCGCGTCGCCCTGCGCACGGGCACCCGCCGGGAATCCTCCCCGGAGATGCCGCTCTTCGACGCCGCGGAACCCTCCGGAGTTTCCTGTCCCGCCGGGGAACCCCATCTCCTTGTCGGCACCCACGCCCTATTGCACGGTGAATCCGGATTGTCCCGGCCCGGCCTTTTCGTGATCGATGAGCAGCACAAATTTGGCGTGGGCCAGCGCGCCGCGCTGGTTTCCAAGGGTGTCCGTCCCGATGTGCTCGTAATGAGTGCCACCCCGATTCCGCGCACCCTGGCCATGACGGCCTACGGCGATCTGGATGTGTCCGTGCTGGATGAAATGCCGCCGGGCCGCGGCAAAATCATCACGCTGCTGCGCGACCACACCAAGCTCGCCGAGGCCGTCGCCTTTCTGCGTTCCAAGCTGGAGGAGGGCCGCCAGGCTTATGTGGTGTATCCGGTGATCGATGAATCGGAAAATCTCCAGGTGAAAACCGCCGCCCGGGAGTTTGGACTTTGGGACGGGCACCTCTCCGGACACCGCTGCGAATTGCTGCACGGACGCATTCCCGCCGGGGAAAAGGACGCCATCATGAGCCGGTTCCGCTCAGGAGAGACCCAGGTGTTGGTGGCCACCACCGTGATCGAGGTGGGCATCGATGTGCCCAACGCGACGGTGTTGCTGGTGGAGAATGCGGAACGTTTCGGCCTCGCCCAGCTCCATCAACTCCGCGGACGCATCGGACGCGGCGAACACAAGTCGTGGTGCATCCTGCTCACCGGCGAACAGGCGGGAGATGCCGCCGCCCGCCTTGGCATTCTGGAGCAGACCCGGGACGGATTTCTCATCGCCGAGGAGGATCTGCGGCAGCGCGGAGCCGGCGACCTGCTGGGCACCGCACAGAGCGGCCTGCCCCCGCTGCGCATCGGCGATCTGGGGCGGGACCGCGCCGTCATGGAACGCGCCCGCGACATGGCCATTGGCATCTACCGGGACGATCCCTCCCTTGCGCTTCCGGAGAACCAACGCTATGTCCGGGCGATGCGGGAACAGGGAATGCCCGCAAGCCCGCCAACGGGATAGGGCAAGGACCGGAAATGGGCTATTTGGTTTCCTCGGGCGCTCCGGCCCCTTCTGTGGATTCCGGCTTTTTCTCCTTGAGCGCGTCGGGCATGGTCATGTCGGCGCGGCTCCACCGGTCGCGATCGCTGAAGATGATGCACTCGTTGTCCACGGGCAGCGCCGTGGCGGCGGTGAGATGAAATCCGGGTGCAGCGGGGCTGCGCAGGATGAACGACGCCCATTCCTTGTACTCGCCCTTGATCACGTCCTGAAACAGGGAGCGGTTGCCGGTGACCGGAGTGAGATAAAGACCATTGATCGGGCCGCCGAGCACTTCGTAATCGTGCATGCGGGTGAGATCGGCGGGGGATTGTGGCAGCGCGACGGCGCGGCGGTCCGCATACCAGGCGACCGCCCACGGCATGTCGGTCGCGATCACCTCGCGCGGCTCCATCCAGTCCCCCAGGATGGCGATGAATGGCGGCACGTAGGGCGGCCATTGGATGCGGGCGTTGTTGCCGGGCAACAGGGTGAGAATCATGGGTATCGCGCACAGGAAATACACCAGGGAGAGAAAGGCGATCCGCACCACGCGGTAGTCGATCGGCAGCCGGCTCCAGAGCACCAGCAGGAAGGCAAGGCCGAAATAGGTCATGAGCGGAATAAAAAGCACCGTGAGCTGCGCGGGGGCGATCACGGAATTCTTCCCGCTGAAAAACACCATGCCGCACACCGCGAAAAACCAGGTGGAAAACAGAAACCATCGCATCGCGGCCGTGTCCGGGCGCTTGAAAAGGTGCAGCAGACCCACAAAGAAAATCGGTGCCACAACGCTCCAGCCAAGATTTTCAAACAGATTGTTGAACTGGGAGAGCAGGCGGGTCTGCAAAGCCCCCCGATAGGTGCCGGGACGGATGTCGCGGAAGGTCGGATCGCTCTGCCTCATCCACGACATCTCACTCCGCTGCACGCCGTCCAGCGCGGAGTAAAAGCCGACACCGAAGGGACTGCCGCACACCGCGAAGTTGCGGGCCAGCCACGGACTGAACACCAGCAGGAAGAACCCGAGCATGAGCAGGCCGGAAATGAAACGGGGCTTGAAATAGAGCACCACAAAAAGCAGCGCCCCGAGAAAGATCATAATCGTGATGGGATGCGTGAGCGCAAGCAGCCCGAACAACACCCCCGCCCCGCCCAGCCAGAGCCCCACGGGCGCCCCTCCCAGGGATGCCTGGACCGCCCGGACCACCATGTACACCGCGCCACTGAACAGGAACAGCATGAGCATCTGGGGCAGCCCGCTGAGCGAGTACTGCCAAAAAAGATCGCACACCAGCATCAGACCCGTTCCGAGCGCGGCAAGTTTGTAATCAAACAACCGCAGGGCGGTGAGAAAATTCACCGCAACGGCCATCAGAAAAAACAGCATCGACACGGCGGCGATGACGCGGTCGCCAAGATAAATGACCTGCTGTGGTGACATTTTCCACTTTTTCTGGATCAGCTTGAGCGGGATGGCATTGACCAGCGGATTGAGCGGCGCATGGTAGGTATCGGGCACGCTCACCCGGGGCAGTTCCCGTCCGTTTTTGTTGAACTGCCAGATTGCGATCGGCCGGATGTAATTGGTCGTGAATCCCTGGCCGCGGGCGAGGTTGCGCGAGATCTGGGCCTGGTCCATGCCCGCGGCTTCGCCGAGTCCTTTGAATTCCACAAAAAGATAAAGCAACGCGATGGCGGCAATCCCGGCCAACAGCGCGGCGATTTTGATCCAGCGGGCAATGCCGCCCTGTTCGAGTGAATGGACGAAGCCCTGAATTTTGGAGTCGAGTCCTGACATAGAATGTTATTTGTTTCCGATGTTGAGTTCTTCAAGGCGACGGTAGAGCGTGCGGCGGCTGATGCCGAGCCGCTTGGCGGCCACACTGCGGTTGCCGCCCGCTTCTTCGAGAGCGCGCATAATGAACCGCAACCCCGTGTCATGTAAATTCAAATGATCACCCGTCGGCAACACGGGGATGTCCCCTCCGCCGGCATCCCCATTGCGCACTGCGGCGGGCAGATCGCGCAGGGCGATCCTTGCCCCGCGGGCCATCACCACCCCGTGTTCCACCGCCGAACGCAGTTCGCGCACGTTGCCCGGCCAACCGTAGGCCAGCAGGGCCGCCATGGCGTCGGACGTGAACTCCAGGAGTTCCTTCCCGTTTTCATGGCAGGATTCCTTGAGAAATCCGCGCACCAGCAAAGGAATGTCCTCCCGGCGGTCGCGCAGCGGCGGCAGGCTCAGGCGCACCACGTTCAGGCGGAAAAAGAGATCGTCGCGAAACGTCCCCTCCTTCACCATCTTCTCCAGATTGCGGTTGGTGGCCGCCACCAGGCGCACGTCCACGCGGATGGGCTGATTGCCGCCCACGCGTTCGAAGACGCGCTCGCCAAGCACCCGGAGAATTTTCACCTGGGTGGACGCATCGATCTCGCCGATCTCGTCGAGAAAAAGCGTCCCGCCGTCGGCCTGCTCGAACCGGCCAATCCGGCGCTCGAAGGCATGGGTGAACGCCCCCTTCTCATGCCCGAACAACTCGCTCTCCAGCAGTTGCTCGGAAAGGGCCGCGCAATGGACCGCGACAAATTTCGCCTTCGATCGGCTGCTCAGGTTGTGAATGGCCCGCGCCGCCAGTTCCTTGCCCGTGCCGCTCTCGCCCTCGATGAGCACCGTCGCCCGCGAGGGCGCCACCTGCCGCAGGGTGTCGAACACCTCCTGCATCACCGGCGATTCGCCGACGAGACTCTCCAGGCCGAACTTCCGCTCCACCTGCCTGCGCAGATCCACGTTTTCCTGTTCCACCTCGCGGCTCCGGAGCGCACGTTTGAGGAGGATTTCGAGATTCTCGATGTTGATGGGTTTCGTGACGAAATCGTAGGCCCCGCGTTTCATCGCCTCCACGGCGGTGTCCACACTGCCGTAGGCGGTCATCATGATGCAGAGCGGCGGGTGCGGCATGGCCAGCGCCCGGGCAATGAGATCCATGCCGTCCTCGCCCGCAAGCCGCAGATCGGTGACAAGCAGATCCACCGACTCCGATTCGAGGATGTTCACCGCCCCACCGATGCCGTCGGCCACATACACATCGAACTCATGCTCCAAAGATCGGCGCAACCCGTCGCGGGTGTGCTTCTCGTCATCGACGATGAGGATGGTGGACTGGGGGAGCATGGATGTGCGGCGGGATGATAGTGACGTTCGCCACCGCGGGCAATCCCATGTTTGGCGCGATCAAAGAATTCCAACGGATGACGATGGAGATTCATTGATCTCTGTAAAGTCTTGTTTCAATGGATGTCTGCGATACTTTCCGTGAACTGGTATTATCAAATCGCCCGCCCATTTTGACGGCTGCTCGTGGCGATGTCCTCCTGATCATTGATGTCAAGAAAGTCCGCATGGAGTTCTCCAATCAGGTATTTGGAATACATTCCGCCTTCGTTGAAATCCTCCAGAATGTCCTCTTGCGCCATTTTGCCACGAACCATCACAACGATCTTGTTGAGGTTGTCTTCCTCGTCCTTCAAAGCGCCGGATTCCTTCACGGTGCCAATCCAGCCCCTCACTTTAAATCAGAAAGCACGATGCGAGTACCTTTGTCCAAATCGGCAGGAAAGCCCTCAATGACAGACGGCTCATATCGTGTTTCCCCAGCTTTGACTTTCTTCTCAAGTATCGTTGAGAAGCATTTTAAATCCGCGTTTTTCACCGTTTTTGACCGTGTAGATGCAAATGTCCCGCGCAATCGAAAACAGGGAAAGTTTTCCAATGCCTTTTCGCCCCATGACATCGCGCCCATCTGGGCTTTTTGGGCCTTGGTTTCCCGGATCACGGCGACGGTAGCCGATAGTCAAATATTTCCCATTAATATCGTCCAAATTCATCCCGTGACCGTCATCGGTAATCGTGATTGTGCCACGATGTTTTTCAATACTGATATCCACGCTTCGGGCGTCAGCATCCCACGCATTGGCGACTACTTCCGAAAGAACCGATGGCACATTGCTGTAGAGGTTAATGCCAAGATGGTTGAGCAGATTCAGGCTCAACGTCATGTGATATGGGGATTCAGGCATATATTTTTTCCAAGTGATTTTTGATCGTTTTTCCGACGACTTCCCCAAGTCGGACCGGCACGGCGTTGCCAATCATCCGTCCGATGGATTTGAACCGGAGTTCATCGGTCGCTTTTACGAATTGGTAGTTGGACGGGAAAGACTGGAGCAGGGCTCCTTCGTGAAGGGAGATGGCGCGGTCTTGGTCGGGATGACCGAAGCGTCCGTTGCCGAAGCCGTAGAATTGGGTGGTGACAGTCGGTGACGGTTCGTCCCAGTCCATGCGCCCATAGACGCTGGGATAGGACTTGCCGGATTGTTTCCGATGGCATTCTGCGACGAGCTCAGGCGGCCAATCGCGCCAAGTGCCCCCGGGTTTCGAGTGGCGAATGCGGAGGAGGTTTGTCTCAGAAAGTCGGCTGCACCGGTGGAGAGGATCGGTATGGGACGTTCCTCCTGCTTTAAGTCTGGGCAAACCGGCGATGACGCTGCGGACGGTCCTGTAATTTTCCTTTTTGTGGGTAGGCGGGATGATGGCGATGGGGCCGAGTCGGGAAGCGACGAGGACGAGACGGTGGCGTTGTTGGGCCATGCCGTAGTCGGGGCAATAGACGATTCGGCTTTCCGGTTCATCGTCAAAATGGAACCCTTCTTGACGGAGGACATCAAGGAACTCCTCGAAGACATTGTAGTCTTGAAGCTCCGGGACATTTTCCATGCTGACGATGTCCGGTTTTAACTCACGCACGATGCGCGAGAACTCGCGGAGCAGCGTCCACTTCGGATCGTTCTCATTGTCCAGTCCCTGGGTGTATCGTGAGAATGTCTGGCAGGGTGCGCAACCAACCAAGATTCGGACGTGGCCCTTCGGGTAATGTGCAGCCAAGTGTGCGCCCGAGATGTCCGTTACGCATTGTTTATTGAATGCGGCCGGCCGATTGTTGTGCTCGTAGGCAAATTGACAGGATGGGTCTATATCATAGCCCGCCACAACTGAAATCCCGGCATCCAAGAGCCCGCGAGTGAGGCCACCTGCCCCGCAGAAAATGTCTGCAGCGGTGGCAGGCACAGTAGGTATTTTTCGGGTTCTAGGGCGAAATTTCATGTGACAAAGCTTCGCGCACGGAGGTCTTCTCTGTCTGTCGCTCGGCCACCGCCTATTTCTTGTCCGCATCGAGGGCGGCTTTCACCTTTTCCTCGATCTCGGCGTAGAGTTTTTCGTCGGACTTGAGGACATCCTTCGCTGCGTCCCGGCCCTGGGCGAGCTGGGTGCCGTTGTAGCTGAGCCAACTGCCGCGTTTTTCGACGATGTTTTTCTCCAGAGCGAGGTCGAGCAATGCGCCCGTGTTGGAAATCCCCTCGTTGTACATGATGTCGAATTCGGCTTCGGTGAAGGGCGGGGCGACTTTGTTCTTCACGACCTTCACCCGGGTGCGGTTGCCGGTGACGGTGCCATCGGGCTGTTTGATCGCGCCGATGCGGCGGATGTCGATGCGCACGCTGGAGTAGAACTTGAGGGCCTTGCCGCCGGGCGTGGTCTCGGGGTTGCCGAACATGACGCCGATCTTTTCCCGGATCTGATTGGTGAACACACAGCAGGTCCGGGCCTTGGCGATGAGGGCGGTGAGCTTGCGCATGGCGGCGCTCATGAGGCGCGCCTGGGCGCCCACCACGCTGTCGCCGATCTCGCCTTCGAGTTCGATCTTGGTGACCAGGGCCGCAACGGAGTCGAGCACGATCACGTCCAGCGCGTTGGAGCGGACCAGGGTCTCGCAGATGCGGAGCGCTTCCTCGCCGGAACTCGGCTGGGAGACGAGCAGGTCGTCGAGATTCACCCCGAGCTTGCGGGCGTACTGGGGATCCAGCGCGTGCTCGACATCGATGAATGCCGCCAACCCGCCGCGTTTCTGGGCCTGGGCGACCACGGTGAGCGTGAGCGTGGTTTTGCCCGACGACTCGGGACCATAAACCTCCACAATGCGGCCCCGCGGAAACCCGCCCACGCCAAGCGCACGGTCAATGAGAATGTTGCCCGTGGGGATCACATCGATATCGACGATGTTATCCGCACCGAGGCGCATGATCGCGCCTTCCCCGTAGTCCTTGGCAATCTGCTGGATGGCCAGATCGAGGTTCTTGTTGCGGGCGGTCAGATTCTTGTCTTCCTTGGGGGTTTCGTCGGATTTTGCGGCCATGGTGTGTGCTGGGTTGGATTGTTGGATCGCGAGGCATGAAATTAAAGCAGGAGGAACAGGCGCGGTCACGCACGGATTTTTTCCAACACGCATTTACTGGCATCGCCCCCGATTTTGTCTGTCGCCGATTTTGTCTCGCATTCCGGAGCGCATCCCGCTACCGATCAACCCTATGTCCGCACGAAAAACCGCCCCCAATAAATCCTCCTCCCGCAAAGCCTACGCGGCGGCGGGAGTGGACGTCGATCTGGGTAATCAGGTCAAGAAAGGTCTGCAAGCCCTTGTCCGCTCCACGCACGGCCCCTCGGTTCTCGGCGGCATCGGAGGATTCGGAGGGCTGTTCCGTCCCGACTTCCGGGGCATGAAAGATCCCGTGCTGGTCTCCAGCATCGACGGCGTCGGTACGAAACTGAAACTCGCGTTCGCCCTCAACCGCCACGATACCGTGGGTCAGGATCTGGTGAACCACTGCGTGAACGACATCGCGGTGACCGGAGCCCGGCCCCTCTTTTTTCTCGACTACCTGGGTGCCGGAAGCCTCGACCCCGCCACCTTCCAGCAAATCCTGAAAGGCTTCGCCAAGGCCTGCCGGGCCGCCGGATGCGCCCTCATCGGTGGCGAGACCGCCCAGATGCCCGGCATGTATCACCCCGGCGAATACGATCTCGCGGGCTGCATCGTGGGTGTGGTGGATCGCGCGAAAATCCTCGACGGCACCCGCATCCGCCCCGGCGACGCCGTGCTCGGTCTGCCCTCCAGCGGACTCCACACCAACGGCTACTCCCTGGTGCGCAAAGTTCTCTTTGAGAAAATGAAACTCACCCCGCAATCGCTGATTCCGGGCACCAAGGTCACGGTAGGCGAGGAGTTGCTCAAGGTCCACCGCAACTACCAGCCGCTCATGGCCTCCCTGCCCGCCGGCATGCTCAAAGGCGCCGCCCACATCACCGGGGGCGGTCTCATCGACAACCCGCCCCGGGTTCTCCCCGCCGACTGCGACGCCGAGATCGACACGCGCGCCTGGAAACGCCATCCCATGCTTGATCTCATCCAGGAACAGGGAAAAATCGATCCCCTCGAGATGTATCAGGTCTTCAATATGGGCGTCGGCATGGTCCTTTTTGTCGCCGGGAAAGATGCCGAAAAGGCCATCCGCCTCACCCGCGCCCGCCGCATCGGACGCATCGTCCCCGGCGACGGCCAATCGCGAATCCTGTTGTAGGCCAACTCACTTCGATTTACATCGTGCGACAAGCCGGATT
>DYRR01000077.1 GCA_020718605.1 Chthoniobacter flavus | reverse complement strand
GAGAGCCGAGGGCTTAAACCTCGCCGCATAGCCCAAAACTCCTCACTCTCAAGTTACCTGAACAATGTCAAAAACCCGGAAATCCCGGAGCTGTTGACGGGCTTGCAATGGGGCGATTTCGAGTTTTCTTGTGGCGGCTGAGAAGAATTCCTGCAGGACCTGTGTGGAGATGACTCCGGTTCTCTCCTTTGCGTGCCGGGCAATCAGTCCCAATGCCCGCTCTTGTTTTCCATGGTCGGATTGATCCACCGAATAGATCAGGACGTTTGTATCGAGGAAACTTCGATCCCCCATGATTCAGTAGCGGTGAAGTTCCTCCCGGGAAAATTTGACGCCTTTGGAGTCGCCCGAATTTTGCCGGAGCCTCTCAATCATGGAATCGACCGAGGAATCCGGGGAGGAAATCGCATCCGCCAGAAGTTTTCGGACCAGCGCGTTCAGACTGGTGCCTCTCGTCTGAGCATAGTTGCGTCCCCGGGTGAGAAGCTTGTCGTCGATCGAGAGTGTGATGTTCGCCACGAGCACAGAATACGTGCGCCTGATTATTTGTCAATCTGGAGTTCCGACTCTTTCCGCACGCGGAGTAGAACGCATAGCCCGGAACACGGTCTCGTAGGGCGGGGACAGCCAAGGTTCTTTGGAAGAGAGCAGCTTCGGCTGCGACGCGATGAAATTGCGGAGGATGTGCTGGCGTTGCGGGAGGATTTCCGCATAGGATGCCCGCACCATTCGACATGGGCACCCAACCGATCCCGCAGATTATTTCCGATCATGAGCAACTCTCCCCAATCTGATTCCTGGAGATGGATTCCGGGCGGCGTGACTGCGGCCGCTGATTTTGTCGCGGGTTCCATCTATGTTGGGATCAAAAAATCCAACAAAGACCGCAAAGATCTCGCGCTTATTTTTTCGAAGCGTCCCGCCGTCGGAGCGGCGGCGTTCACCACGAACAAGGTAAAGGCCGCGCCGGTGCGGGTTTCCATGGCGCACCTGCGTTCGGTGGAGACGCGGGCCATCCTGGCCAACAGCGGCAATGCGAACGCCTGCACCGGTGTGGTGGGGATCGAACACGCCAAGACCATGGCCCGCGCGGCGGCCGATTCGCTGGGCATCAAAGAGCGCCAGGTGATGGTGTGTTCCACCGGGCGCATCGGGGTTCTGATGCCCATCGAACGCATCGAGCGGGCCGTCCTGCCCCTGGCGGAATCCCTTTCGCCCAAGGGCGGGCGCAAGGCCGCCAAGGCGATCATGACCAGCGATACATTCCCGAAAGAATGCGCTGTGGAGTTCGAATTGGATGGCCGCACCGTCCGGGTGGGTGGCATCGCCAAAGGGGCGGGCATGATCGATCCGAACATGGCGACCATGCTCAGCTTTCTCACCACCGACGCCACGATCGACAAGCGCCTTCTTCAGAATGCCCTCTCCATCGCAGTGGAACAATCCTACAACCGGATCACCGTGGACGGCGACATGAGCACCAATGACACCGTGATCCTCCTGGCCAACGGTGCCTCGGGGCATCCCGGCCTCGTGGCCGACTCGAAGGGCATGGCCCTTTTCCAGGCGGCTCTGAATGAAGTGACCCGTCGTCTCGCATTCATGATTGTCGAGGATGGGGAGGGGGTGAGCAAATTTGTCGAGGTGCGGGTCCACGGGGCGGCCACCCATCAGGATGCCCGCAATGCCGCCGAGGCCATCGCCAATTCCACACTCGTCAAATGCGCATGGGGGGGCAACGATCCCAACTGGGGCCGCATCCTTGATGCGGTCGGCTACTCGTCCGCCCGGCTCCGGGAGGAGATGGTCGATATCTACTACGACGGCGTGGTGGCCGTGAAGAACGGGGTTCCTTCGGACACCCCCCCCGCGAAACTGAAAAATGCGGTTTCCAAAAAGCGCATTTGTGTCACCGTGGACCTGCATCTTGGCGAGGCGACCTACACGGTTTACACCACCGATCTCACCACGGAATATGTGGTACTCAACCAATCCGAATAGACTATTTTCAGCATCCGACTTTCATGAGCAAGGACAAGAACCTTTACCGCGCCGAGACTCTCATCGAGGCATTGCCCTACATCCAGCGGTTCCGGGGCCAGACGTTTGTGATCAAATACGGCGGCAGCGCCATGGAGGACGAGCACGCGGTCGAGAGGCTTTTGCGGGATGTGGTTTTTCTGGAAGCCGTGGGCATCAATCCCGTGCTGGTCCATGGCGGCGGTAAGGCGATCACCCACCGTCTTCGCGAAGCCGGCATTTCCTCGAAGTTTATCAACGGCCTGCGCATCACCGACGCGGCCAGCATCCGCGTCGTGGAGGAGATTCTGGACCACAAGGTGAATCCCTGGCTCGTGCAGAAAATCCAGGGCTTCGGGGGCAAGGCCGAGGGGCTCACCGGACGACGGGTGTTCCGCTCGGCAAAGACCGCGCCACAGCCGGACGGCAAGAATCCCCCAATGGATGTGGGTTTTGTCGGGGATGTGGTTTCGGTGGATGCGGATGCCGTGCGTCACGCCGTGGAACAGGAGATCGTTCCGGTGGTCTCCCCCCTCTCGGAGGATGCCTCGGGCACGATCCTCAATCTCAACGCCGACCTTGCCGCGGGTGCCCTTGCCGGGGAATTGCGTGCCAACAAAATGATCTATCTCAGCGATGTCCTGGGCATCATGCGCGACGTGAACGAGCCGGAATCGCTCATCCCTTCCGTGAACCGCGAAATGATCTGCACCCTCATTGAGGAAGGAATCCTTGCCGGCGGCATGCTGCCCAAGGTCGAGTCCGCCCTGGACGCCATAGACCGCGGAGTGGGAAAGGTCCACTTCATCGACGGACGCATCCCGCACTCCCTGCTGCTGGAGATCTTCACCAACGCCGGCGTCGGCACCGAAATTCTGCCGTAACGCGCCGCAGGGATCTCACAACACCGCAACGTCGGGATAGGGGCCGCCGACCGTCGGCAAATGAGACGAGCATGTTGAATCCGTCGTTGCCCCCGCTCATTCCTCCCGGAGCGGGCTGCGAGGCAGGTCAGGCGAGGACGCTGACCCTCCAGAGATGCCGCAGCAAGCGGATCCAATGGGAATCAAAACATCTTGATGAACGCCTTGGCCCGGAGGGTATCGACCCACTTGTCCATTTGCTTGATGCGTTCTTCCTGCAGGAGTTCCTTTTCGATCTCGGGACGGAGTTCCGCCAGCGGGCGCGTGGTGGAGTTTTTGCGCGCCTCGACCGTGATGATATAGAAATTGCCGCCCAACTCGACGAGCGGGCTGATCTCGCCGGCCTTGAGCTTGAACGCCGCCTTGGTGAGATCCTCGTTGAGCGTGCCTTTTTCGATCCAGCCCCAATCGCCGCCCGTCTCGCGGGTGCCATCCTCGGAATACATCTCGGCCATGCGGGCGAAGTCGGCGCCTCCGACGAGTTTGGTGCGGATTTCCTCGGCGATGGTGCGCTGGGATTGGGCGGTGGCACCCGGCTCGGTCGGGGTGGCGCCCAGGACGATCATGCGCATTTTCACCTGCTCCGGCGTGGAATATTTGGCGGCATTGGCCTGATAAAAAGCCTCCACACGCTGCGGGGAGACCACCAGGTTGGGGCTGGCGTATTTCTGGCGCATCGCCTGCACGATGACCTTGTCCTTCTCCAGGTCCCGGAATTTCTGGAGCGTGTAGCTCTGCGCCAGGAGCATATTGACAAAGGCCTTGCGGTCCCCGCCGAACTCTTCCTTCACGAGATCGTTGATGCGCTGTTCGATGACGCGGTCGGGGATGTTGAATCCCTGTTTCTTGAAATCCTGCAAAATGAGCTGGCGGTCGATGAGATCCTTGAGGGAGGCGAGGCGGGCCTCCTTCACCTTGTCGATGAGTTCCTGTCCGCGCAGGCTGCCGCGCAGGGCGCGCTCCCGGACCGCGACCAATTCGCGCACCTGGGAAAGGGTGATCACATCCCCATTGACGATGGCGGCCACGCCGTCCACAAGATCGCCTTCGGCGCGGAGCGCGGCGGGGGGGAGGACGAGAACAAGAAGAGCCGCAAGGAATGCGGGAACGCGGAAAAAGGAATGCAGAAACATGGGTGACTAAAGGGATCGCAGAAGGTCGAAAACTTGGCGGACCGTAAGATCGGGGGTGGGAGCTGTCAAGCGGGGAAACTTGCCTCCGAGGAGCACAAAATCTCCGCCGCGGGTGAGTATGAGCCGCCCGTCGCGGGCTTCGACGCGGGACACTTTTTTCTCGGAGGCCAGGATGCGGATGCCCGCGAGAACGAGCAGGTTCTCCACGGCGGCGGGGGGCGGGCCGAACCGGTCGCGCCATGCGGTTTTCAAAATTTCGAGTTCTTCCAGAGTGACCAGTGTGGCGGCTTCGCGGGCGGCGGCGATGCGCCGGGATGCCTCGGGCAGCCAGGCAGAGGGGACGAATGCGGGCGCCTTGGTTCCGCCGGAGCGCCGGTGATCGGCCTCGGTGGTGGAAACAAAATCCAGATCGACCGGCGTGTCGGCGCGCGCCGACGGACGCCCGCCCTTGAGCCGGGCGACGGCCTGACGGAGGAGCTGGCAGTAAAGATCGAAGCCAATCTGGACGATGTGGCCGCTCTGCGCCGTGCCGAGGATGTTGCCGGCGCCCCGGATTTCCAGATCCCGCATCGCGATTTTGAAGCCTGCTCCGAGATCGGAGTATTGTTTGATGGCGTGGATGCGTTTGCGGGCGGCACCCGCCGCAAAGAGATCGCGGGGCATCAGGAAATAGGCGTACGCCTTGTGCTGGGCGCGTCCCACGCGTCCCCGGAGCTGGTAGAGATCGGCCAGCCCGAAGCGGTCGGCCCGGTCGATGAGGATGGTGTTGGCGTTGGGGATGTCCAATCCGCTCTCGATGATCGTGGTGGAGAGCAGCACATCCGTCTCGCCGCGCACAAAGCGGTCCATCACCTCTTCCAGATCCTCCTCCTCCATCTGGCCGTGGCCGATGTCGATGCGCGCTTCGGGACAGAGCAGGGCCACGCGTTCGCGCATGTGCTCGATGGTTTGCACCCGGTTGTGGAGAAAATATACCTGGCCCTGCCGGGCGAGTTCGCGCCGGATGGCATCGCGGATCACGCGCTCGTCGTAGCCACAGATCACCGTCTCCACGGGCAATCGATTGGCCGGCGGGGTCTCAATCACCGACATGTCCCGGGCTCCCATGAGCGAGAGATACAGGGTGCGTGGGATGGGTGTGGCGGAGAGTGTGAGGACATCCACCAGCTTGAATTTTTCCTTGAACCGCTCCTTGTGGAGCACCCCGAATCGCTGTTCCTCGTCGATCACCACCAGTCCAAGATCCTTGAACCGAATGTCGTCGGAGATGAGTCGGTGGGTGCCCACAACAATATCCACCGTGCCGTCCGCCAGACCGGCCACGGTTTCCCGCTGCTCGCGCGGCGTGCGGAACCGGCTCAGCATTCCGGTGGTGATCGGGTAATCCGACATCCGCTCGCGGAAAGTGTGGTAATGCTGTTGCGCCAGCACCGTGGTGGGGGCGAGAAGGGCGACCTGCTTGCCTTCCATCACCGCTTTGAAGGCGGCCCGGATCGCGACTTCGGTCTTTCCAAATCCCACATCGCCACAGATGAGCCGATCCATCGGACGCCGGGATTCCATGTCGGTCTTGGTGTCGGTGATGGCGCACAACTGGTCGGGGGTTTCGGTATGCACAAATGCCGACTCGAACTCATGCTGCCAGCGGGTGTCCTCTTTGAAGGCGTGCCCCTGGCTGGTGTCGCGCTCCGCGTGGATGGCGAGCATGCGCGCCGCGTAATCGAACACGGCTTTCTCGGCGCGCTCTTTCGCCCGGGACCAGCGTCCGTCGCCCAGCGTGTTGAGCGCGGGATTGCGTTTGCCCACGCCGACATAACGCGACACGAGGTAGGCGTGTTCCACCGGAACGTAGAGCCGGGAATCGTCGGCGAATTCGATTTCCAGCACCTCCTGGGAGGCACCTTGCGAGGGCAGATCGCGGATGCGGAGGAACCGCCCGATGCCGTGTTCGAGATGGACCACGTAGTCGCCCTCCACCAGTTCGCTGAAGTTGATCTGCGACCGGCCCGTGGCCATTCGTGCCCGGCGTTCCGCAATGCGTCGCGCCGACGGGGAACGGTAGCGTCCGAACAATTCGGCGTCGGAGAGCACCGCAAGCCTGCCGTCCGGGAAGGTGAACCCCCTGGAAAGACCGCCCTCCAGAAACAGGATGGTATCGGTGTCGGCGGATGTTTCCGCAAACAAATCGCGCAGGCGCTCGCGCTCCCCCTCGTTGTGGCAAAAAATCACGACCCGCCACTTGTCCGCGATCCATTGACCGATCTGCCGGAAAAAGCGCCCGCGTTTTCCCTCGGCCACGATGAGATCCCCGGCCTCGAAATCTCCGAAACCGCTTTCAAAAAACGCTCCCGACCAATCCTCGGCCCCAATGTCTTCCGGTGGCGGACCCTCTCCGATCCACGCGTGTGCTCCGGGGATTTCCGCATCGACCGCGACCATGAGGTCGTCCGGGCCGATGCAATCGCGCAGGGAGCGGGTTTCCTCGTCCGGATCTTCCCGCAACACGGTCACGGATTCGAGCGACCGCGTGGAGGTCTGCCGATCGAGATCGAATTCCCGGATGGATTCGATCGTGTCGTCGAACAGCTCCACCCGCACCGGTGCGGCGTGCTGCCACGAAAACAGATCGATGAGACCGCCCCGAACTGCAAACTGTCCCCGGGTGTTGACCTGGGGCACGCGCTCGTAGCCCGCCGCCGACATGCGCACGGCCAGAACGCCGAGATCCAGCGTGCCACCTTTTGCAAGGCAAAGGCCGGCATCGCGAAGCCGCTGCGGATCGGGAATCCGGTCGTCGAGCGAGCCTGCACACACCACAATGGCGCGCGCCCCCCCCTCCGTCGGATCCACGGCCAGCGATCCAAGGGCCGTGAGGCGTTCGGCCGAGATCTCCGGGTCGGGCACCGCGCCTTCCGCCGCCGAGATCTCCATGGCGGGAAAAAACAGCGCCCCCTCCGCAAACAATCCCAGTCCGTTGAAGAATTCCTCCTGGTCGCGCACACCTGGACAGACGAACCAGACGCGCTGTTTCGGGCGCGATTGCAGAAGGACAGATCCCACGAATGCCTGGGCGCCCCGCGTCACGTTGGGAAATGACACGCAGACCGGGGGAGTCTCCGTGGCGATCCGTCCGAGTCGCGTCTGCAATACCGATGCGACTCCGGGCAGGAGGGCGCGGGCATCCGGAAGGACCGTCGCGGATCGCGCGGGCCGGGGGGGTGAAGGTTTTTTTCTCAAAAAAATAAAACTGACTCAACGAGGTGGCGCGGATGCTGCTCTATCAGAATTACCATGAGATACTATCACAGCATCAGCAGCCAAATCAGGAGCTTTTTCAACGAACTGAAATCCGCGTGTGTTGCGCGGGAAGAAATGTTGCAGAGAGTCCGGGTCCGGACGAATCTGACCGCCATTCGGCCCCGTCTTTCGCAGTTGCCTTCGTGGCATCGCGGATAGTCCCTTTCAGACCTGTGCGCCATCCGGGTGCGCCGGGAGGTGTTCGGTGCAGTAATCCTCGCCGTCCCGGCCCACACGGAACTCGATGTCGGGGTGGGTCTCATCGGTGCGGCCGCAGAGGTGGCAGCGGTGGAGGGCTTCGCCGGTTGCGGAGCGGAGACTGGATTCGAACTTATGCCGCCTTGCCGCGACTTCGCCGCGTTGGCGCAGGCGGGTGACAAAAGTCGGGCCGAAAAACAGGATGTAATTGATGAGCGAGGAGGCGACGGCCATTTTTACCGCGACCCCGCCGGAGAAGAATCCCAGCATCACGATCACGAAGGAGAACAGCCCGATCCATTTCATTTTCACCGGCACGATGAGAAAGAGCATCACGATCATGTTGGGAAACAGGGTGGCAAAAGCGAAGAGCAGCGAGAGGTTGAGGTAGAGATTGGTGGAGCCGCCGCCAAAGAAGAAAGCGGCCACTGTGCCGCCCGCCATGCCGAGCAGGTAAAACAGGGTGAGGCGGAAGCTGCCCCATTCGCTTTCGAGATTTTCCCCGATGAACCAGAGGAAGAGGAGCGCGAAGACGATCCAGAGCAGACTGGAGGTTTCAGGGATGAAGACGAAGGTGAGGAGCCTCCACACTTCGCCCGAGAGCACCTTGCCCGGCTGAAGATCGATGGCTTCGATGAAGGACGGATTAAACCTGAGCAGCAGGAAAACCAGCGCGTTGAACGCCACCACGATGCGGGTGATGCCCGGGATCGCGATCCAGCCCAGAGGCTTCTCCAAACGGTCGATCCAGCTCATATCCGCATATCCAGAAAGTTGCGCAGCAGATGTTTGCCTTCCGTGGTGAGAATGGATTCCGGGTGAAACTGGACGCCATGGATGGGATGTTCGCGGTGGGAAAGGCCCATGATCTCGCCTTCGGCGGTCCAGGCGGTGATGGCGAGGGTGGCCGGCAAAGTCTCGCGACGCACAATGAGCGAGTGGTAGCGTGTGGCTTCGAAAGGACTGGGCAGATCGCGGAACACCCCGCGCCCTTCGTGCAGGATCGGCGAGGTCTTGCCGTGCATGAGCCGGTCGGCCCGGACCACCTCGCCCCCGAAGACATGGCCCATGCACTGGTGGCCCAGACAGACGCCAAGGATCGGCAGGCGGGGGCCGAATTCCCGGATCACGTCGTTGCTGATGCCCGCCTCGTTGGGCGTGCAGGGGCCGGGCGACACACAGATGCGCTCCGGAGCGAGCGCACGGATTTCCTCCAGCGTGATTTCGTCGTTGCGCCGCACCAGCACCTCCGCGCCCAGTTCTCCGAAATACTGGACGAGGTTGTAGGTGAACGAGTCGTAGTTGTCGATGACGAGGAGCATGGGATCAGATTTCTCTGGCGAGTTCGATGGCGCGCAGCATTCCGGAGGCTTTGTTGACGGTTTCCTGGTATTCGCCTTCCGGCGTCGAGTCGGCGACGACGCCCGCCCCGGCCTGGATGTAGGCGCGGCCTTCCTGCAGCACCACGGTGCGCAGCGTGATGCAGGAGTCGAGGTTGCCGTCGAACCCGAAGTACCCCACCGCACCCGCATACGCACCCCGGGCACTTTTTTCCAGATCCGAAAGAATCTGCATGGCCCGGATCTTGGGCGAGCCGGACACGGTGCCGGCCGGAAAGGTGGCCCGCATCACATCGTAGGCATCCCGGCCCGGTGCCAGGGTTCCCTCGACATTGGTGACGATGTGCATCACGTGGCTGTAGCGCTCGATGGTCATGAAATCGCTCACGCGCACGCTGTCGAACTCGGCGATGCGGCCCACGTCGTTGCGGGCAAGATCGACGAGCATGATGTGCTCGGCGCGTTCCTTGGGATCGGCGAGCAGGTCGGCGGCATTGTGGGCATCCTGTTCGGGCGTCGCTCCGCGCGGGCGGGTGCCCGCGATGGGACGGATTTCCACCCGGCGTCCGGTGAGTTTCACATGCACCTCCGGAGAACTGCCGACCAGCGCGAAATCCCCGCCACAGCGCAGGCAGAACATGTAGGGCGAAGGATTGATGAAACGCAGCGCACGATACAGTGTGAGCGGGTCGCCCACAAACTCCGTGCCGAATCGCTGGGAAGGCACGATCTGGAAAATGTCGCCGGCCTTGATGAATTCCTGGGCGCACCGCACCATGTCCATGTATTCCTCCCGGGTCGTGTTGCTGTCGGCGGCGCCGGGACGGGTCGGGGTGCGCGTGCCCACGGGGCGCAGCCGGGACGGTGTCTGCAGTTTCGCGAGCAGATCCGCGATGGCGCGTCCCGCATCGTCGTAGGCCGCATCCGGTCCCTCCGCCCCGACGTGCGCGTTGGCCGCCACCCGGAACCGCCGCAGCCGGTGATCAAACACCACATAGGAGCGGGTGACCATGAACAGGATGTCGGGCAATCCGAGTCCCGCTTCGCGCGAAGCGGGGATGGTCGGCTCGAAAAACCGGGCCACGTCGTAGGTGAGAAATCCGACCGCACCGCCGCCGAAGACGGGCATGGATTCCATGCCGGCGGGACGGTATTCCGCCATGAGTTCCCGCAGGGTGTCCAGCGGGTCGCCCTCAAATTCGAAGGTCCGGCACTTTCCGTCCTCCTCCACGGTGGCGGTGCGTCCCGTGGTGCGGAGCACGAGCCTGGGGCCCGCGCCAAGAATCGAGAATCGTCCGGTCTGATCGTTCTGTTCCGCCGATTCCAGCAGAAAGGAATACCCCGCACCGCCGATTTTTTCAAAGGCGGACACCGGCGTCTCCGAGTCGGCGATGAACTCGGCGAACACGGGAATCAGGTTTCCCTGCGCGGCGAGTTCACGGAACTCCTCGCGGGAGGGCTGAAGCGGGGGCAGGGTTGGGCTAGCCATAGACTTTGGCGGGATCGAACAGGCGCTCCTCGCCCGTGGGCAGGGGATTGCCTTCGAGATTGTATTCCTGGAAAAAACAGCTCCGGTAGCCGGTGTGACAGGCGCCGCTCTGCTGCACGACTTCGAACAGCAGACAGTCGTTGTCGCAATCCGCAAACCAGCGCACCACCGCCTGCGTGTTGCCGCTGCTCTCGCCTTTGAGCCAGAGCTTTTTGCGGGACCGGCTCCAGTAATGCATCACGCCGGTCTCCAGTGTTTTGCCGAGGGATTCCCGGTTCATCCAGGCCATCATCAGCACGCGCCCGGATGGATGTGCGCCACCGAGCGATTCCTGCACAATGGCGGGAATGAGACCGTCTTCGTTGTATTTGAGTTCAGGGATCATAAATAAAAAACCCGGCAACCGCATTTTCGGGCACCGGGCGATGGTGGGTTTGGTTGGTTGTTGCTGCCCGCACCGGCGGGGCTGTGGCCTTTTCCAGAGAAAAGGTTCAGCCCGGATTCATCAAGAGTGTCGCCAGTCCATGTGTCGCATCTGCCCGCATCTTCACCTCCCGGACGCGAGTGCGCAAGCGTGAAATTGGTCTCGTCATCCGGCAGTCCGGGCTTCCCGAACCATTCGAGGGCGATGGCTTCGACGATGGATCATTCATGCTCATTTTCCCGGGAAAGTAAGCCGGTGCGCCTGTCGGATTTTTTCGCGCCAGTCGTCGGCAAGCTGCGCCTCGGCGGCAAACTCCGGCCAGCGACCCACCGCCGCCACAACTTCGTCGAGGATTGTTGCGGCCCGGCCCCGTTTCATCAGCGCCGCTTTTGCGCACGCCTCGAAATCCTCCCGCGTGAAGCCATTCCGTTTCCCATTCAGTGTCATCTGGTGCGAGGCTGTCCAGGAGCCGGATGGGTTGTAGCTGTAGGTCACGTCAAAGGCCGGCGCAAGCGACCACTCGCCCTGCTTCTCCATCAGGAAGGCGATGTTCTTCACATGGTCGTCCTGATTCCGCGCCACGATGTTGAAAACCATCCGCCGGAATTGCTGTTCCACCGCATCCATCGGCAGATTGAGCTGGCGGATCGTCAGCAATGCCTGCTCGTAGGCGTAGGCCCCGGCCTGGTTAAAATCGAAATGCGCTAGCGCACACAGCGACTGCATGTGCAGCTTCACGCCGCCCGCCAGGCGGTCAAATCGGCGCGTCATAAAATGCCGTCGCCCGTTTTCCTCCAGAATCTGACACTCGCTCATCGTGAGGCCCGCCGCCCGGGCCATCAGGTGATATGCATACTCGATTGCGCCGTAGCCTTTCGGGTCTTCCAGTTCCTTGTCCTTGTTGTCTGCCACGCCATCGAGCTTCAGCAGCCAGTATTCGAAGCCCGCGCCCGCTGCGATTTGCCCGGAACGCACCTCGTTGGTTGCACGATTCCACGCGATCACCGCCTTGGCCCGCGCGCCACCGGCAGAGGTGCCCACGCTCAGAATGTCGCGCAACGCCTTCTCTTTTCCGGTCTCGTGAAAATGCCCCAGCAAATTGCCCCGATGCGTCAAGACCTCCCCCGCCAACCGCACCAGTGCATCGATCTCGATCATTGTCGCCTTGCGCGCTTTCGGCCCCAGCACCGGTGCAAACTCCAATGCCCCCATACCGCGCACGCCCGTGTAGCAAAGGCGCTCCACGGCGTTGAAACTCTCCAGCGTGCGGCCTTGTGTCGCCAGCCACGCGCCGATCAGAGCATTGCCAAATTTGTCCGGCAGCGAATCCGCCAGCAGCCCCGGCAGCCCATGGAAGGTCGTGCGCGGCAACGCGGGAAATTCATACACCCCTTGGCTCAACGGCATCGTCAATGGCGAAAGCTCGATCCCGCTGCGCGCGAAGTCCG
>DYRR01000076.1 GCA_020718605.1 Chthoniobacter flavus | reverse complement strand
CTCCCGCGCAGAGCTACGAAGCAGCCTGTCGCCCGCTCCGGGAGAAGCGGGATCGCGCACCGCACAATCCCCCCATTTTTTCCATTTCCTCCAGAGGACCGCAATGATTCGGGCATATAGCGAAACCCGGGAGTGCAGAGGGGCGTCCAACAATCCCGAAATTAATTGTCGATTTGAAGCATAGTTCGTGCTACCTACTCATTTCAAATGGCCCGTTTCTCCCGAGTTCTTCTGTTGCTCGCCATCCTGGTGGCGATCATGGGCGTCGTGTTCTACTACTTTGTGAACCGTCCGGCGGTGACGGCTCCACCGCCTCCTTTGGCTTCGGTGATCCCCCCGGCGTTCAGTGCGGCACTGCAGGGCAAAGACACCCAGGCCCCCACGCGCCACGTGGCGACCCAAAATCCATCCGCCGACGGCACCGTGAAAGCCCAGTTTTCCGGCAATGGCCGTGATTTGATCACCGGCAAAGTGTCCAACCTTGGAACGACGGACGCCGTATTCTCAGTGCCTGTCGGCCAAATTTTTGAGGGAGGGCCCAGTGCCCTGCTTTCCCTGCGCGAGGCCACGGTGGAAGTGCCTGCGGGAGGGGAGGCCAATCTCAGCATCCTCACGGTGCCGTTGAAACTGCGCAACGACACGCTGGACTCCCCCTATAAAGTGTCCGGCCGTCCCCCTGGTGCACTCAAACCGCTGGTCGAGTATGTGTCGGCCAATCCTGGCACGCCCTATCCCATTCTCCAGACCGCCGCGCTTCTGCTCGCCGAGAATCCCGAGGCTGCGGAAATCAAACGCCGTCCGGCGAGCGTCTCCGATCTGCCGTCGGATTCGAACGATGTTTTCCGGGTGTCTGTGCCGGAAATCATGCAGGCGTTGCTGCTGGCCCGCAAGGCGACCGGGGATGTGTCCGGGTTAAAAGTCTCCACCGATCCCTCGCTCAAAACCGAGGCTCTGGTGGGGCTTGCCTCTGCGGAACTTGCCCGTGAGTTTTACGCGGTCACGCCCCAGAACTCCTGGGCTTATCTGAAAAACCTGC
This sequence comes from Chthoniobacter flavus, assembly GCA_020718605.1. Taxonomy (GTDB): domain Bacteria; phylum Verrucomicrobiota; class Verrucomicrobiia; order Chthoniobacterales; family CAKUMP01; genus DYRR01. Next base: position 11,336 of record DYRR01000076.1, on the reverse strand, counting down.
TCACCCAGGGCGACCCGCGCTATCGCCATTATGCCCTGTTTGGCATTGGCCGCCAGTTTCCGGAAGTCGCTCTGCAAATGATGCCCCGCTGGATTGGCAATCCCAATCTGCCATTGCATTACCGCGTAGCTGCCGTGCACGGGCTGGCCCAGACAAACAACCCCGAAGCGCTGCCTCTGCTCGAATCGATGGCCGCCACCGGCCCCTGGGATGTGGAAGTGAAGCAGGCACTGGACCGGGGCGTGGTCTATCTGCGGGCCAAATTGGGTGTCCATCCGCGCTGACCGGGGTCTGGGAACAATATATCGCCCGACTCGGAGTTCGGGTGTAACTGCAAACATTTTCTCTTTTCAATTTTCTCTGCCTCCGGCTAGAGTGGCGTTCCTTCCATGAACCCGATCTCCCGCTCCTCTCTGGCAGTGCTCCTGCATTCCGCACTTTGCGCAACCCTCGCTTTCGCCCAAACACCGCCCCCCCCCGCGCGCCCGATGCCCTCCGACGGCGGGTTCGAACGCTCCTCCTCGACGGACAATTTGTGGGATGGCGTGGACGCCACCGGACTCATCAGCGGCAGTCGTGGCTCGGCAAAGGTCCTGCTTGAGAGTGGAAGTGTGGGCGAGCGGGCGATGCCTCTTTCGGTCGCTGCGGCGGATATGAACGGCGATGGGCTCATGGATATCGTCACTGCGGACGTCAACGGCTACATGCGTGTGCATTTCAACAAGGGCACACCCACAGAACCAAAATTCGGCATGGGCGAGATCATTCCCATCTGGCTGCCCCTCACCCCTCCAGGCATGGAAAAAGATCGCGCGAATTTGAAAACTTACGGGAATCGCACCCCGTTAAAAATCGGGGTGGGTCCCTTCCGGTCCAGCGGAGCAAACGACATCCTGATTGGAAATTACCTCGGGGAAATGATGTTCCTGCCCAACAGTGGCTCGGCGATGGCTCCCGACTTCCGGCAGCCCGCCAACATCGACACCCTTCTGCTCAACACCGGAACGGCGGGGCAGTATTGGGCCAATCTCCTCACTCCCCTCATGTTCGATATGAACCGCGACGGAAAAATGGACCTCCTCGTGGGCGAGGGATCCTATTCCGCCAACAGCATCCATTTGCTGCTCAACAGCGGATCCTCCGCAGCACCCAAGTTTGACGTGGCGAACCGATTTTTCCTGGCCTATGGCGACGGACGCGAGCAACTCACCCCCACCCTGGCCGATTACAACGGGGACGGATTCATGGACGTGATCGTTGGAGACCGCACAGGGGAGCTGGCGGTTTTTCTGAATCCCGGTGCCGGATGGAAACCCGGCGCGGAGTTTCCCTTCGCCACCACGATCAGCTTCGGAGGCGCCACCAAGATCCCGGGGCCCATTGCGGTCTCCGCAGGGGATTTCAATGGCGACGGACTTTTCGACCTGATTCTCGGGAAAATCACAGGGCGGGTCGCGCTGGCTCTCAACCAGGGCACCGCAAAGGAACCGAAATTTGCACTGCCGGTCGAAATCAAGAGCGAGGAAAACATGCAGCCACTGCGCTTCAAACGTCCAAGCGCATGGGCCGTCTGGCAGGGGTTCACAATGGGCAACTGGGGCGGGTACTCGGATATTGTGAATGAAACCACCGATCCCGCCGCCAGACCCACGGAAGGCAAGTCATGTTTCAAAGCCGGCAATCTGCCTTCCATCAATAAGATAATCAAACCCTGGGCGTTCAAGATCGAACCACAGAAAGTCGCCCCTTCCTCCCCCAATCAGCAAGACCACGTAAACGAGGGAGTCGATCCGCTCGAAACCGCCATCGCTCGGGGGTCGAAGACTCTGGTTCTGGCAACCAATACCGGCATCCGCCTCAAACAGAATTCCAGCTACGAAATCTCCTTCGACATCAAGGGCACCAAAGCCCGCAATGCCTCGGCGCGGTTCGGCTACAGCGGCTTCAAAAAGCTTGGGCAGGACAAAATCACCCGGGGCGACCGCGGATCGGCCACGGTCCAGAGGAATGAGGCGCGAGAGGAGATCACCGAAACGATTCCGACCACCGTGGGCAGTGAATGGAAAACCATTACCAAGGTCTTCAAAATCGGATTCAAAGACCCCGACCTCAAGTCACTGGAAAACGTCTCGGAAGCTGGCCTGAGAATCCAGGTCGAACTCCCCGACGCCGATTCGGTGGTCTATGTGGACAATGTGAAGATCGTCGAAAAACCCTGACCTGAAATTCTGTAAAAAAGCGCTTGACGGTCCCGCTTCCCTGGAAGATCCTCCGCGCCCCACAACCTCTTTCCCAATCCCGATTATGTCCCGAATCTGCAGCGTCACAAAATCCAAACCTTCCACCGGCTCGGTGATTCACCGCCGCGGTATGGCCAAGAAAAAGGGCGGTGTCGGCCGTCACGTCACCAAGAACGTCACCCGCACCTTTCTCCCCAACCTGAAAATCCGCCGCATCTGGGTTCCCGAACTCGGACGGTTTGTGAAGGTGAAGATCTCCGCGCGCGGCATGAAAACCGTGACCAAAAACGGAGCGCTTGCCACCCTGTCAAAGGCCGGCGTGATCTGATCCCCCGCCTTCCGCAAACCACACATCCACCCACCGCGAAGACATCCTTATGGCATTCAGCGTCGTCAGCAAAAAATCCGGCAAAACCTACTTCCTCCACAGGCGCGAGCAGGAGCTGCGCGGAGGACGCACCGTGACCCTTTATTACTTCGCGGGCGCGCCCGGCGAAGCGGCCATCGATGCGCTTCCCCAGGGATACATCGTTTCCGAAAACTCGAAGACCGGCCTTCCTCTTCTCAAAAAGGGCTGAGGTTTCAGCGAATATTTTGTTTGGAAAACCGCCTGGCGCCGCGTGGTGCCGGGCGGTTTTTTTTATATCCCACCGCGCGGCGCTTCATGCGCAGACATCCCAGCCTCTGCCGAAGAATGCGAGGAACTGAGGAAAACGAATAACCCTGTCGCGTTGCCGGGGTTGGGATGAGCGGCCCGCTCGTCCGGCTCGAGGACGCGGGAGGCCGCACGTCCCCTCCAAGAAATGGCTCATCTCATTTCCTTCCACGACCGAATGTCTGAGCCTGCTTTCGTGGCCCGGCGCGGGAGCCCCGGGATCCGCCGGCCCAAATGATCGCGGACTCGGGCGGATGTTTTCCGGTCATGCATTTTTCCGAAATCGGCATCCCCTCCCGGCGGGATGATTCCCGCAATCCATCAAAGCCATCGATTCAGCCCGTAGCTCCATGCCCCACCCGTGCCGTTTGCGGCCACCCACCCAAAGTTTTTGCTCCAAAAATATGTGGCTGTGCCCGCCTTGTTGGAAGCGATCCACCCCAGGCGTGAACTCCACACCCAACCACTGTAGTCGCCGATGCAAATCCAGCCAATCGTCGAGGTGTTCACCCACCCGGGGTTGGTGCCCGGAGTGAGATAACCGTAGTCGGCACTGTGAACATTGGTGCCATCCGTTTTTGACCGACGAAGATGTTCGGCGACAAGTACACTCTGTTCTCGGAGGAATCGCCACGGAGTGCGTTTCTGAAAAAACACGGACTTGCCTTTGACGAGCGATACATGTGGGACTGAAGCAACCCCTTCAGGGTTGATATATGGGGTTCCATATACCCAGGGTAGCTTCGCTACCCTGGGCTCCAAGATGCAGCCACGTTGTGGCATAATGCTTTGCGTTCACCCAAACAATTTTCCGAGCAATCATCTCTCCTGAGTCGGCAGAAATTTGTCCTGCACCGCTCCGCTCCGCGCAGTGCTTCGCGCGAGTGCTTGCCAAGCGTTTCTGTTTCAAGGAGGATGCGCGGCGCATCCGAAATTCTTTCCACTCCGCCCCCCATTGACCTCCAAGGCCGACAGTCTCACATTCCTTTGGCGCACCGTCAGTTCGGCCGGACTCTGGATCCTGGTGCTGGGGACGATTTTTTCCGGGTTTGAGATCGGCTTTTTCCTTCTCGTCTCCGGCGTTGCCCTCGTGGCGCTCTGGGAATATCTGGGGATGCTGGATTCCAAGGGGCTGCCCAATGCCCGCCGCTTCGCGATGCTCTGCGGCGTCGTTTTCATTGCAGGCAGTTTCTACTATTTTCGCACCTACGGTCTGTCCAGTTCCTACGATTTCGAGGTGGCGGTGCTGTTGTTTTTCCTGCTGGGCGCCTTCGCCCGGCAAACCCTCAAACGCAGCCGGGACGACCGCCCGCTGGAGACCATGGCCTACACGCTCTTTGGCCTGCTCTGGATCGTCTGGCTTTTCAATTTCATCACAAAGATCGTCTATGTCGTCCCGAGAGGCGATGCCAACCAGATCACCGGACATTTCTATGTGCTCTACCTCATGGTGGTCACCAAATTCAGCGACATGGGCGCGTATCTTGTCGGCAGTGTGGCCGGACGCCACCTGCTTGTCCCGCTGATCAGTCCCAAGAAAACATGGGAGGGATTCATTGGCGCCCTCTTCTTTTCACTGCTCGGAAGCTTCGCCGTCTATTCGCTCATGCCGGACTATCTTGCCGGCATGAACTGGATGCACGCCACCGCGCTGGGTCTGTTGCTGGGCTATGCCGCCGTGGTCGGCGACCTCGCGGAGTCCCTGGTGAAACGCAGCACCGGGGTGAAGGACAGCGGGCAGGCGCTGCCCGGCATCGGAGGGATCCTCGATCTCATCGACAGTCTGCTCTTCACGGCGCCCCTCCTGTTTTTCTATCTGCGTCTGGTGCTGAAGATGACATGAGAAAACGCCGGGTCATTCTGCTCGGGGCGACCGGCTCCATCGGGGACAGTGCGCTCAAGGTCGCCCGGGACATCCCCGACCGCATGGAAATCACGGCCATGGCCGCCGGACGCCAGGCCGACAAACTCGCCGCAGCCGCCAATGAATTCCGACCCGGCACGCTCTGTCTCGCCGATCCGGCGGGACTTCCCGAACTTCGGGCGCGGCTGGAGTATCGCCCCCGGATTCTCAGCGGCACCGACGGCCTGCTGGAGATCGCGCGCAGCCCGGAGGCGGATATGGTTCTCGTGGCCATCGTGGGAACTCAGGGCCTGCGTCCGGCACTCGCCGCCCTCGAATCCGGCAAGGATCTGGCGGTTGCCAGCAAGGAAATTCTCGTAATGGCCGGGGAGATCGTGATGGATGCCGCCCGCCGCCACCAGCGGATGGTCCTGCCGGTGGACAGCGAGCACAACGCCATCTTCCAATGTCTCGAAGGCCGCCCTCCGGAGTCTGTCCGGAGGCTCGTTCTCACCGCCTCGGGCGGTCCATTCCGCGAAACTCCGTCCGCCCTGCTTGCCGGCGTGACTCCGGATCAGGCACTCCGGCATCCCACTTGGAACATGGGGCCGAAGATCACCGTGGACTCCGCCACTCTCTTCAACAAAGGCCTGGAAATGATTGAGGCGCGCTGGCTTTTCGATGTGCCCATGGATCGGGTCGATGTCGTCGTGCATCCGCAGAGCATCGTGCATTCCATGGTCGAGTTCATCGACAGCTCCGTGCTGGCCCAGTTGAGCCATTCCGACATGTGTTTCCCCATCCAATACGCCGTCACCTGGCCGGACCGTGTGCCCAACTCCCTGCGCCCCCTGGATTTTCCGGCACTCGGTCGGCTGGAGTTTTCCGCTCCCCGGACGGGGGATTTTCCGGCGCTGAATCTCGCCCGCGAAGCCGGGCAAACCGGTGGCACGCTTCCCGCCGTGCTCAACGCGGCCAACGAAATCGCCGTGGCCGCATTTCTGGAGGGGAAAACCCGGTTCCCCGGCATCTGGGAATGCGTCGCGGCGGTGATGGCGGCCCACCGGACCATTCCCCACGCTTTGCTCCCGGAGATCCTCGACGCCGACGCCTGGGCCCGGACCGAGGCGGCGCAATATCTCACCCAACACGCCCAACTCTGACCCCGCACCATGAGAAACCCAAAGTCGGTTGTGCTTGTGAGCGGCGGGATGGACTCGGTCGTGGCACTCCACCATTCCCACAAGGAACAGGAAGTCGTGGCGGCGCTCAGTTTCCACTATGGCAGCAGGCACAACGACCGGGAAATCCCCTTCGCACAATGGCATGCCGACCGTCTGGGTGTGCCGCACCTCACCATCCCGCTGGCTTTTATTGGCGAGCAGTTCCAATCCGATCTGCTCGCCGGAAGCGGAGAGATTCCCAAGGGCCATTACGAGGAGGAGACCATGAAAAAGACCGTGGTCCCCTTCCGCAACGGCATCCTGCTGGCCGTGGCGGCCGGCCTGGCCGAAAGCAGGGGCGCGGCATCGGTGTGCATCGCGGCTCATGCCGGGGATCATGCGATTTACCCCGACTGCCGGGAGGAATTCATGCGCTCCATGGGGGACGCCATCCGCCTGGGCACGTATGCCGGGGTGGAAATTCTCCGGCCCTTCATCGCGATGAGCAAGGCGGACATCGCCCGGCACGGACACGATCTCGGGGTGGATTTCTCCCGGACCTGGTCCTGCTACGTCGGCGGAGAGGTCCATTGCGGGGAATGCGGCACCTGCGTGGAGCGGCGGGAGGCCTTCCTGCTCGCCGAAATACCCGATCCCACCCAGTACCTCTCGACAGGACCTCTTCCACCAAAGCCTGCGGCATGCTGATCTCCGAGATATTTTACTCCATCCAGGGCGAGGGCGAACTGACCGGGGTGCCGTCCGTCTTTATCCGCACCTCGGGCTGCAACCTTCGCTGCGTGTGGTGCGACACGCCGTATGCCTCCTGGCATCCGGAAGGGCGGGAAATGAATGTGGCGCAAATTCTGCAGGAGGCGCAACGATACCCGGCCAAACACTGCGTGCTCACCGGCGGAGAGCCCATGGTCGCCCGCAACATCCACGAACTCGCCGCCGCGATGCGGACCGCCGGATACCACATCACCATCGAGACGGCGGGAACCGTCGCTCCGGAGGGAATTGCCTGCGATCTGGCGTCGATCAGCCCGAAGCTCGCAAACTCGACCCCTGCGGGCGGGGCCTTCGATGCCGCATGGATCGACCGGCACGAGCGCACCCGCCGTCAGCCGGAAGTCCTGCGCGCGTGGATCGGGAATTACCCCTGCCAATTGAAGTTTGTGGTGGCTTCAGCGGCGGATCTTGCGGAAATCGATGCCACGGTGGCTTCCATAGAAATCCCGATTCCGCCCTGGAAAGTGCTGCTCATGCCGGAAGGCACCGATTCGCATGGGTTGGTCTCCCGGCAACAGGAGGTGCTCGCCCTCTGCAAAGAACGCGGACACCGGTATTGCGACCGGCTTCATATTCACCTCTTTGAAAACACCAGGGGAACCTGAATCAAAGCGCAAGGGCGTCGAGCAATTTGCGGTGGATGCCGTCGAAACCTCCATTGCTGAAAATCACCACCACATCGCCCCGGAGTGCTTCTTTGGAAATCACGGAGACGATGTCATCCGCGCCGGGTTCGTAGAAGGCGGTCCGCCCCATCGCCCGCAGATCCGCCACCACACGCCCGGGGTCGAGCCGGTCTTCCGCAGGGATTTGCTCCAGCCGGGCGACTTGGGCGAGACAGACCACATCGGCCAGGCCCAGCGCTTCGGGAAGATCGTTTTGGAACACCGCCCGGCGGGTCGTGTTGGAGCGGGGCTCGAACACCGCCCATAGCCGCCGTCCGGAAAACCGGATGCGCAGCGCCTGCAGCGTCTGCCGGATCGCGGTGGGATGGTGTCCGAAGTCATCCATCACCAGCACCCCGCGCACCTCGCCTTTGATTTCCTGCCGCCGCCGAACGCCCTTGAACCCCGCGAGGGCCTCCCGGATCGTGTCGATGGTGATGCCGTAAAAATGGGCGGCGCAGACCGCCATGGCGGCGTTGCGCACATTGAACTCTCCAGGCATCGGCAGGAAAAATTTGCCGTCGAGCAGGGTGAAATGGGATCCCTCGGGGGTATGCCGCATGTCCCGGATCACCGTGCCCGCGTTATCGGAGAAGCCCACCTCGACCAGCGGCGCGAGACAGGCCCTGGCGGCGTGGATCGCGTTGGGATCGTCGCCGTTGAGGAGGACCATGCCGCCCTGGGGAACGATGTTGAGGAGACGCTGAAACCCGAGCTGGATCTCGGTCAGATCCTTGTAGATGTCGGCATGGTCGAACTCGATGTTGTTCACCACCACCAACTCCGGCAGGTAATGCAGAAACTTCGGACGCTTGTCGAAGAATGCCGTGTCGTATTCATCCCCTTCGATAATAAAAAATTTGCCGTCGTTGAGCCGGGCACCGCAGCCGAGATTTGCCGGCAGTCCGCCGATGAGAAATCCGGGCTGTCTGCCGGCGTGTTCGAAGATCCACGCCAGCATGGAGGTGGTGGTGGTTTTCCCATGGGTGCCGGTCACGACCAGATTGTGGCGTCCCCGCAGGAAGAAATACTTGAGCGTCTCGGGCAGGGAAAGATAGGGCAGCTTGCGGTCGAGCACGGACTCGACCTCGGGATTTCCGCGTTTGATTGCGTTGCCCACCACGATGAGATCCGCCCCTGCGGGAATGTTATCCGCCCGGTATCCGGAGGCGATGCCCACTCCGTTTTCCGCGAGGAAGGTGGACATCGGCGGATACACATTCTCATCGGACCCGGTGACGGTGCATCCGCGTTCGCGCAATGCGGCGGCGACCGACCCCATGGCCGTGCCGCAGATGCCGATGAAATGAAAATGGCGGGGCGTCTCAAACATGCCGCTTTCTAAACCGGCCCCGCTCCCTGTGCAAAACACAAACTCACCCGAACGGCTCTTTTTCCACTGGCAGCCCGCCGCCGATATGGGATAGTCGGCTCCCTGTCATGAAAAAAATACTTCCCGTTCTGCTCCTCGCCCTCTTCGCCGCCGCCGGGTTCGCCCTGTGGCAACGCCAGTCGGGCACCGCTTCGCACAACGACCCCGCCTCACTCGCCCCCGCCGGGGCGATCGCCTTCCTCGTCCTGCCCGACCTGGACGCCACCCGGGCCCGCTGGCCCGCCACCGCCCTCGCAAAAATAGGAGCAGAACCCGAGGTCCGGGCGTTTCTAGAAAAACCACTTGCCCTTCTCAGGGAGCGTCTTTCCAAAGTCCAACCCTCCGCCGACCTGCAGGCCCTCAATCCCGTCTCCGCGTTTCTCGTCCTCGCCTCGCTGGAAGGCAACTCCCCGAAATGGTCGGGCGGATTCCGTCACCGTGCCACACCGGAGCAGCTCACCGCCGCCCTGAAACCTGCCAGGGAGGAAGTTCTCAAGAAATATCCGACAGGCCGCACCGACATTGTTCAGCACGGCGACACGCCGATTGAGACATTCACCGCGGACGATTTTCATCTGGCCACCGCCTCATTCAAGGACTGGTATTTCGTCGCCAACGACACGGTCCTCATCCAGGACATGCTCGACCGGGCCGCGCACAAATCCGGAACCACACCGCTCGCAACCTCCCAGCCGTTCCTCGCCGTCCGCAAACAGCTTCCCACCCGGATGGAATCCCTCATCTTCCTCCAACCCGCGGCGATCGTGGGACGCATCAAGGACGTGGCGGTCTCCGGCGGGCAGGCCACCAAAGAAGACCTCGCCGCACTGGAAAAAATCAAGGCCATCGGCGCTTCGACGGCCTTCGAGGGACCCCTCCTGCGCGATTCGATTTATCTGCTCGGCGCGGATCAGAAGGACGCCGCCAAACTCGCGCGTCCCGCCATGGCGCTCGCCAATCCCCGGACCGTGTTGTTCCTCGCGGGCGGCATCTCCATTCCACAGAAATGGTCCCTGCCGGATGCCGGGCTGGACCGCACCGGCATGCTGCGCACGCTGGAAGGCATCCTCACCGATCTCGAAGCGGCAGGACTTGGTCCCGCAGTGTTGGCCCCGGCATTTGGCACGGAAGGCGCACTCCAGATCGACTGGGAACCCACGTCCGAATACCCTGCCCTGCTCGCCACCGCAGAAGTGCGCGACCGCGCCGTGGTGTCGAAACTCCTCAACCATCTCGCCGCCACGCAGGGGCGCACCCTCCCGCTCTCCCGCGCCGAGGAATCCGGCGCCGAGGTGTTCCGCGTCTCCACCGGGGGGTTGCTCCCCGTCTCTCCCACCGTGGCGCTCTCGGACAAACGCCTCTTTCTGCTCAGTGATGAAAAGGTCCTTGCCGCCGCACTGGCGGGCAATGCCACACCGAAACTCGAAGCGCAACCCGCATTCCAGCAGGCCATGGCGTCCCTGCATCCCCCGACCCACACGTTCGTCTATTTCGATCTGAAATCGGTCTTCGAACGCGCCTACGGCACCGTCCGCCCACTGCTGCTCTTCGGTGCCGGATTCGTCCCGGGCCTGTCCAAAAATGCGGACCTCACCAAGCTGCCTTCGACCGAGGCCGTTTCGAAACATCTCTCGCCCATCGTATTCAGCGAGACCGCCGATGCGGAGGGCGTGCTCATGGAATCCACCGGGCCGCTCACGCTCAACCAGTTCGTGATCCTCGGAGGAGGAGGAGCCATCCTGGGGCAACTCCAGGGCCTGATGGCAAATTGACTCCCATGCGCGCGCTCAATCTCGACGGAGGTTCCTCCACCGGGCTTTTCGCCGCGGGACCGGACAAAACCGTCTCCCGGCGCGAACTAAACCCCGTGCGCAATTTCCTCCTCGTGATGCCTCGATGAATGGCGGCAACACTGGCCTTCCCTCTAAACAGAAAGGAAGGTTTTTGACATGCCTTTTACTCTCCATTCCCCCTGTATTCTTCTCGCCATCCTCCGCCCCGGCGGCTACAGACTCCCATCATGATCTGGCTTGCGGAGTTGGAGATGATGCGACGACTCGCTGCGGAAGCGGGAAGAGTCGAACGGAGTGAGACAGACTGGCTGACAAGCCAGCCCGCAGGGGACGCGCGGAGGCGCGGATCAATCCGCCTATTGGCTGGAACTCCCCGTCGATGGAAAAATCGTACCAGCGGCCAAGCTGCAACCGCTCCGTGCCGAGTGCGACGAACTGACCGCCAACTTCGTCACGATCATCAAGAAAGCGCGGGAAGGCGGAAGTCAGAAGTCAGAAAGATAAAGGAAGACGGTCTTCAACTTCTTCATTCATCATTTCTACTTACCACTTTCCCGGTCCTCGCCAACGGCAGCATGTCCTCCAACCAGTCCGGCGAAGGCGACATCCGCCGCGCCCTCATCGAGGCCGACCTCGTGGACTGCATGGTCGCCCTCCCCGGCCAGCTCTTCTACAGCACGCAGATTCCCGTCTGCCTCTGGTTCCTCACGAAAAACAAAGCCGCCGACGCCAAACGCGGCTTCCGCGTCCGCCGCAAGCAAACCCTCTTCATCGACGCCCGCAAACTCGGCACCCTCATCGACCGCGTCCACC
>DYRR01000208.1 GCA_020718605.1 Chthoniobacter flavus | reverse complement strand
AAAAATGCCAACACTCAGGCTTGAGATCCGTCCGAGAACTCCGTACTCTCAAGTTTCGACCATGAGTTTCTTCTTTTTCAAACGTGTTCTGGCAAACCCGGTGCGGGTGGGCTACATCGTTCCAAGCTCCCCTTTTCTTACGCACATGACGGCGAGGCTCATCAATTACTCCAAAGCCCGCACCCTCGTCGAACTCGGACCGGGCGAGGGATGCCACACCCGCCGCATTGTCCGAAGCATGACTCCCGACACCCGGCTTCTCCTGCTCGAGTTGGACGACCATTTTGTCAGACATCTCACGGCACAGTTCGCCCACGATCCCAGGGTCACGGTGGTGCATGGGGACGCGATGCATCTTTCGGAGATTCTTTCCCGGCATGGCGCTGCGGAGCCGGATTATATCGTATCCGGCATTCCCTTCACCATCATGGGGCGCGAACTGCGCGAGAAACTGCTCGGGAACATCGCCCTGGCCATGGGACCGGCCACCCGCATCATCACCTACCAAACCTCTGTTTTAATCAGCGAGCACAGACACTTCGAGTTGGTGCGCCGAAAGCATTGCCTGCTCAACGTACCCCCGATCCATATCCTGGAACTTCGAAAAGCCGACACTGCCGCGTCCTTGGCGGCGGTATTGGGTTGAAAAGAGTTTGGGATGATCTCCATGGGGCCGATGGGGCCGGTTTTGTGTCCCCTCGGAAAATGCCACTCCCATGAATACCCCGTCTAACTCCCGCGCCACCCAGCGGTTCCGCCCCAGGCTGCTGGATCTCTTTCGCGGAGGCTATACCCGCGAAGATCTCGGCGGCGATGTGATGGCGGGGCTTACCGTCGGTCTCATCGCACTCCCGCTGGCGCTTGCCCTCGGGATCGCGAGCGTGCCGTCGGGTGCGGAGACGCCTTTCCCAGCCCCCGCTCTTGGCATATTCACGGCGGTTATCGCGGGATTTCTCATCTCCGCCCTGGGTGGCAGCCGCGTCCAGATCGGCGGGCCGACCGCCGCATTTATCCCGATCATTCTGCTCATCATAGAGCAGCATGGCTATGTCGGTCTGGTCATGGCCACCGTGATGGCCGGGGTGATTCTGATCATCATGGGCCTCTCCAGGATGGGATCGCTCATCAAGTTCATTCCCTGGCCCGTCACCAGCGGGTTCACCACCGGCATTGCGGTCGCGATCATGGCAACACAGTCGGCGGATTTCCTCGGCATCCGATCTTCGGAACCGGCTCCGCGCGAATTCCTGCACCGGCTGACATGGATCTATGAGCATGGAAATCTGATGAATCTTCCAACGCTGCTGCTGGGGATCGCCTGCGTTGCGGTGATTTTTCTGTGGCCAAGGTTGGGACTCAAACGAATCCCGGGGTCCATCGTGGCAATGCTCGGCGCGACGGTTGTCGTCGCGTTGATGGGATGGCAGCAAGGGCTCGGCATCGAGACGATCGGAAGCAAGTTCGGCGGCAACGCCATCCCGGCGGGCTTCCCGCCATTCCAATTTCCGGCCTTCGACTGGGGCATGGTCCGCAACCTGATCGGCCCCGCCACCGCCATCGCATTGCTGGGCGCGATAGAGTCGCTGCTTTCCGCCGTGGTGGCCGACGGACTCACCAGCGACCGCCACGACAGCAACACGGAGCTTGTCGCCCAGGGCATCGCCAACATCGTATGTCCGTTCTTCTGCGGACTGCCCGCCACGGGTGCCATTGCCCGCACCTCGGCCAACGTCAACAATGGCGGACGCTCCCCGGTCGCGGGGATGGTGCACTCCCTCACGCTGCTGGCGGTGATCCTGCTCTTCGCCCGCTGGGCCGCCTTTGTGCCTGTGGCGGCAATGTCCGCCGTCCTCCTGATGGTTGCGCTGCGCATGGGCGAGTGGCACGAGATGAAACGCCTTGCCATGATGCCGCGCAGCGATGCCATCGTGCTGCTCACCACTTTTCTGCTCACCGTGATCTTCGATCTGGTGATCGCGGTCGAAGTGGGCATGGTCCTCGCCGCCATCCTCTTCATCAAACGCGTCTCGGAGACCACCGAAGTATCCCGCGTCCGGGAATCCGACGTGCTGGAATCTCCCGAACAACTCGTGCATGGAAAGGAAATCCCGGAGGGTGTGCTGGTTTACCGCATCTTTGGTCCGTTCCTGTTCGGGGCCGCTGAAAAAATGGAGGACGCCATGGAGCGCATCGGCACCCTGCCCCGCGTGCTCATCTTGAGGCTGCATCTCGTGACGGCGATGGACGCCACCGCGCTCAACGCGCTGGAGAGTGTGATCGAGCGGTTCCAGCACCATGGCGGCACGGTGATCCTGAGCGGTCTGCACCGGCAGCCCCTCGACATGCTGCGCAAGGCGGGCTTTGTTGAAAAAATCGGACGCCCCAATCTGGTGGCCCACTACGACGACGCTCTGGTCCGCGCGAGAGAATGCCTGGCCGACACTCAGGCAGGATGATACGTTTGTCTTCCAGGACCGCAAGGCCCGCAGCCAGTACGTCGAACTGCATCCCACCTGGCGCAATGCCATCGTGAGATAGCCGCCCCCACCCGGCCTTTCCACTGAAAATCCGGGGTGAATGTGATGCGGGCTGGGAAGCGGGAGAGTCGTA
>DYRR01000207.1 GCA_020718605.1 Chthoniobacter flavus | reverse complement strand
GGATTTTCAGTCCTCTGCTCTGCCAACTGAGCTACCCAGCCGTGGAAACCGGCCGACAATGGCCGGGTCTCCGAAAGAGTGAACCGGGAATCTATCCACCCACGCCCGTGCATGGCAAGGCGATTTTTCGCGGGTTATTCCGGATCACAGGATTTTCTCGGCACCGCAGGCATTCGGGAAATATCCGGGTGCGCAAGGGCGCCGAAGTGACAAAAAGCGATCCCGGTCCGGAATGGACGCAGGATCACCCTTTCGATGCCGGCTATGTCGGCGGTGGTGTTGGCCGGCGGAGGCCGACGACAGATCAGAGCACCTCGACGCTCAGCACCTGGCGGCCGTTGTAATATCCACAGGAGGGGCAGGCGGTGTGCGAGGGCACTTTGCTCCCGCACTGGCCGCAGGTGGAAAGCTGGGGTGCTTTCCAGCGTGTGGCGCCGGCGCGGGTGCGCTGGCGCATTTTCGAGACTCGGCGTTTTGGGACTGGCATGGCTAGGGATCGGGTTGGATGTTCAGTTTGTTCAATGCGTCCCACGCGGCGGAGCCGGACGGCGCAACGGAACTCCCGCGACTTTCCTGTTCGGTTTTGGAAAGGATCGCGGCGGCTCCGGGGCAGACGCTTTTCCCGTCCCAGTCGCAGTGCGGATGAGTCGGAAGGGCGAGCAAGATATCTTCCCGCACATACGGAGTCAAGTCCACTGTTTCGGGTCCGGTCAAATCCAATTGCATGGCAAATTCATCCAGCCGGAGACGCCTCTGGAAGTCGCGCAGGCAGACCACACATTCCAGGGTGAAATCGAGGGAAAGAGAGCCTGTCGCAAAGAAACTATGGCCGGAAATGCCCAGATCCAGCGAATATTGGATGGGACCGGTGGGACGGTAGAGCGGATCTTCCAAATCCAGGATTTCGGAGGGCACCTCGCCTTCGAGATGCAGGCCATCCTCGTGGATTTGATTGAGGTGAATGAGCAGGACCGGGTTCATTGGATCGAGTATTCTGGCGGGGCTCCGGGAGGGGAGACCGGGGCCGGGGTTCAGGCGTTCGTCACGGGTTGGGAAGATTTGCTCCGGAGGGCGTCCGCAACACAAGGTGGCACAAAAGCTCCGATCGCGCCACCCAGGCGCGCAATTTCTTTGATAATCCGCGAACTCAGATAGGTGTACTCCTCTTTTGGCATCAGGAAAATGGTCTCGATATCGGGTTCAAGCTTCCGGTTCATGAGAGCCATCTGAAATTCAAACTCAAAGTCCGAGACGGCCCGCAATCCGCGGATCACGGCCGAAGCGCCCTGTTGGCGGGCAAAATCCACCAGCAACCCGTCAAACGCGGTGATCCGGATGCGGGGACGACCTTGAAGCACCGTATGCAGCAGACCCAATCGCTCCTCGGTACTGAAGAGCGGATGCTTGGCCTCGTTGGAAGCCACCGCAACAATCACCCCGTCGAAGAGATTCAAGGCGCGGTCCACCACGTCCAGATGGCCGTTGGTGGGCGGATCGAAACTGCCGGGATAAATCGCCAGATGGCTCATTGCTGAAAAATGACATAACCCGGGAAACCGGGCAAGCAGGGATAATGCATCAATTTTTGCGGCGGCCTGCCGCAAATCTGGATCACAGCCCATTTGGCGCACAGGCTGCGCCCATTTTCGACGAAAACCACAGGATGTCCCAGAGATGGCCGAAGCAAGCTTCGGGGTATGGACCCAATCAAGCGGTTTCCGCCCGACGAAAAATCACGGCTTGGATTCCAGCATCTTCCGCATTTGATCGAAGTAGGACTTCGCGGACTCGGGTGGGGCGGTTTCGTTGCGCAGCGCGTTGTGGTCGCAGTGTTCGATGTGGTCCACCGCAAGCTCCTTGATGAACGAGCTGGCGTGACAGTGCATCGTGTTGCCGTAGCGCTTGCGGGCCTGGCAGCGGGTGAGGGAAAGCCCGCGCATGGCCCGGGTGATGCCCACATAGAGCAGGCGGCGTTCCTCGTCGATGTTGCCCTCGACCTTGCTGCGCTCATGGGGAAGCAGTCCTTCCTCGAGTCCGATGAGGAAGACATACGGAAACTCCAGTCCTTTGGCGGCATGCAGCGTGATGAGCGTGACCCCGGTGCCCTTGTCGGAGTCGTCCTCCTTCTCGCGGTCCAGAGTGAGCCGGTCCAGATAACCCCGGAGCCCGTCCCCGGTGCGTTTGTTTTGCTCGCGAAGCGCCTCGATGAGTTCGCGGACATTGGTCTCGCGGTTGAGCGCCTCCTCGGGCGTGTCGCAGGAACGCACCAGCTCGGCGATGTAACCGGTCTCCGCGACCAGCTCGCCGAGGATGTCGGCCGGATCGGTGAGCGGTTCGTGGATTTTTGTCTCGTAGCGGTCGAGCATTGCGTGGAACCGTCCGAGCGCCTCCTTCGCGGCCCTGGAACAATCGGCGAGGAACTCCGGATGATTGAGCGCCTGGAACAGGGTGAGATGCCGCTGCACACTAAACTCCAGCGCACGCTCCACCGTCGTCGCACCGATGCCGCGCGGCGGGTTGTTGATGATGCGCAGCAGGCTCACATCATCCCCGGAATTGAGCAGCACATTGCCGTAGGCGATGAGATCCTTCACCTCGCGCCGGTCGTAGAAACTG
>DYRR01000206.1 GCA_020718605.1 Chthoniobacter flavus | reverse complement strand
GCTACGAAAGCAGCCTGTAGCCCGCTCCGGGAGGAGCGGGACCGTCCCTGTATCCCGATGTGCCCCGCCCATGGGAGCAGCAGGAAAGGGAGCACCATCACCGCAAATTGGAAAAACACCGCAGTGAGGAACAGGCATCCATTGCCATCAAACGCGGGCCGCGGAAGACGGGGAGATTCAGGAGCATCTGGGTGGCCACCAGGATCAGCACTGCCAGAACCGGCACATGATAGACGAGCCAACTCATGCGTGGGATTTCATCGGGGTGCAAGGCTTCGCGGGGGTGATACGCCGGAGTCGTGTCCGGAGACAAATCGGAATGTCCTTATGTTTTGTGAATCCCGGCAACGGACGGTGCCTTTTCGCCATGCGGGCGACGGAAGATCCGCGTCCGGAAGAGCCCGAAAAAAAGATAACCCAGGAAAAGCACCGCAGGCATCCATTCCCAGTTCAGGACAGTGAAAAGCAGCAATACCGCGACCAGAATAAAACGGGGCGGGGAGTTTTTTGTGCGCCAGTTGATCGACTTGAAACTCGGGTATCGGAATTTGCTGAACATGAGGAAGGAAAGGAACAACATGAGCCCCGGGAGCGCATATTTCCAGGGCCCGATCTGCCGCTGACCCTCCTCGAACCACAGCATCATGAGCGTGATCGAAGCGATCACCCCCGCAGCGGCGGGGATGGGGAATCCCCGGAAATCCTTTGTGGCCGAGGGGCCGTCCTTCGCGGCGATGCAGTTGAAGCGCGCGAGACGGAGCGCCCCGCAGGCCAGATACACAAAAGCGACCAGCCATCCGAGCCGGTCAAACTCCGCCAGCACGATCTGGAACACCAACAATGCGGGTGCGACCCCGAAGGAGACAATGTCCGCGAGCGAATCGAACTCGCGTCCGAAAGGACTCTCCCTGCCCCCAAGCCGCGCGAGCCGTCCGTCGAGCACATCGAAAATGCACGCGCCCAGGATGAACCAGATGGCGTGGTGAAATGTCTCCGTGGCGAGCAATCCGTCGGCCCGCTGCAGGGCACCCTCGAGAATGCGCAGGGTCGCGGCAAACCCGCAGAAGAGATTGCCGGCGGTCATCAGATTGGGCAACAGATAGATCTTGGGTTCCGGAAGAGTTTCGGGCGTCTGCGGCACCGGGTCGTGCGGGGAGGAGTGGGTTGGGTTCATTGGGTTGGGGCGGGAAGCCTGGCCACGACGGTCTCGCCACCCAGGACGCGGTCCCCTTTTTTCACCATCAGTTCCGTGTTCGGCGGGAGAAAGATCTCGGTGCGGGACCCGAACCGGATCATGCCGAAATGGTCCCCCTTTTTCAGGGAATCGCCCACGTTCGCCCACGCGACGATTCGGCGCGCGATGGCTCCGGTGATCTGCCGCACCACGATGGTGAGATCCCCGTCGCGGAACGCCCAGGTGCGAAATGCGTTCAACGCGGAGGCCTTGGGATGGCGAGCGTCGAGATATTTTCCGTTCTGCGCCCGGCTGAACACCACCTCGCCCGCAATCGGGGCGCGGTTCACATGGACATCCAATACCGAGAGGAAAATGCCGATCCGCAGCGCCTCGGTCTTGAGAACCTGATTTTCCATCTCCAGCCCGATGTCGGCCACCACTCCGTCCGCCGGGGAAACCACATTGCGGGGGTCGGGGGAAATCGGCCTGGCCGGATCGCGGAAGAACCACAGAACAAAAGCGAGCAGCAGCACGCCCGGCCAGAGAGCGTGAGGGGTCCACCGGCACAGGGCCACGATGGCGACCAGAAGCACGAGAAGAATCCACCGGGCTTCGTAGAGTGTTTGGGCTCGCATGCCTGTTAATTTGACCGCTCTTGCGGATGCGTCAAGGTTTCTCGGTGTCCGCGCGGGCCGGTTCACTTTCCAAGTTGCGCCCGATTCATGCGCACGATCCCGCTCCTCCCGGAGCGGGCTACAGGCTGCTTCGTAGCCCTGCGCGGGAGCGCAGGGATCTGCCGATCCTAACGATTGGGGTGTCACTCCGCCGGAGGGGAGAGCAGGGGCGTGACTTCCGGCAGATCCAGATTGTTGGATTCTTCGATGAGTTTGCGGTTCACCGGCGGGCTGGGTGGTTCGGGCTTCGCTTCGTCCAGGCTCAGCGTGTGATGCGAAGTCCGCAAATCTTCCCGAAGCGAAGACACACTGGGCACTTCCGGGACCGGCACCGGTTGGATATCTTTCAAAAAAACATATCCCAGACGTCCGTCGGCGATTCGCACCACGGCGCGGGCGCCTTCCGAGCGGAGCAGTTCCACAGGAGCATCTTTTTCCAGCACCACGTCCCTTGAAATAAACGAATCCCCGCTGCCCCGCATGGTCTCGGGGGCAAACAATGTGCGGGGTGCGGAGACCAGATAGGATCCGGGTGTGGCGGCTTGATCCTCCCGGGAGAAGGAGGCACATCCGGCGCAGAGAAGCGCGAGAAACAGGGGCACGACAGCTTTCACGGGAAACATCCTACCCCGGGTTTGGGATTTTGAGAAGCGGCTTTTGAAATCCGATGGAGGGAAAGCAGGTTCTGACCACAGGCGGCCACAACTCATCACAGCGATTCCGAAATGAAAATGCATGAGGCTCCGCAAGTCCTTTGATTTCAGCCT
>DYRR01000075.1 GCA_020718605.1 Chthoniobacter flavus | reverse complement strand
AAGTCGCTCGGTCGCAGAGGTGGTAGCCTTGGATGCCCTGACCCTTTTGGTCCATCCGGACAATCCCGCGTCTACAGTCACAATCGGTTCCGACGTTCCTTTCCGTATCGCGGCCGGCCCCGCGAACTCGGTGTTACGGGAGAAGGCAGCCCGGTTTGGCTTCCCCGTTACTGGAGCTGACGAGGCTTCGGGTGAGGATGCGGCCCTTGTTGACCGCAACCTTCTGAGCCTGAGCCTTTACCATGTTGAGGGAGCCAACCTTCGTGCTAAACGTCTTGCCGTCCAGGCAACCAAGGAGACCCTCGCCCTCAAGCCAAGTCCTTTCACCATCGCAACCGAAGACTACCTCTACAGCTTCCGGATTGTAGCTTGGACCGCCCCAAAGGCCGTCGATGAAGCACTCCAACTGGTAAAATTCACGACCTCCAACGAGGGGCAGGAGGTGGTCGCCAAGCAGGGTTTCGTAGATCTCCGACTGACCGGGAGCCAAGGGGATGTGCCTCCGGAAATCCTCGCCGCGTTGGGAGCCGCGATAGGCTCCAATACGATAAGCTCTGCCATCCGCCTCTCTACCAACTTCCGTTTTGATGTCGGAAAGTCCCTCCTCGACCTGAAGGCACAGGCAGACTTGGAGCGCTTGCCACGATTTGTCTTCGAGAAATACCCCACGCATAAGGTGGTCATCCTCGGGTTCACCGACAGCGATGGCGGCCCGGACATCAACATGCCGCTATCCAAGGACCGGGCGGAGGCAGTGTCAACGGAACTCCGCCGCTCGAAGGTGGACGCACATTCCGCGGGCCTCGGCACGGTTTTTCCAGTCGACACCAACGCGACGGAAGCTGGCAAGGCCAAAAACCGCCGGGCCGAAGTATGGGCCGTCCGTTCCTAATCTCTCAGCCCTCTCATGTACCCCATACTTGCCCAGATTGCTACATCTCAGTGGCCGGTCATTTTTGCAGTGTTCGCTGGGGCTGTCGGCGTGATAGGCTGCGTTGCCGCTTTCGTTGCGCACGCTTCGACATCACGCGACCGCACCGCAATCAAGAAGGCGGAGACGATGCTGGTTTCCACGGAGTCTTGGGAAGGGGCTCACACACACTCTGAGCACGGACTCTCGGAGTGGTTCAGAAATAGAACGATTGATCCGGAATCAGGTGTCTCGGATGTGATGCGCGCCTGCTGGTCGGCGTGGTTGGGATCCCGTTCAACGTCACTTACCGAGCTTCACGTGCTTGTCGCCCGGAGGGAGCGTTCAAAGGCTCCCGCACGGCTTAGTGCTGGCATCGCGGCCCTACTCTTGGTCATTGGCATCGTCGGCACCCTTTTATCAATAAAACCCATCCTCAACGAGTTCCAGTTCCGACCCAGCACTTCTGAAGGTGTGCTGCCCGCCACCGACGGCCCTTTACTGGTGAATGTTGAGGACAGCACAGCACTTGTGAACGCACTCATGCACAGCCTTGGGGATGCGTTCTTGCCGAGTCTCGTCGCTTTGGGATTCACGATCATCGTCGTCGCACTTCGGGGAATCTACTTACTGGGGTTGCAGCGCTACGCCCTCGAACTCGACCGCTTCGCCATGGGCACTGTAATGCCCAATTACCGTCCACGCTCCATCTCGGACGAATACGACGAAGTCCGGACCACCTTTGGATCACTGGCGAAGACCATGGGAGATAGGGATGCGAAGTTCGACAATGTCATCGCTCATCTCGCCAAGTTCGTCGACAGTGTGGCACCCACCCTAGCGGGATTGGACAACGGCATAGGCAAGATGAGTACGGCGGCGGATGCACTCGCGGCGAAGTCTAACTCGATCGCAGGCACACTCTCCCGCACGCTTGGCAGAAAATCCCCGCTCTACGCGGCTGTGAACGGATTCGAAGGCATTTTCGCGACGACCAATGAACGGCTGGATCAGATCTCGCAACACATCGACGGAATCCGCTCGGAGCAGCAGGATGACCGGAAGGCCCTGCTAGTGACTTTGGACGAGATCTCCGGCGTCATCAAACAGGTCTCGGGCGACCACCAACGTGATCGGGAAAACGTCTCAAAAATCATAACCGACCTCAAAGCGGTAGTTGAGAAGATTCCTGCCAACCTGATCGAATCCTCCCGAAAGACTTTCGACGACGGCATGGCCGCAATGCGAATAACGCTCAAAGAGTCCCTTGATAAGCAGACCAATGAAGCCGAGGCCGTCCATCAGCATACCCGTCTAAAGAGCCATGAGGCCTTGGATTTGATATCGCAATCGCTTACCACAACAATCACCCGTATCAATGTTGAGGTGAACACGATTCCGGAAGCTGTTGATCGGCTGAACGAATCGCTGAATCGCAAGTCCGAAACCGAAAAGGCCGCCGCAGACGCCATCGCATCTCTGGCACAAGAAGCCAAAGCCGGGATTAGCGAGTCGATTAAGACGATTCAAGGAGGTGGACTCTTTGCCCGTTTATTCCGTGGTGGGAGGTCCTGAGGTGCCATGTCTGATTCAGACGATGAGATCCCAACCCACGGCTATTGGCCGAGCATCACAGACCTTTTTCTCACACTGTTCATTATCGCCATCGCGATCGTCGCGGTGGTTTTCTGCGCCCTCCTGCCGACGAATAACGTAGGAAGAGACCGAGCATTGGTCCACGCGGTAGGTAATGACCTTCGCCACGTCCGAGAGCCGATGAACCGGCTCCGAGAGACTTTGGAGTTAGAGCAGATCAACGCCACCGTCCAACCGTCCAAGGTGATTTCTGCGTTGTCGGAGACGTGCGATGCGGCGGTCACACAGATCGATGACCTGCGTTCCAAGATCAAGGATCTTCAGGATCGTGTATCCCAGCTGATGGGTTCCAAGGACATGCAGTCGGAAATGAAGCGACTTTTGGAGGAGAATGCAGAAATCAAGCAACAGCAAAAGCAACTCCAACGACAAATGGCGAATCTGATTCAAACCTTTGGAGCCGATCCTGAAGCGATCAAGAAAATCATCAAAAAAAATGAGGATCTTCTTCGACAACTGCACGACAAGCCTCCGAACATTCAGATCAGCGAGCAAAAGGAAGACTATCGCTTCGAGTCTGGTAGCAGCGTCATGGGGCAAATCTTCGTCGAAGGTCTTCGACAGAACGAGTTTTCCCGCCTCGCGGACGAAATCATCGACCGGGAGGAAGAAGGTC
This sequence comes from Chthoniobacter flavus, assembly GCA_020718605.1. Lineage (GTDB taxonomy): Bacteria > Verrucomicrobiota > Verrucomicrobiia > Chthoniobacterales > CAKUMP01 > DYRR01. Next base: position 9,299 of record DYRR01000075.1, on the reverse strand, counting down.
GGGTCAAAGTGGATACTTTGGAGATCATTGGCCACACCGACGGGGCACCGCTATCCCGTGGCGGTAACCTTGACCTGAAACTACCGGATGTTCTCGCCTGCTCTCGTGCCAAGATTTCATCTCTCACTCCGGGTTCAAACAATGACCTTGGGCTCCTGCGGGCTTTGGCGGTTCGTGAGCAATGGGAGCGCTTCATCAATGACCACAAGCAACGCCACATTCTCCGCAAGATTCACATCCGTTGCTACTCAGCCGGACAGACGATCCTCCCTTATTCAAAGAAAGAAGCGGTAGCGGATGACTTCCGGCAGCCCGACCCCCGTGCTCGACGAATTGAAATGCGACTCACCCGGCTCTTGGATCAATAGATGCCTATATGTAGCGTTTCAATATTATGATCGCTCAGCCGAGCAAGTGTTTGGAATCTCTGGAGCGGATCGGTGAGCGATTTTCGACGACTCAGGGGCATTAGAGATTAACTTCCCCCTGAAACCTTCGGAGCAGTTTCTGGGAGAAAAATGCGAAACGGTTATTGTATTCAGATTCAAAATGGCCAAGTTTCCGCCCTCCCCGAAGCGATCATTCAAAAAAGATCGGCGTCGTCGGGAAATCCCGAGTCGTTCCGGATCGAGCGAAGGCGGCGGCGCATCCCACGATCGGTCCTGGGTGAATTCAGCCTCCGATCGACCACCCCCACCAACAACGGAATCGTCGCGGCGACACCGACTCCGATCGCGGTGAGGGCGGCGGCCTGTCTGGCACTGCGTCCGAGACGCCCCGAGAGCAGCAATCCCACCCCGATGCCCAGTGCGGTCTGGGCTGCGGCAAACAGCGTGCAATTGAGATAACGATCTGAACAGGGGCGGGTGTCTCGATTCATAGGAGACTGGAAGCTAACCCCGGTTCCGAAAAAAATAAACTCGAAACCTTTGCGACATCCATCCAATCTCGGGATTCATTCCCACGGACCACGTCCCGGAAACATCGGAACACACCCTCCCCAATCCATGCCCGCTTCCCCATCCTCACCAGTCCCGCCCCCGGCGGTATGCATGCTGCCCCCCAAGATCTATGTGCTGATTCTGGCGGGCGGAAGTGGGGAACGGTTCTGGCCGCTCTCGCGCAAGACCCGTCCGAAACAGCTCCTGCGCTTATTCTCGGACAAAAGCCTCCTGGAAGATACCCTCGGGCGATTGCATGGCCTGGTGCCGCCGAAACAGATTCTGGTGCTCACCAATGAAACCCAGGAGACCGAGGTCCGCAAAGCCTGCCCCGGGCTGCCCGCGGAAAACATCGTCGCCGAACCCGCGAAACGGGACACTGCGGCCGCCATCGCCCTCGGCGCCGCGTGGATCTGTGTGCGGGATCCTTTTGCCACCATGGTCGTGCTGCCCGCCGACCACCTCATCCGGGACCACAAGGCTTTTCAACAGGATCTGCGGGCCGCCTCCGCCCTGGCGCAGGAGAGCGGCGACCTGATCACCATCGGGATCAAACCCACCTGGGCATGCCCCGGCTTCGGCTACATCGAAATGGGCGCCCCTCTTTTTCCCAAGGACGCCTCCCGCGGCGGCTTCCATGAAGTCGTCCGGTTCCGTGAAAAGCCCGACCCCGACCTTGCCGACACCTTTCTCCGGCAGGGCAACTTCCGATGGAACGCCGGAATTTTCGTGTGGTCCCTGCCCTCCATCATCACCGAGTTCAACCGCCACGCCCCGGCTCTCGCGGGCTTTGTCTCCCAGGTCCACGAGAGCAAGGACCTCGCCGCGACCTTGAAAAAATGTTTTGCCTCGCTGCCCAGCATCTCCATCGACTATGCGATCATGGAAAAGGCCCGGCGCGTGCTGGTGCTCGAAGCCGGATTCGACTGGGACGATGTCGGCAGTTGGAGTGCCGTTGCGAAGTATCTGGAGACCGACAACAAAAACAACGCCGCGCGCGGATCGCTGGTCGCCCGGTCGTCAAAAAACAACATTGTCTTCAGCGAGTCGGGCAAAACCATCGCCCTGCTGGGAGTGGACGATCTCATCGTGGTGGAAACCCCCGACGCGATCCTCGTCGCCAGCGCGCATCAGGCCGAAAAAATAAAGAGTCTCATCGGCGATCTCCCGCCGGAACTCCTATGATTGTTCCGCGGGTGCTCGGATTGGATCCAGGTTCGGTGCGCATCGGCGTCGCGATCTCGGATCAACTCGGAATGCTGGCCCATCCCCGCGAAACCATCCCCGCCACACCCATCGCCGCAGCCCTCGCTCGCATCCAGGAAATCATTCGAACTGAGGAAGTGGCCACCGTGGTGATCGGCCTGCCGCTCAACCTCGACGGCAGCGACGGTCCCGCCGCGGAAAACATCCGGAAATTTGCCTCCACGCTGGAAGCCCGCTGCGGTTGTCCCATCCGATTCTGGGATGAACGCCTCTCCACCGTCACCGCCCAGCAGAATCTGCACGCCGCCGGGCGCAACATCCGCAACAGCCGTGCCGTGATCGACCAGGCCGCCGCCCAGGTGATCCTGCAAAGCTACCTCGACTCCATCACCCCGATGTTCTGATTGTCGTTTCTGGTTTGCGGTTCCCCCTGCCGGAGCTGTATCGTCAACCACATGTCCCGCATTCTCCGTTATCATTCCACCGGACGCCCCGCCGACGTCCTGACCCTCGAAACCGAATCCGCACCCGATCCCGCCGTCGGCGAGGTGCGCTTGACTGTGCTCGCCGCCCCGGTCAATCCCGCCGACATCAATCAGATCGAGGGTAAATACGGCAAACAACCGTCGCTGCCCGCCACACCCGGCGCCGAAGGGGTGGCGCGCGTGGAATCCGCAGGCCCGGGGGTGTCCACACTTTCCCCCGGCGATCTTGTCCTGCTGCCACCCGGAGCGGGGTCCTGGCGCGAATCCCTCACGACGGCCGCGCAGGATCTGGTGCGGATTCCGGCGGATCTCGATATCCTGCAAGCGGCCATGCTGCGCGTGAACCCGCCCACCGCACTGCTCATGCTCACGCAATACACCGACCTGAATGCCGGCGACTGGGTTCTGCAAAACGCGGCCAACAGCGGCGTGGGCCGCTGCGTGATCCAGATCGCCAAAGCCCGCGGTCTGCACTCGCTCTGTGTTGTCCGCCGCCCCGAACTCATCCCCGAACTTGAAGCTCTCGGCGCCGACGCCGTGATTCTGGATCGCCGCGAGGACATGGCCTCGATCCGCGAACGCACCGGCGGCGCCAAGGTCCGCCTCGCCCTGAATGCCGTGGGCGGAGACAGCGCCACGGGCCTTGCCGCCGCGCTCGCCCCGGGCGGCACACTGGTCACCTACGGTGCCATGAGCAAACAGGCGCTCAAGGTGCCCAACGGTTTCCTCATCTTCAAAGATCTCCGGGTGCGCGGCTTCTGGCTCACCCGCTGGTTTGAAAATGCCACCGTGGAAGAGCGCGGCCCGGTTTTTGACGAACTCATCGCTCTGGCTTCCGCCGGACGCCTCACGGTGCCGGTGGAAAACACCTGGCCGCTCGGGGAGTTCGCCGCCGCCGTGGATCAGGCGCAGCGCGAAGCCCGCTCCGGCAAGATTCTTTTCCGGATGTCCGCATGAAATCCCTCCCGGATTTCACGTCCCCGGCCGCGCGCGGCTTTCGGCGACTGGTGTTCGGCGCGGTCACGGCGCTGCTGCTGGCCGCGCTGGCACTCGCCGCCGACTGGCTCACCCCGCGCCCGCTGCGGCCATGGGGCGGGCGGTACTTTTTCCACACTGTGGAGATCGATGTTCCACTCTTTCGCCAGGCCGATCCGCGTTGGGCCGCCGATCCGCTCGGACCCACCGGGGGCACGCTGGGCGCCGAGGGGTGCGCCGTGGCCTCCGCCGCGATGGTGCTGGGTTTTTACGGCATCGATACCGACCCCGGACGCCTCAACGCCTTTCTCACCGGCTCCGGGGGATTCACCCCGCAGGGCTGGCTCTACTGGGAAGGCGCGGCCGCACTGGCCCCGGACCGGGTCACCCACGTCTATGAAGATTTGCCGTCGTATCATCTCATCGACTCCAACCTCGCCCACGGCAATCCCGTCATCGTGCGGCTGCGCTATCCCTCCGGCATCACCCATTTCGTGGTGATTGCCGGCAAACGGGGGTTCGACTATCTCGTGCGCGATCCGGGGCGCGGTGCGGACAAGGGCCTCTATCCATTGCGGGAATTCGGCAGCGAGATCGAGGCGCTGCGTTTTTACCGGAAAGAACCCAAGGTCGGGGCGGGAGCCCGACCCTCCAGGGGATGACCGGACCTATGTGCCAGGCGGTTCGATGTAATAGGTGATGGCGGGCAGGTGTCCTGCGGACCAGGAGTTGATTTTTTTTGGATCTTTCTTATCGGGCTTGAATGCCGTGAGCTGGATAAGCAGGTTGCCCGAGGAGGGAGCCTTGATTTTCCCGGCGTCTGCGGTCAGCGTGATCGCGATGCCATCCGCTGTGGGTGATGTGCCTGTGATCGTGATTCCATCCGGAGGATTGATCAGAGCCGTCTTGAGTCCATCGACAAGATGTTTGGGAATATGTGCCCGGATCGTCGCCGACGCTCCGGTCGCGCATCGGATGACATCCGAATCCACCTTGAAAGGGACTCTCGGACCTCCGGGGGCGATGAATGCCACAAGCTCTTCCGCGGGCACGAGATGATGGTAAAAAAATGCCTGCAGCATGTCATCGGCGGGCACCGCAGCGTGGCGAACCTGCGCCCCCCCGATATCGGCATTCCCTGTAATCGTGACGTTCTGCCGGGGGTTGTCGGAACTGGCGGGAAACCCGAGCGTGACGACTGCGGAATCCTTTCCCGCCGGAATCCGTCCGCCGGAAATACTGAAGCCCGGAGTGCCGCAGGCCAGTTGGATTTCGCCGGCGAACCCACCCTTTCGGAGTGCATGAACGGTAAGCGGCAAATGCGTCCCCGGTGCTCCTGCCAGAGCGGACGGCGTGATCCGGAGATCAAAGTCCGGGCGGGGAGGACCTATACGAAGCCGGTAGGGATAACCCCGACCGCCGGCATTCTGGGCATCGGAGATCCAGACATAAAAAAGACCGTCGGCAGGCGGATCGAAAAGCAGTTGGGGATCGGCGTGGTGGGTGAGCAGGGCACTGCCCACATCTTCCTGATCATCCGCGCGGGCGACTTCGTTGCCCTTTGCGTCTGTGATCCGGATCAGGGCATCCACGGGAGAACCGAGCCTGCGGGCAAGCACTTCGAGAGCGAGCGGCTTCCCCCGGGTGGCCTGTAAGGCAAACCCATCAACATCCCCGGGCTTGTCGATAAATCCGTTGAGGGTCACCGGAGGGCGGACCGACGCCGCATGGGCCGGATCGTTGTCCGGTTCGGCGGCATGGGCCTCGATCCCCTCCCCCGACTCGAAAAGAACCGAAGGCGCATCGGCAAGCAGCCCCGGATAAATTCCCGCCTCCTCCGGAACCGTGATGGATGCGCGGTCTCCGGGAAGATTCCAGCCGAAGATTTTCACATCGGCCCGGCTCCCCTTCGGAGCGCCCAAGGGGGCAATCCCCGAGACAAACGAAATTTTTCCCGCAGACACGCGATAAACAAAATCTTCACGACCGCGATAGAGTGCGTCGCGGACATGGAGGCGATACTCTCCGGTCTGCTTCACATCGAAGACCAGCAGCGGATCGGGCGAGAACCGGAAAGACTGCGCGGAAGCGACTTCGATCCCCCGCGCATCCACCACCGTGAGAGCAAGCTGAAGCCATCCCGGCACGGCGTCCGCCAGATAGGGGATCAACCCCCTCGCCTCGCCGACAAAGAGCAATTGCTCCCCCTTTGAAGCCCGGAACGGGTATTGATCGGTCTCACCCGGCAGAATCTGGCCGTTGAGAACCACGGGAAATTGCAGCGGCCCGGGCGGGGGCGGCGAGAGTTCGGTGGCGGGCGGTTCCTGGCGCTCGGGCAAAGCGCCGATCACGAAGCGCTGCGGATTGGACACCCCGTTTTTTCCGAAGAACCGGATGGTGCGCATGCCGGGAGCCGCACCGGGATCGGCTTCGACATGGAGCGTCACGCTCTCCTCAAGCTGCCGGTTGTCCTGCCGCTTGGGATCGTTGCGCTGCTTGCGCATGATGAGAAACAAGCGGATCTCATCCTCCGAGGCGCCAGCCTCCTGGAGGATGGGGCCCACATCTTTGATGTCGGGTTTCTTACGGCCTTTGGGAACCATCTCCGCCATTTGCTTGCGGTGTTCGGCCAGCGTTTCCTGGAACTCCTGGAATCGCTTGCCCGGGAGCGGACGGCTGTAGCTGGTGACGCTCACCCGCACTCCTTCGCCCGTGATTTCCGCCCCGGTGATCTGGGAGAGATTCTGCCCGCCCGCCGTGACATCGACCGTCCCGCCCTGTCGAAGACCCGCTGGATAAAAATAGGCGATGTCGGGTTCCTTCGACTGTTGTGCCCTCGCCATCCCCGCGCAGCACCACAGGACGACAAAAACCAATCGGGCCACCCTGGGGAATGGCTTGTTGCGCACCTTCTGGGTCAGCGTCCCCACCTGACCTCGTTCTTCCTCAAGCGCAGTCAGGGCGGCAGCCTGACCCTCCAGCGCGGCGGAGTGATGCATCACATGATCTCCTTGAGACGTCCGCCGGATTTGATGTCCCCGCCAATCTCGGGGGTGAGGCGCACCGAGGCATCGCCCATCCGGGGAAAAGTTCCCTCGGGGTCGATCCCGAGCAATTCATACATGCTGCCGGTGAGATCCCAGGGATAGACCGGACGATCGGCCACCGTCTCTCCGCAGGCATCGGAGGCGCCCACGACCTGACCGCCGCGGAATCCGCCACCCGCCACCAGCGTGGAAAAAACCTTCCCATAATGGCTTCGCCCGCCATTCCAGGGGGCCTCCCACTGGACGCGCGGGGTGCGGCCAAACTCGCCCCCGCACCACACGATCGTGCTCTCCAGAAGTCCGCGTTCGGAGAGGTCCTGGAGCAGGGTGGCCAGTCCGCGATCCAGCTCGGGCAATTTGCGGTTCATGGTCTGGAAATGCTGTTTGTGGGTGTCCCAGCCCTTGTAATTGATCGTGATGTATTTGGCTCCGCGCTCAATGAGGCGGCGGGCCGCCAGACACGATTGGCCGAAGGTGTTCCTGCCATAGCGTTCGCGCAACTCGTCGCTCTCCCGCGAGAGTTGAAACACCTCGGACCCCTCCCCCAGAATCATGTCGTAGGCTTCTTCCCCGCATTTTTTGTAATCCTCGAATCCAGGGTCCCCGCCGAAGTGACGGCTCAGGGAATCCAGTTGCCCCAGCAGATTGCGCCGGATCATCTGATGCTCGGGCGAAATCCCCTCCGCGACGATCCCTTCCACCGCAAAGACCGGTTTGGACGGGTCGCCGCCGGTGGCAAAGGGCTTGTAGCGCGGCCCCAGAAATCCCGCCTCCGAAAAGCGGCCCTGCGGCTCGGTGAGAACGATGTAGGGAGGAATCAAACCGGTGTAGCCCGCATCGTAGCCCTTGAAAAGCGACACCACCGCGCCCATCGAGGGATACACCAACCGCTCGCCGCTCGCGTGCCCGGTCTGCACCATGTAGGCGGCGGTCTCGTGGCCGTTGTTCTCATGGGTCATTCCCCGGATGAGAGAATATTTATCGGCCTGTGTTGCGAGGTTGGGAAGCAGTTTTCCGATTCGGATGCCGTCCACGTTGGTGGCGATCGCCTCGTTGAGCGGCCCGCAATAATCGTGGCCCGCATCCGGCTTTGGATCGAAGGTGTCGATATGGCAGGGACCACCCCAGAGCCAGATCTGAATCACCGCCTTGGCCTTGGCAACCGGCGACCAACCCGCCGCGGGTGCCGATGCCAGAAGCCCGCGACGTCCCAACAGCATCGCGGCGGTTGTGAGAAAACTGTAACGGAACAGCGCACGGCGGGAAAAATTCGCGGCAAGGGGAAGATGGGAGAGGATCGGGTTCATGGCGTTAGTGTTTGAATAAAAATTCCGGACTGTTGAAAAGCGCCCAGGCGACATCGAGCATCTTCTGCCGCATCGGCGACTTCGCGGGCGGCTGATGCGCTGCAATCACGGCGAGTTCATCGGGAGTGGGGTGACGTGAAAGGATCGTGAGATAAAGTGCGTCGGCCATGGACGGGATGTCCTTCGACGCACCGGCCAGGCCGCCGAGAGCCCTGCTCTTTTCCAGTTTCCGAAGGATATGACCCGAGTTGAGCAACTGAAGTCTCTGCGCGGTCGTCACCCGCGAGAGACGCTCGGAGAGGAGGCCGGTGTCGCGCGGAGGCCGTCCGAGCAGTTCCAGAACCGAACTGGTGATGCTGCCATCGGGAAGCGCGACGGCCTGAGTTCCCTCGGGAATAAACGTGAACGGCTCGGGAATCATGCTGGAATACTCGTCCCGGCCGCCAGTGATCCGATTGATCGCATCCACCAACACCTCCGCCTCAACCCTGCGAACCTCGTAGAGGGGCGTCACGCCACGGGACGGGATCGAGGTCGCCTGATAGGTCCCCGAATTGAGGATGATCCGGAGCAACTGTTTCGTGTCGTAATGATTTGTCGCATATTGCTTTGCAAGCCATTCCAGCAACGCCGGATTGGAGGGCGGATTATCGGGGCGAAAGTCATCCGGCTCATGCACGATCCCGCGTCCGAAAAGCCAGAACCAGATCCGGTTGGCACCATTGGCCGCAAACGGGGATTTTGGGGAAGCAATCAGCCATTCGGCCAGCGCAATCCGGGGATCCGCAGCCGCGCTGCAGCGAACCGTCGTCCCGTCCGGAAACCGGAAGTCGCACACCGGCCCCAGGCCACCGCCGCCCACTTCCGACACCAGGATCTCCTCCTTCCATTCCCTCGTCTTCTTAAAGCCCACCCGGGAGAAAATCGCGGCGCAATCGGAGCGCCGGTCCAATGGCCATCCGGACATCCGCGAGCCCATGAAAACCCGGGCGACCACGGCGGCCAAAGATTCCGGATCCCGCCCATCCGCCGCCCGGAGAAAATTCACCTGGGGAACCCGGAAGTTACTGCCCGAGGCGGTGATCAACTGCCGCGCAAACTCCGAATACGGCATATTGGTCCGCAGGGCGGAGCGAACCCACGCGTCGTAGGCCTGCGTCGCATTGGGCCAGAGGTTCACCGGAAATTCCGATTTTATCCGCAAAATATCCGCCCACCGCATCCCCCAGAAATCCGCATACTCGGGCCGTGCCAGCAACTGCTCGATGAGCGCCTCCCGCTTGCCGGACGAGGAGACGGCGAGGAACGACTTCGCCTCCTCGCGCGTGGGCAACACTC
>DYRR01000205.1 GCA_020718605.1 Chthoniobacter flavus | reverse complement strand
TGTGCGGGAAAGTTTTACAGCGAACGGAAGATAGAAAATTCTTTGCGGCTTTGCGCCTTGGCGGGGAAATCTTTTTCAGGACGATAATCCGTGGTTGGTAGAGCAGGGCGGCTACAATTTCAGACTTCCTGATCCGCTCTAACGCTGTATTTGGTGTAAACACCTTAAAATCAATCTGTTAATTCTATTTCTTGCATGTCCACTTTTTTTGCAAGTGGAAAAAAGGGATGTATCTTTCCTTGAAAAACAACGCCGCGACAGCGTCGGAAAGGACATCCCATGAAACAGGGAATATTGCCGCTGGTTCCGTCCGGTGCAAGCGATATAGACGGATTTTACAGCATTTTCAACGATGGAAAGTCGGTGACATGGTTTCAGGGAAGCTATCCGATCCGTGTGCATCCGGTATCCGACCATGCGACGCGGCGTGCCATGATGGGCTTTCTGCATCTGCATGGCGGAGTGGCTCAGTCGCGGATAGCCTCCGTCCTGCATGTCCATGAGAACACTGTCAAGGCCGCGGTCAGGGTGCAGCGCCGGCAGGGAGATGCCGGATTCTATGCTCCATCGGCGGTTCGCGGAGCGGCGGTAATGACTCCTGAAGTGATGGGGAAGTGCCGCATTCTGCTTGCAGAGGGGCGATCCAGATCGGAGATTGCCGCCTTAACGGGAGTGAAGAAATGCAATGTGGACAAGGCCATCCAGAAAGGGCTGCTGCCACCATCGGTGCGCCCTGCGCGCGTCCGCCATCCATCCAGCCGTTCGGATCGGTCCGAGTCGGACTCCGCCTCGGACATGGGGATGGCCTGTGTCCGGGTCGAGGAGCGCGCCCTGGCGGCATGCGGGCTGCTATCCGGGACCGAAACCCGTTTTGAAGAGTGCATTGACGTCGAACATGGCGGGGTGCTCTGCGCTCTGCCCGCACTGGCCGCCAACGGACTTTTCCAGCATCTGGCCCCGCTCGATCCTCCGCGCGAGGGCGGCTTCTATTATCGTCTGACACATGTGTTCATGCTGCTCGCGCTCATGTCGCTGCTGAGGGTCAAGACCGTCGAGTCCCTGCGCCGAGGCGCACCCGGGGAGTTCGGAAGGCTTCTTGGCCTGGACCGTGTCCCCGAAGTGCGCTGCCTTCGGGAAAGGCTCGGCGCTGTCGCGTCAAATCCGGTGGCGGTCGCCGCATGGGCGAACGTTTTGTCGAAAAGCTGGATGGAGGCGGATCCCCGGATGGCTGGGACGCTTTATATCGATGGACATGTCCGCGTCTACCACGGCGGGAGGACAGAGCTGTCCCGCCGTTACGTCGCAAGCCATCGGCTCTGCCTGCGCGGGGGAACCGACTACTGGGTAAACGACATGGCGGGCAAGCCGTTCTTCTATGTGGACCGTCCAGTGGACGACGGCCTGCTGGGCGTGCTGCGCTCGGAGATCGTGCCAAGGCTGCTGGCCGATGTGCCCGGCCAGCCATCCGATGCCGAACTGGAAAAGGACAGGCATCTCCACCGGTTCCGCCTCGTCTTCGACAGGGCCGGATGCAGCCACAGATTCGTCGGCGAGATGTGGAGGGAACACAGCGTGTCATGCATGACATATCTGAAGAATCCCGGCGATGACTGGCCGGAATCGGAGTTCGGCAAGTCCACGGTCGCTCTTGCAAACGGACAGACCGTGGAGATGGAGCTGGCCGAACGCGGCGTATTGTTCGGCAATGGCGACGAGGGGATCTGGTGCCGCCAGTTCCGCCGTCTCCGCCGCGGCAGGCACGGGAGCCACCAGACATCCATAATCGGCACCGACTACAAATGTTCCATTGAAGACGGGGTGCCCGCGATGTTCGCCAGATGGGGGCAGGAAAACTTCTTTCGATACATGCTCGCGGAGTTCGGACTGGATCTGCTGCCCGACCATTCCACAGAGGTTTTTCCATGTCGCATCCCGGTGGTCAATCCGGAGTGGAAAAGGCTCAACCGGGAGTGCGGAGTCGTACGAGGAAAAATTGCCGCCGAAAAAGTGCGGCTCTCCGACCTGTCGCTCAGGCTGGAGGACATGAAACCCGGACAGATGGAAACATGGATGGAGAAAAAATCGGAGATGATCGAAGGGATCGCGGACATGGAAGCGAAGCTCGCCGAAGCCCGTATCTCCCGAAAGGCTGTCCCGTCCCATGTCCCCTTCGATGAATTGCCTCCGGAACATAGGTTCGAACGGCTGGCGCCGACCCGGAAACTGCTGCTCGACACCGTGCGGATGATCGCCTACCGCGCGGAGACCGCACTGGCCGCGTTGGCGCGGATGGAACTGGCAAGCCCGGAGCAGGCGCGATCGATGGTCAATGCCCTGTTCAACACAAGCGCCAATCTGCGACCCGACACGCTGAGGAAAGAGCTGCAGGTTGTCCTGCATCCTCTGTCCGAGCCACGCTTGAACCGTATGGCCGAGGCGATGATAGTCCACCTGAACGACGCGGAGTTTATCTATCCTGGCACGGATCTGCGAATGGTCTACCAGATGCTATCGCCGAGATCGTCCGGTGACTAAAAATCACACAACCCCTTTTTCCACGAGTCAGGAACTCTGAATTTAAATCAGGACTTGACAGCCTCGATGCTTTTCAGCCTGAAGAGCGAGAA
>DYRR01000204.1 GCA_020718605.1 Chthoniobacter flavus | reverse complement strand
GCCATCGGTGGAGGTGAAACTGGTGGCGAAGTGGGTCGAGGTCACGAAGCGTCCATTTGCGAACGCAATGCCGGTGATGTCATACCACCGCTCCTTTTGGGCCGGGTCGTCGGGAAGAAGCGTCCATGAGACCCCGTCCGGGGATGTCGCGATCTGGCCCCACTGGCCCACGGCGATAAATAGACCGTTTCCGTAGGCGACGGCCAGCAGGTCGCCCTTTGCCCCGGGAACGGTCGTTGCATTCCATGTGCTTCCGTCGGTCGAGCGCAACACAAGCCCGCCCTGGCCCACGGCCACGAAGCTGCCGGTTCCGTGGGTGATTGCTTTCAGCGAAACGGTGGTTCCGGAAGCAACCGCAGCCCACAAAACGGCATCTGTGGAGGAAAGGATGCTCCCGTGCGCGCCGACCGCCACGAACTTCGAGCCGCCGAAGACGATCCCTTCGAGATCATCGGTTGTCGGGGAAGCCGCCGCGTTCCAATTGGCACCGTCCGCGGAGGTGAGGATCGCCCCCCCGGCCCCGACCGCGACGAATGTGTTCGTGCCATTTGTCGCCACGGCGGCGAGGCCGTCGTCTCCGCCGGTTGATCGCGGAGTCCACGCCGATCCGTCGGCAGAGGTCCACATCTGCCCCATGTCGGATACTGCGATGAGGATCGAAGGCCCTTCCGTGAGTGAACGCAGACGCGGGTTTCCGGAGATGGTCCCGGACGTCCATGTCAGGCCGTCCGACGAAGTGAGAACTACCCCGCCGCTTCCGCAAGAGGCAAACCCGGAAGATGTCGCCGTCGCGCACCACAGGCGCTCCATTTGCCCCGAGCGTCGCACGGTCCACGCGATGCCATCCGGCGATGTAAGAACCTCTCCGCCCGCGCCAACCGCTGTGAAAAGCCCGGAGCCAAACGCGACCGACGCGAGCGCACCGGACGCGGGGGAGGTTTGCGCGGTCCATGTGGCGGCGTCCGGGGAAGTCAGTATTCCTCCCGCCTCGGTCACAGCGACGAAGGTTCCGCTACCGAACGCGAGGCCGTTGATGCGTTCGATTGAGGGCGTGACCCTTGGCGTCCAAGCCACCCCATCCGGGCTCGTGAAAATCCGTCCGGCATCGCCCGCAACCAGAATCAGACCATTGCCCGAAGCCGTCGCGCCGAGGTTGATCGCCGTCCCGCTTGTCCGCACGGTCCACGATACACCGTCGGGACTGGTAAGAATCGCGCCATCGTTCCCTGCGATGCAGAACAAGCTGCCGTTCCACACCGCCGCTTGGAGATCCGCCCGGATTGTGGTTTCTCTGCGCGTCCAGCTCAGCCCGTCCAGTGAGGAATAGATCGCCCCGGCTTCCCCGACTGCTACGCACGCTCCGCCCCCCGATACGACGGCACGCATTCCCTCCTGAAAAGGAAGGCCCCGGACTGCGTTCAGGCGCAGGGTCTGGGCTGGAAGCAGGCCCGGAATGCACCCGATCAGCAAAGCAAACACGGCCTGCTTCATTGGGCTTCGTCCGACTTTTTCGGCTCTGGTTTTTGAGAGGCTGGGTCCACCACCACTTCGAGTATCTGCTCGACGACAAGGATTTTCTCGCCTCCGTCAGACTGGCTTTCGCGGGCTTTGACTTTGAAGGTGGCCTGTGTCTTTTTGTATTCCCGAATTCCTTCAAAATCACTCACCAGTGCTTTGAACAAAATGGTTTTGAACTCCCCGAAGTCGTTGTCCTTTCCGGTCGGAGCCAGCAGGTCCTTCTCCGCCCAGAATGTCCATGTGCCGCTGATCGTGTAAATGCCGTCACTGATTTTTTGAACTTCGGCCATCAACGGGCAGGAGAGGGCGGCGACAAAAAGCGCCGTGATTATCGTGATTCTGGTGAGGGGATCGGGTTTCATGGTTTTGGCCTGGGGAATGGGATGTTCCGAGAGTGCGGATCTCAGGATACGATGGGAGCATCCCGCTTTCCGGCCATCCGCGCCATTGCACATTGCGACCGGGTTTTTATCGGATTGCGCCAACCTGCGGCAGCCCACTTGTCCCGGAAGCTCCGCTGAACAATATCGGTGAACGGGATCAAAATCCCTCTTCGACGATTTCCCGCATGATGTTCAAGTGTTCCGGTTCCATGGGCGCTTGTATTTGTTGCTCAAGCCATCGAGAATCCGGTGCTCATCATCACCAATTCGTTTCTGTTCGATTCTTTGCACATTGGGGGATTCTGACGTTTCCGACGTTTCTGGGGCGGGCGCATCACGCCGGCGGTTGGAACTGCTTCCCCAGTACGCAGACCCGGATGCTTGGCTGCCGCCAACCACCGGTCATGCACGAGCGCGGCGATGAGTTGTTTCTCAGCCTGTATCCAATGCTCCGCCGCCCGGCCGTCCGGGCAGCCCTCCTGTTCTCAGACAAGGTACGCGCAAACCGCGATCACCTCTGTTGGCGGGCATGGTTTGGTTTCTACTTCCGGATGTATGTTGTTTGACGGTTTCATGATGTGGGGGGGACTATTCGGTAGGGCATGGTGTGACGTTCCAAATCTCTTTGGCATTCCCGGAGACGATGGCAGCACCGCTTGGAAGGGGTGTGGCTGATCTCACCAACTGGCCAAAGGATATCCTCGAGGGCTTTCGAGCCCTTCTCGAATATC
>DYRR01000074.1 GCA_020718605.1 Chthoniobacter flavus | reverse complement strand
ATGCTCCACTTTTTAAGCTTAACCACTGGTCCAATTTTCTGGGACCACCTCAATTTCAAGATAATACCCGGTGTCATAATCAAGCGTGACGGAGGGGGTGTAGATGACGGAGTTTCCGGAAACCGCGACCTGTGAGGAGGTGATGTTGACCGATTCGACAACCGAGTTGTCAGACTGACGGCGGAGCACAAGGGTTCCGGTGCCCCCCTTGAGGACGCTCTCGCCAAAGATGAGCTGCAAGGAAGACGATCGGGGCTGGGTGCCCGAGTTATGCGCCGGGGAGGTGCCGGTGAGCACAGGCGGGGCGGTGTCGAATTGAATCGTCACAACGACTCCCTCGACTCCGGCATTCGCGCTGTCCTTGAGGTTGAAAACAAACGTATCCGTCCCGGTCTGCCCGCTGCCGCCGGTAAAGGTGATGATCCCGTCGTCAATGTCCTGCTGGGTAAATGTGTGCCCGGCAAGAAGCTGGGTGCCACTCTTTTTCAAGAGGCCTTTGCCGGGCACGCTGACCAGCGTGAAGGTCAGCTCCTCCGGGGTGTCCCGGCCGTTCGCGTCGCTGGCTTGGAGGTCGGTCGGCATGATCGTGGTCGGAACGGCCGGACGCACGGAGAGGCCGAGGTTTGTGTTCACCACGGGGACAAAGTTTTCGCCTTCGCGATATTCGGCCATCACGCGCTTTGTGAGGCGGATCGCCCGGGCGTTGTCGCCATCATCGGTGTCCCCGACCGCGAGGCCATCGAGGAAGATGTCGGGATTTGAGAAATACGGGACGCGGGAATGCGACAGCGCGTCGGCATAATAAGTTCCGCTCGTGTAGGCCATCACGGTGCAATAGCCGCTCTGACCCGCCACGGGATGCCAGTGCCAGCCGCCGGCATAGGAAGCGATTCCCGGCCCGGCCTGATAGTTTTGATCTATCGCGTGGCCGCAGCCCATATTGTGTCCGATCTCATGCACGGGCGTGAGCACGCCGACGAGGGAATTGTAGTTGGAGACGCTGAAGGCCCACGATGGCGAACCCGAGAACGAGGTGAGCTGATACGCGATGCCTCCGCCACCGTTCTCGTGGGAAACAAGCTGCACGATATCGGCTTGATGCGTGTCGCGCAGGGCGTGGATTTCGTCCATGTAGGCATCGGACTGGGAGGAAAGGCGGCTCAGCTCGTCAGAGAGCTGACCGTTGCCGCTTTCTGTATAGGTTGTCTGAGCGCTGTGCACAAGGCGGAGGGAAACGCCGGTGAGCGAATTGAAAAAGACATCGTTGCTCTCAGCGATGGCAACCGCGATCGCGTTTTGCATATTGGCCTGATTTCCGGCCTGCGCCAGCGCCGCCGGGGTATAGACGACCATGAGATCAATCGTGATATCTTGCTCAGGGTCTTCGAAGGCCACCACCCCCGATGACCTGACAGCGACTGGGGGTTCGTCATGATATGTCTCTGCGTCCGCTATGTCGGCAGCGGCATCCCCAAAAGGCGGACGGTGTGCCGCCGGGCGGTCGCTTTTTGGAATGAGTTTCTGGTGGTTTGCGACCGGCGGCCCGGGGTCAAGCGGAATCACGCTGTCAACCGGCGATTCCGCCAGCAACCGTGACACATCCACCTCAACGGCAAAATGCTTGCCCAAGGCGGCATCATAAACCAGGCGAAATTGTTTGTTCTGCCCGGGAAAATTGGCGACGGCCAAAACTTGTCCGTTGGTTCGCGCCAAAAACAATCGTCCCATCACCGCCTGGGGTAGAGTGGCCGTCAACGACTCGGTTGCCGCCCCCACCGAAGCGCGATCGCGGACTTCGGCAGTGAGGGAAACATCATCAAAAAAGCGAACCGCCAAGGATTCGCCAGGCATGGGCAGAGGGTCTCTCAAAAAGCTCCCGTCCAGGGCAACCTCCCGAACGCGGACGACCGGGATGCCGAGAAATTCCGCTTTCGGCGCTTGCGCGCTTCCCTGCCCGGCGGTGGCAACGATCTGATGCCCGCCTGTTGGCGGCGTTGAGCCCGGCGGGGAGCCGATGTCTTGCTCCACGGCATTCTGCTCCACGGCATTCGTCTGTTGTGCGGCGTTCCTCTGTTGTGCGGGATTGAATCGGCTAATTTCGCTGTCGTCGCGAACAACGGGATAGAAGACGGCCAGTCCGCTAACGAGACAAAAGCCGATGATGACGGCGGCGATGTTCCGGTTGTTTTGAGAGGAATTGTTCATGGGGGAAAAACAACAATTTCACTGGACGTTAGCACAATCCTCCCGCATTTGAAACACCGGCTCAGGAGTTCTTTTGTCCGAGTGGATACTTTAAGATGACGAGCCCGCAGACGAGGAACCCGAGGGCGGGAATCCAGCTCACGAGGGAGGCGAGGCCGACGAGTGAGGCAGCGGATTGCTGGGTGTTGGCTGAATAGCCGATGACCGAAAGCGCCACGCCGACGATGGCCCCGCCAAGACCCATGCCGAGTTTTTGGGCGCATGTGGTTGCGGAGAAAATGATACCGGTCGAACGGCGTCCGAGACGTTCCTCAGCATAGTCGGCGGTATCGGCAATCATCGTCCAGAAGAGAGTGGCGTTCACTCCACCGGCTATTGAGCCGAGGGTGATGAGCAGCAGCACGATGGAAAACTGTTCCGATCCACACCAGTAGAGCGGGACTGCGACGAGAGCCGAGATAAAGAAGCTTCCGGCAAACGATGCCTTTTTCCCGAAGAGGCGGACAGTGAAGGGAGTTATCGCCGCCCCTGCAATGAAGAAGAGATTGCCCAGGACGAGAAGAGTGGAGATTTTGTGGAGTTTCATGCCGCCGGGCAGGAGGAAGTCCGGATTGGCACCGGCCAGATCAAGGACGTATTTGTAGTAGTGTACGGTGACGCTGCCACGGACAATCAGAAAGATCATGTTAATGATGCCAACGACGAAGAGGATGATCCATGGCAGGTTTTTCACAAGCATCCGGAGGTCGTCCCGAAGAGCGCCGGACTGCGAGGGAGGCGGGGTGATGCGTTCGCGGGTGCCTGCAAAGGAAAGGAGGAAAAGCCCCACGATGGCGACTCCGAAGAGGCAGGCGGTAAGGAAATACCCTTTGCGGTCATTGCCGGCTCCAAGTGTGGCGATGAGAGGCAGGGTGAGGGCGTTTACCGTCAGTCCACCGACTTGGGCAAGCGTCATGCGGTAGGAATTAAGTTTGGTGCGATCAATGGGGTCATTCGTCATGACGCCCGAGAGTGCGGAGTAGGGGATGTTAATGGCCGTATAGACGAGCATGACGACGTTGTATGTGATCCAGGCATAGGCGATCTTGGCCGTGCCTTCCCATGGGGGAGTCGTGAAGGTCAGCACGAAGGTCACAGCCATCGGCACGCACATCCAGAGCAGATAGGGGCGAAATTTCCCCCAGCGGGTTTGGGTGCGGTCCGCGACGGCACCCGCGGCGAGATCGCTGACCCCGTCAAGGATGCGGGTGAAGAAGAAGAGCGATGCGACAGCGGTGGCTGGGAGCCCGTAGATGTCCGTGTAGAAATAGGTGAGGAACGTCATAAGCGTTCCCCAGACGAAGTTGCTGGCCGTGTCTCCGGCCCCATAGGCAAGTTTTTCGGAAAGAGAGATTGGTTTGGATTCGGGCGATTTCATGCGAGTCGGAGTTGGGTTTGCGGGATCTCGAGGCGGATGCTGGAAATGATGCCATCCCGTGTGATGAGGGAGGTGCTTTCCCCGGCGGTGAGAGCGGGTGTGGCGGACTCGCGCCCTGGACGGCCATCTGTAAACTCGATCTTAATCATTGTATTTGGGCCAAGACTATAGACAACAGGAACCGACATGAGCAGGAAGCCGATTGATCCCGGCGGGATCTGGACGGTGTCGCCGCGTCCTGTGTGAAGGATGCCTCCGGGACCGGAAAACTCCGAAGGCGAGAGGAGGCTTGGAAAGAACCCAACCAACCCCCGATTGAAGCGAACGCCCAACTCAAGCTGCCGGGTCAGGATCTCCTCTTTTACCTGGCCGGTCATACCGGGTTGTTGGGCTCCCTCGTGGGCGGGTGTGTGTGAGTAGGGGTCGCATGGAAACGCGCCGAATTGTTCGGGAGATTTTCGGAAGCCAAGTCCGTCACGAATTTCGGAATAGGCCTGCGCAAGCGCGACGCTGGATGCGGAGTGAGGCGCGCATTCACGCGCGAGTTCCCCCACTGCAAGGAGGAGTTTGGCCACCATGTGCCAGTAGATCGAGCCGAGCCCCTCAAAGGCAAACATGCCCCCGCTGCGTCCTGTGAAGCTTGAGTGGTGAAACACCCGTTCCCAAGCGGCAAGAACGGCGTCACGGTCGCGTGCGATGGCGGAGGCGAAACGGGCCGTGCTCCCCAGTTCTTCAAGGCGTGCGGCAAGTTCCGCAGGGTTGTGCAAATCGGGAGCGAAATGCCAGCGTCCGTCCCGGTCGCGAACGGCGAGGGAAGCATCGCCCGCATTGGCCAGTTCAGCGAAGAGCGCGGGCACCTCTTCATCCAGTGTGTTGCGTTCGAGGATGGAGGGCAGGACTCTGTCCGGGTATAAGATGTAACTATTCTGGTCCTCGCGATAGAGATCGGACGCGCGGAGGGCGTGGAGGAGGCGAACGGCGTCATCAGCCGACAAATAGCCGGAGGCCAGGACGGCGACCTGCCCTTCAAGCATAAGATCAAGGTTGCGCACCAGCGCCCGGGCGGAGTGGATTTCCAAAAGGTTGTAGCTGTGGAAAAGGGCATCCGCACGGCGGTTGGCTTGGAGGGTTTCGGCAAGCAGCCTGCGAAAGTCGGCGAGCACTTCCCGGATTCTGCGGCAGGAGACCAGCCGCGGCGCACCCGGTTCGCCGTTGCAAGCCAGTTGACGGTGAGCGTCGAGCGCTTGGCCGGCCTGCATGAGAAATTGAGCCCGGGCCTCCGCGCGATCTCCGGCGAGGCCGACTTCCTGAAACCGGCGGACAATCGAAGCGAGACTCTCCAGGAGATCCGCGGTGGCCAAGCCAAGATGAACTCCAGATCCGTCCGAAAACAGACTCTCCAACACTTGGAGATGCCGGTAAAGCTGGGCGGTGGTCACGACCGAAAGTCCCCATCCCGCGAGGGCGTTGTTGGCGTCATTCCACTCCGGGCGCTGGGTGTTGAGCCAGATGCCGCCATCCGGCACAAGGACGCCCATTTTTGCGAGCACGGGGATGAGGAGCTTTTCAGCGAGGGTGACTTGGACGATGTCGCCATTCGGGTCGCGGAGCAGGCGTCCGTCGCCGCCGATTTCCCCCGCTCGGGAAAGGATCCGCTCATGAGCCTCGGCATCGAAGCGGATCGAGGCGCGGGGGTCGTGCAGCCGATCGGCCAGGGGACGGATGCGGTAGGGCACATCCACAAAGACATGGCCGCCGCCGTCGAGCCCGCTTGCCAGCACACCTGGGAAGGCGGCTTCATGGGCTTCAAGCAGGCGGGTGAGATAGACGATTTGGTGGTCGCCCCAATATCCGATATTGCTCCATGGATCTTCGGGATCAAGAACCTCCCAGTCCACCCCCCTGCGGTCGATGCGGTAGGGATTGAAACCGTCCGCGGTGGACGCATTCAGGAAGAGGACAATCATGGACGGCAACAGTGCGGGGTAGGAGACGGCGAGCGCCTCCCAATTCTGAAAAATGTCGCGCCAGTTGCCTTGGTAATTGCGAACGGGATTGCCTGCGGCATCCGCTATCTCAATCGAAAACTTGTTCCAAGGGCGGCTCGGGTCGCCGTGGCGGCGTCCAAAAGTCAGTGGCAGATACTCCCGGCAAGCCCGTGCAAGGTCGGCATCGCCGCAGGCCTCGCCGGCTTTGCGCAGAGCAATGAGATCACCGGCTTCGAACACCTGCGGAAAGGCAGCCCTGGCGCGTCCCAAGGCGGGTGCGTTGCGCACGGCAAGGTAATCCGCGAAATCCCCCTCCGGAACAGCGATGCCATCATCGGGGAGTCCGCCGCGCATTGCGTTAAACAGGGCGTTTGCGGCGTGGTGGGCTGCCAGGGTGGGATCGCCGGAAACCTGCCAGCCATCGACCGCGACCAGCACCTTCTCGAGGGCGCCCTGCGCCGCTTCGAGTTCGCGGCGCAGGATCTCCGGTGCGAGCCCGCCGGATTTCTCAAGAGCCATCCTCTCCACAAGCTGTGCGTGGTCGAGCCATGTGTCCAGCACCGCCCACCACTCAAGGCCGCCACCCGCCGGGATGACCGGCGAAAAACCGGTGAGGTGAGCCCCGGGACAACCCCGCGCCTCGCGCTCCCCGCCCAGGGGTGTCCCCGCGCAGAACCCCTCAAATTGCCGTGAGCTGGGCAAAACGCGAGGTGTCCACTCTTCCAAACCGGATGAAACCGCGCAGGCGTAGCGCAGCGACTCGCAGGGCTCCGCGCGGTCGGAAACTCCGACATTGAGCGAATAGAGAACGGCCCCGCCTGGTTCAACCTCATGCCGCATGTAGGCCCGCGCAAGGTAACTCATGCCCGTATAGAGCCCGTCGGGGAGCCCTGGCGGCAGGATGTGACGCCAGCCCTCCAGCACGCGAAGCGAGACCTCGTGCGAACACAAATTCTCCAGCCAAGTGCGCTTGAGAAGGCCGAGACGCTCGCTGAAAGCAATCTCCCACCCAAAGCGCAAACCGAGCCGGGCGTGTTCCTCCTCATAAACGAGCGAGCCACCGGTTACATGCTTGCGCAGCGTGCGGGTCACATCCGCCGTGGGACGGCCTGCAAAAGGCTCCCAGACCGCGCCATTAAAACAGATCGCGGCGCAGAGACACCCGCCATCGCGCGAACCCAGAATTTGGTCGGCATTTCGGTAGGAGAACAGCGCGCGGGCGGGCGAGACCCTTCCAGCCGTGAGAGAGGCATTGCTGCCAGCGAAAATCCATCCGCTGCCCGCACTCACGACATTGACAAGGAAGGGTGCCATGCGTCCGGCATTTTCGATGTGGACGTAGGAACCCGCGACACGGGAGCCGGTCGCGGAGCCGCAGGATTCATTAAGTGGTTTCATGGTGTGTGGAAAAAGCGCGCGCCATTTTCGCGGATGACCGCCGCAAACCAGCGCGCCGAATCTTTGAGGGTTCGTTTCTGGGTTTGGAAATCGACATGAATGAGGCCGAACCGGTCCTTGTAACCTTCCGACCACTCGAAATTGTCCATCGCCGACCAATGGAAATACCCCCGGGCGTCACCTCCATGTGCCCGCCACCGGGCGAATTCGGCCAGGTAACGGTTGATATGGTCGGTGCGCGCCGGATCATGCACCGCGCCATCCATGGATGGCCATTCGTTGAGCGCAACACCGCTTTCAGCGATGACAATTGGGCATTTGTAGCGTCTCCAAAGAAATTCGGGCCCCCAGAACATCGAAGCAGGAAGCACCGGCCAGCCGAGTGACGATTTTGGAAAACCGGGTGGGAGTTCGACCACCTCGGGCATTGCGTCGGTTCCGGCACGCACGACCGACCCGGTGTAAACAATGGCCCCGTTGAAATCAAGGGGCTGTGAAATGGTTTCCATATCGCCCGGTTCCACGCATGGGGCCGCCGCTCCGAATCGTGTGAGAGCATCCTCCGGGTAGCGGCCAAGAAACACAGGATCGGACCACCAGGTATTGGCCCAAAGTGGGTTGGGTTCGTTCCGTCCGAGGGGGTTGCCGGGGCTCATATCAAAGCAGGCGCTTTCCGCAGCCGCGATATCGGCGGGAGTCTCGCTTTCCGGGACCGCAACCACACCGCTCGGTGCCCATCCGACGAGGGGTGGTGTCGAGGAGTGGGACCGAATGGCCTGGACGGTCAGCCCGTGCGCTCGCAGCGCGTTGTGTCCCGCTTCCAAAGCCAGCCCGAGGCCGAGGCGGTCCCCGGGTGCATGAACGCCCCGATAGTGGCCGAGCCCAATAAAGCATTGGGGCTCGTTCATGGTAAACCAATGCCGAACCCTGTCAGACAATCGCTCGACGATGATCCCGGCGTATTCCGCCATCCAATGGGCGCTCTCCCTGTTGAGCCAACCGCCACGCCGATAGAGGGCGAGCGGAAAGTCCCAATGAAAAATGGTCACCCATGGAGTGATTCCAGCCTCCAGCAGCGCATCCGCCAAGCGGTCGTAGAAATCCAGTCCGGCACCGGAAACCGGGCCTGTTCCTTCCGGCATAACCCGCGGCCATGAAATACCGAACCGGTAAGCGTTCCATCCACACTCGCTGAAGAGGCGCACATCATCGGAAAACCGGTTGAGATGATCGCATGCGACCGTGGCGGTGTGTCCCCCGTGAATGGCTCCCGATCTCTGGCAGAAGGCATCCCACACCGAAAGGCCGCGTCCGGCGGTGCCTTCGATTTGGAATGGGGAGGTGGCTGCTCCCCATGCAAAATCGTTGCGGAAACCTGTTTCATGCGCGGAAATGCTCATTGGAAAGGTTGCCGTGCCCAGCGGTTGCGGGCAACATCCGCGAGGTTTAATCGTTAAGAGACCCTTTCAATGCCGTGACGAGCGTCTCCGCCACCTTCCGGTGCCCCGCAGCCGTGAGATGCCAGTCGAGTCCGAGTTCGCCCGCCGTAACCCGCGCCCGCAGAAACTCCGTCCCGTGCGCCGTGGCGACCGCCTCGACATGCTGGTGCCAGAACTCCGAGGCCCCCTTCTCGATCACCAACACAATGATTCGAATACCGGGATGATCCTCCCTGAGCCCGGCGAGGAGTTCTCCAAATGCCCCGACAAACTGCTCGGGAGACGGGGCTTGTTTTTTGCGAATGGTCGAAAAATCGTTGGCCCCGAGGCGGATGACCACGGTCTCCGGAACCCAGAGGGTGGAATCCACACGTGCCCCACCGCCGAAGATTCCGTTGCGCCAGTGATTTCTGATGGACTCGTGTCCGCTCCCATCGTCGATGGTACAGTGAACGCCATAACCCGAGCGGGCGACCACATGGTGGTCGCATTTGAGTTCCGACGCGACAAGGAATGGATAAGCCTGGAGCGTGTCATCGAGCAGCATCTTCTCATTTTGATCGCTTGCAGAGTGCGGCGGTGCCGCTGCCTTCGCTCCATAACCCACGGTGAAGGAATCACCGATGAAAAGCAGACGCCGGGCGGGCCGGGCGGACGGGATTTCCAGGGAACATCCCGGAGCTGTTCGCAGGCCTGTAAATCTGATCTTGTCGAAGGTCTGATTGTTCTCGTTGGCCAGTCTGATTTCGACCCGGTGGTTCAGGCCGTCTGGAGGGAGGGCGACTTCAACTTCAGACGGCACTGCGGGACAGGCAATGTCCTCCCGTCGCGCATCATCGACCGCAACAGCGAGCCGGAAGCGTCCATCTCCACCCTCAAGAGAGAGGAAGACCGGGCCGCCCTTCGCCATGAAGGAGAAACCCGAGGAGGGCCAATTAAAACAAAGTGCCCCATCGGCTACCGGAGCGACCCGTCCGAGAGGAACGATCCGGGGGTCGGATGGCGGAATAACGGAATCAGCATGGAGGATTGCCGTGGCCGCGGTAAGGAGAAGAAGGAAGGCTGAGGGAAGATTCATTGCGGAACAATGCATGGAAGGGCTTGCCGCCGCCGCTGGAATTCGCTTTAATTGTTAAATGCCACAGCCCCACGTGAGTCTTGCGAGAATCGCCGCAGAGGTCGGAGTTAGCACGGCCACCGTCTCAATGGCGCTCCGGGGCCATGCCTCGATTTCGGCGGCGACCCGCGCACGGGTGCTCGCGGCGGCTGAGGCGCTTGGCTACCGCCCCGACCCGCGCTTCTCGGCGCTCATGGAGTTTCTCCGTTCCAGGAAGGAGGCCCCTTTTCACGCGGTGATCGCCTTTGTGCACGACTATGACACGGCCGGGCGCTATCTCCGCCTGCGAACACCCAGTGAGTTTTTCAACGGTGCCCGCGAACGCGGCAGAAGACTGGGATTTCAGCTTGAGCCTTTTTGGGCGAGGGAAAGCGGGCTCACCCTGCCGCGTCTCGCCAAAATTTTGCGGGCGCGCGGCATTCCCGGCGCGATTCTCACAAGTCCAAGGGCAACCTCGTTTCCGTTTCACGAGGATCTTGCCGATCTTGCGGTTGCGGTGGTTGGCTACACCTCGTGGACACCGCAATACTGCCGGGCGTGCAACAACCAGCACCATTCCATGACCCTGGCCCTGCAATCTTTGGAAGCGCGGGGCTACCGTCGGATTGGCCTTGCGCTCAGCTCCCAGGATGATGCTGATGCGGAGCACAACTGGCTTTCGGCCTATCTCGGCTTTCACCACGGGCTGCCTGCAAACCGCCGCCCGCCGCCTCTGCTGGGGCCCGAGAGCGATATTTTCACCACCAACGCACTCTCGCGCTGGTTGTCCACAGCGAAACCGGACTGTGTTATCGGCCACACCAATCCACTGCTCGACCGGCTTCTTGCGACGGGCATTCGCATCCCCGACGAAATGGGGTTCGCGACCCTCGACATTTTTGAGCGGGACGACCATCTTCCCGTGTCGGGAATCGAACAGCATTCAGCCGAGGTCGGGGCGGCAGCCATGGACATGGTGACCTCGCAGATCTCCTTCCAGAAGTGCGAGGCGGGGAGATCATCCCGGCTTGTCCTCATTGAGGGCGAATGGGTGGATGGAGCCACCACAAAGCTGCCACAAGCCGCGGCGACCGCGCCGGGCGGCCGCCGCGCCCCGGGTGCTACTCCGCGGAGAGGGAGCCAAGCGTGACAGAACCGCTTCCATCCCCGATGTTCTGCTGGTAAACAAGCGTGTAGAGCGGGGAAGTAAGGATGCTCTTGAGATTATCGGTCATGGGAGCCCGAAGTTCCTTGGACACGCCGGAGGCGGTGGTGAATCGGGCCACAATTTCCGCCTCCTCAATGGAGAGTTCCACATTCACCCCCCCCTGCCCAAGACTCTCCCCAAGGAATTCCCCATGGGTCAGCAAGTCGGCGCCCTTCTCAGGGAATCCGTCCCCCTTGCCGTAGAGACCCACGAACAGCCCGCCATGTCGCGAGTTGTAAAAGACCGCCACGTTCACAACGGCTTTTTCGCTCTCCCACGCTCCGGAGGGGATCGTATTGAGGACGATGTTGACGCGGATGTCGTTCTCGTTTTCAAGATCGTCCGGTGCTGGAACCTCCACTTGGAAGTCGGTGAGTTTGGCGGAGATCAGGCGTTTGCCAACACCCGGCGTTGGCGAGCCGGATGTGATGCCGCTGATGGCGTACGAGCCCGAAGAGGGGCCGAGGAGGAGGCCGGAGGAAGTTTGCTCCACTTTTCCAAGCGTGCTCCACCCCTCAAGGGCGGAGGTTTGCTCGAAATTCCACGTTTCGGCGTGGCAGAGGGTGAGGCCTGCGGTGAGGATGATTGCGTATGTCAGACTGTCTGTTTTCATTGTTGTGCTGGTGTTGTTGGTGGGAGGAACTCGGCGGACTCGAGCAAAAACTCGCCTCCACCTTGGTTCGGAAAAACAAAGATTGAGAGTGTGCCGAGATCCGCGGTGGAAAGTCTGCGGTCACCACGCTGGTTCCCCCAGTACTGCCGGAGCCCCGCCGATTCCAGAGGAATTGTGATCTCCTGCCGCCCGCCGCTTGCGGTAAAAGCGGCGTATTCAAAAGACTCCCCATCCGCCCCCGAGTATCCCTGGTAGGTCTGCCGCCCGGGGGGGCCGTCGCCGCTCTCGCTCAGGAAAACGCGGAAGCGTTTCCCCAAGGGCCCCCGCACGGCAAGGCGCAGTGAGGCTGCTCCGGAAAACGCTCCCGGAGGGAGCGCGAGATCCGCGTGCAGCCCCCAGCCCCCGCCGCTTTGGTAGGAGAGCAAAATGCCCTCGGGACGCACCTCCGCCCGCCCGGAACAACCGGTATCGGCTTTTACCACAAGTGGACGCGAGGGCAAATCCAGCCGGACAGGAGCCGCCATGGAACCTCCATCAACCCGTGTGGGAAGCAATTCCCCCCAGGCTTCGGGATCGAACGCATAGCCCTCCTGCGGTGCCCATCGGTTTTCAACTCCGGCCAGGACCGCCCGGTTGGTCTCCGTCATCGCCGCAACAAGCTCCTCATAAGGCCGGTCAGCGGTGTCAACGATCCCGTAATTCGAGTTTTCCCCGTCGAACGCCCTGCCATCCGCCGGCTGATCATGAAATTGAAACCAGTGGGCGCCCAGAGCGTACGGCTCGGTCATCCATGCCCCCACAAAGGATCGGTAGCGATCCGCGCGGTCGGTCTGTGTCGGCACAGTCACCTCCGCCCCCTTCGCGTTGGTGTTGCCCGAGCGGTTCGCCACAGCCCTCCACGAGAATTCCGTAATCAGAACAGGTTTCCCCGTGAGCGCATGGAGGCTTCGCAGCATTCCCAAGTCGGGGTCCCCCTCCGGACGGTAATGATTAATGCTCACCGCGTCCGTGTGCTTCGCCTCGGCCCGCGCCACGGCCGCGGGAGGCCGTCCAGCGTGGCGGCTCCCAAGCACAAGCTTGCCTGGGGCATGCCGGCGCACCGCCGCACAGCAAATCTCAAAATAGCGATCCGCCACGACCCCCGCCCATTCATG
>DYRR01000203.1 GCA_020718605.1 Chthoniobacter flavus | reverse complement strand
GCGTGGATCTTGGTTTCCAGACGGTCGCGGAAGGCGCCGCTGGCCATGGCGGTCTGGTAGGCCTTGGCCGCCTCGGGCGGTTTGCCCTGGGCAATATAGGCGTCCCCCAGTCTTTCCCAGGTGTCGGCCGATGGATTGCGGGAGAGGGAGATGGCGCGGTTGAGCAGTGCCACCGCGTCGTCGTGTTTTCCAAGAACCAGATCGCACCAGCCCAGTGTGTCCAGAAATTCCGGCGTGTTCGGATGCCGATCGAGGATCTGCGTCATGAAACCGCGGGCTTTCGCGGCTGACTCCGCATCGCCGATCATGTGCATGCAAAGGATGTTGACGCACCAGGCAAATTTCGAATCCCCCTTGTCTTTTGGGATGCTCTCCTCCAGCAGTTGGATGGCCAGATTCCGGTCCTTGGTTTTCCATGCCGCAATGGCAAACTGGACCATCGAGAATGGCATATCCACATCGGTGCGCTGTTCCGCATCGAAGGTGTCGCGAAACGTCCGGTATTGCGCGACGGCGGGTTCGATCTGCTTGTCCGAGAGCAGGCTGGCGCAGCGCAGGTAGCCGAGTTCCACGTCCTCCGGGTGCGCGGCGGTGAGTGTCTCCAGTCTTGCGGCGGCTTTGCCATGGGAACCCATGTGGGCCGTGAGAACCCAGGCAATCTCCCGGGCAATCGTCGCGTCGCGGCTTTCAGCGTGGGCCTTTTCGAGAACCGCCAGCGCGGCCTCGAATTGCCTCTCCTCCACCAACCGCCGGGCTTCCTGCAATGGCGTGGCGGGTTCCGCCGGAACAAGTGCCGCCATCGGCCCACTGGATTTCTCTCCCCTTGGGTCTGATACGCCGAGGCTTGCTTCGGCTTTATGTATTACTGGGTCAGCGTCCTCGCCTGACCGGGAGGGTGGAGGCACGGTCAGGACGGAGTCTGACCCTCCAACAAATGCCTCGGAGCTTGCTCTGAGGTTCTTTACGGAGGGTGTTTCGGCGGGTTTGGCGGCGGTTCCGACGAGGGGCGGTTGGCTTGCGAATTGGATATTCTTTTCGGGCTGACCACTCTTGTGGAAATACAGTGCCACAAACGCGCAGACGCACGGAATGAGAATGGCAAGCACCGTGAACAACACCGTGTGTCCGGTTGTGGCAGCGGGGCGCTCAGGCGCCTGATACGGTGCCGGGCGGGGACGCGGGACGCTGGGGATGGTCTCCGCAGTGGCGGCGGTTGCCAAGTTGGGCGAGGTGGTCTGGCGGCCGGGCACCCATTCGGTGGTGTGCCTGGCACCCGAGCGGCGGCGTTGAAATTTTTCCATGGGTTGAGTTGGTTGTCGCCGCCCATCATTCGGAAAAATTGCGGGTTGGCACGCCCGGTAATGTTACTTTTTCGCCGCAATCCGCAGGCTACCCGAAGGGCGGGCGCCCGGCGATGAAAAGCGGCCAAAGTGGGCGTTGCCGTTCTTGTGGAGTTGGGCGCCCACAACCCGCTGGCCGCCGAAATCGGGCAAAACCAGGAAAGCGAAATAGTGCGGATGCCAGGCGTCGAAATCGATCCGCGGGAAAGCTGACGGTTCGACCATCGTGGAGTTCAATGAATTTTATGATTTC
Organism: Chthoniobacter flavus; assembly: GCA_020718605.1. Classification (GTDB taxonomy): domain Bacteria; phylum Verrucomicrobiota; class Verrucomicrobiia; order Chthoniobacterales; family CAKUMP01; genus DYRR01. The sequence goes on along the minus strand of DYRR01000203.1, from coordinate 1,045 downwards.
TGAACCAAATCTCCCTCAACATACTGATGGATCAGTCCTGATATTAGCGACTGATACGGCAAGCCTCTGGCGGCGGCCACTCTTTGAATTCCGACCATATCCCGATCGGACAGCCGAATATTGATGCGCCGATCCTTTCGGAAGGTGTTTTCGGCCGCAGAATGCAGTTGTCCAAGTAATTTCTTGTCGGGCTTGGATAGCACGATCTCATCGCGCTCGAAGAGCGTTTCAATTTCTTTTTCTTCGTTATTTAGTTTCATTGCCTTGTTCCTCCAGATAGCACTTTGTTGCCTTGCGACTCGGAATGATGGTCACGAGCCATATCGCCTCATCCCGCTTCTCAAAGGGAACGATATAGACGTAGTCATTGATGACCACGAAGAAGAGCCTTTGCCCGGGATACTGCTTCTGATTGGGGTGGTCGGCAACCCTCCAAACATCCCCCCTTCCGAGGTGAACAATAATAGCCTCGAAGCACACATTCCGTGTTGCCCTGAGGAAATCGTTCTTTTTTGGATCCCAATCATACTGCACTCCGGAAGGATGCCTTAACGGCACACGCTGCGCAAGCGATTATTTTTTGCGTCCCAGCTGAGCCACGGCCATACCGCGACTCCGACTGCGGCGGGTCGCTCAGGATTGGCAGGAGCGATGGGGGCAGTGCCCTCTGGTGGTCGAGAGCTTCGTGGACGAAAGCCGATATCCGGGCACTTGCTACCGGGCGTGCAGCTTCGCGCAAGTGGGAGTTACTGCGGGGTTTTCTCGTAATGCGCGCGATTATTACACGGAGCACGGGCAGGCCAAAGTCCTCTATTTGCGGGAACTCCAACCCGGCGCCCGCAAAGTGCTCTGCCGCCCGCAATTGCCTGCGGCACTGCGCGAGAACGAGGCTGAAATCGCCGGACCCTGCCCGCTGCGGGCCGGGGAGCTGGGAAGTCTCTACGAACGCTTCCGCGCATTGGAAGACCCTCGCAGCGGACATGGCCTCCATCACCGCGCGGCGAGCACGCTGGCCTGTGCGGCAGTGGCCACGCTTTTGGGGGCG
>DYRR01000202.1 GCA_020718605.1 Chthoniobacter flavus | reverse complement strand
ACAGAATGCTTGATTTACGGTGCTTTTGACGCTTTTCGGAGGGAAGTCAGGCTAGCTCACTGCGCATCCGGTTTTTCAATCGCGCGGGCGAGGAATGCACCCTGGCCGCACAAACGGGACGCTACTTTGGGCTTGTCAGTCTGACCAGTAACGGCGGCAAGGTGATCACCCGCCGTCTGGACCTCTTTCGAGGCAACGAAGAGATCGCGCCCCCCACCTTCCCGGTTCCAACGAAGACCTTGCGGCAGCCGCCGGGGTTGCCGAACCGCGCACGGATGCCGACCGGCGGCTCTTTGACTCGATCCGAAACCACGTCTTCGATGATTTCAAAAATCGCATCTTCAACCGTGCCGCGACGCTCGCGGCCTTGCACGAACGTGACGACCGTCCCGTTCGGGTCATGACGGCGCGCCTCAATGCATGGTATCATCTGGATCAAAAACTGGGGACGGTTGAACCGGTCCGCCACATCGCCCTCCTGCCATCCGGCCACGCGGAGCAACCGGAAAAAGTCTGGCCGGTGGTGGTTTTTCTTCACGGTACCGGGGGCCACACGGAGACCGCCGCTCTCAAGGAACCGATCCGCACATTCTGGCAGGATCAATCCGAGCGTCCCTTCATTCTGCTCCAGCCGCTGGCCCCGCGCGGCACGTCGTGGGTCCCGGACCAATTGATGGATTGGCTGGCGGCGATCCTGCCCGAGGTGGGAGGCGATCCCTCCCGCGTGATCCTGACTGGATTTAGCATGGGCGGCATCGGCACATGGAATGTCTCCTGCGCCCATCCTGACCGCTTCGCGGCTTTCATTCCTCTGGCCTCGTTGGGCGAGCATGCGCCGCCTGATGCCGCCGTCGGACGTCCCCTTTGGTGTTTCCACGGAGACAAGGACGGCATGCCCTACCAGCCTGCCCAGGAATGGATCACCCGCCTTCGCGACTTGGATCGGTCCGCCGATGTTCGTTTCACCCTGCTTGAAAACACCGACCACACCAACACTTCCGAGCGTGTTTATTCGCGGCCTGACTTGGTATCTTGGCTGAAAGAAATCCTTCGCCGCTGATGACCGTGGCCGCAATTTCACCGTGCGAAGAGGAGTCGGCTTGCAAAACGCACGGGATCGGCGATAATTAGGGCTGGAAGCTCCCTTATGTCTTATTTTGACTCCTACAACGGTCGACTGGAAGAAACCGCTCCGACAGCGGTGATCGTCGGCCTTGTCTTGGGGCTGCTGCTGCAGGCTGGTTTCTATTATACCGCGGCGCAGGTGAAAATTGCGCACTACGACCCGACGGTCGGGACCGAGGTGCGGCCTCCCGCATTTAATCTCAAGCGGGTGGAAATTGACGCCAATCTCCTAGAGGAAACCGAGGCCGCCCGGCCGAAGCCACAGGATTTGAGCAAAATCACAGAGATAGAACTTCCCAGCGAACGGATTGGAGATGAGGCGGGGCCGGAGGAGATCATCGTCGCTCCCCGCCCGGTTCAGATCGAAAATCCGGATGATTCGCGCACCCGCGCTGAGGAACGGCGAAAGATGGCCGAGGCGGTTGAGACGTCAGCAGCCTCCACCGAGGCGGCTTTGCGCTCGCAAATGGAGGAGGTGAGCCGAAAATTGCTCGATAAGGCGACCGTCTCCGATCGTAATCCCAAGCTCTTGATTGATCCCGCCGCAGTCGAGAAGGGACTCGCTTCCGGGGCAAGCGACGCCGCTGCCGCGGGTGCCAGTGCCGGGTTCAGCAATCTCGACGCCCTGCTGGACCAAACCGGCCCGCTTCGGCGCGGCACCGCCCCGATCTTAATGCCGACCGATCTGCTTTTTGATTACAACGAGTTCCAACTCCGGCCCGATGCTCTCGAGAGCCTTCGCAAGCTGGGCGAGCTCATTCAGCGCAATCCCCATGCGAATTTCACCATCGAAGGTCACACTGATTCCTTCGGTCCCGACGAATACAACCTCCTGCTCAGCCAGCGCCGTGCCGACGCGGTGAAAGAGTGGCTGGTTGTTGACATGCGCATTGATCCTGTCCGCATCGCCACGATCGGTTTGGGCAAGAAGCGGCCCCTTGCCCCCGCCACCGGAACCATCGAACAGCAGCAACTCAACCGCCGGGTGGAGATCGTCATCCGCACCCGTTAGCAAATTCGGTGCCGCCGACCGACCCGGGCATTGGCGTGCATGGCCGAGCATGGAGCCCCTTTCCGGGCTGTCGCCCCTGTCGCTAAGTCGTCTCTGTTCAGTTCGGGGTCACCGCACCATAAGCCGAATGAACGACTTGCCTGCGGAGGGAAGTGGCTGGACGCAGCGGGATTTCACTGTCACGGAGCCGTCGGGGTTGGTGGTGCGGGAGACTTCCTCAACATGGGCGGCGTCGGATTGCCAGCTTCCAGGGGCGAGAGTTGACGAGGTTTCGATAATGTATTCCGCACTGGAACCGGGTGGAATGGTGTAGGTCAGGCAAAGGGTGTCGCCGGACGGGCCTGTCTCCACCGTGGAGGTCAGGGGCGGGACGGAGGGCTCGTTGGGGTTGGTGCCAAGGGCGTATTCCAGCAGATTGGCGCAGCCATCCTGGTCGGAGTCGCCTGCGGGATCATCGAGGTTAACCCGACTTCGCGGACTGATGGCGAAAAACAGCTATTTTCAGCCATTTATT
>DYRR01000004.1 GCA_020718605.1 Chthoniobacter flavus | reverse complement strand
GGAAACAAGAGCACTCAAAGCAAAAATGATCAAATGCTCGGACTGACCCCTATCCCGAATCGAAGAAAAATCATTTTCATAGTGGTAAATTTCGCGGGCGAAGCCCGCTTTGGATTGCTCCGGCTTGACGGAGCTTTTGCAAAAAAACGTGCTGAACCGCAACTTCCACCGCGCTGCCCCACCTCACTCATCGGAAAGTGCCTCTCAGAAGACACTGCAAGAACGGCCCGAATACAGCGGAATTTACGATCAGATCATCGCCGGTAACAGATTGCCTGCCGTTGTCGGTGCTGTTAAAGAATGCCCCGCCATGTTCCGCATTCTGATTTTCTGCCTCCTGCCCGCTGGGATTGCCACGCCCCTGCGCGCGGGCCTGGAGTGGAGCCCTGCGGTTCTCGAACTCGCGGCCCAGTCCGGGGATGACACCGTGGAGGGCGTTGTCGAGGTCCGGAACGCGGGCACCACCCCCGTGACCGTGCGTCATTTGCTGAACTCCTGCGGCTGCACCTCGTCCAGACTGGAGCCGGATGTTCTCCAGGCAGGCGGGACCGCGCGGCTCTCCGTGGTGTTCAACGTCGGCGACCGGCGCGGTCTCCAGCGCAAGGCGATCGAGATCCGCACGGACGAACCCGCCAAATATCTCGTCCCGCTTTATGTGAGTATCGAAGACGTCGCGGATCTGGACCGCTCCATCCTGCTCTGGAAGTCGGACGAGCCCGCCTCCGCACAAAAAACGCGCCTCAAGGTCATCCGCGCGGAACCCCTCCGCATCGTGCGTGTGGAGAGTTCCGATCCGGCGTTCCGCGCCGAACTTGCCCCGATCGAACCGGGCCGTGAATACGAGGTCACGGTAACTCCCTCCGCTCCATTGAAGAAAGGGCGGGCCACGATCACGTTGTTCTCCGATGCTTCTTCCGGCACGCCCATGGTCTTCAAAGTGCGGGCCCGGGTGAAATGAAAGAGCCCCGCCCGGCATGGCATCCGTGGGAACAGGCGGTCCGGTTGTGCGTTCTGGCACTGTTGCCGGCCGTGGTGAGCACCTGGGTGCATCCGTCGCGGCCCGATTGGACGCGGCCCGCACCCCGGGCGGATGAGGTGACGGCGTCACAGATTGCCGCATGGTCCGGTCCCGTGCTGTGGGTGGATGCCCGGTCCCGGGCGGAGTTCGACCGGAGCCACATTCCCGGTGCGGTGTTGTTGAATGAGGAACAGTGGGAGGATCTTCTCGACGGTTTTCTGGACGCATGGCAGCCCGGGATGCGTGTGGTGGTCTATTGCGGCGGGGGCGGGTGCGATGCCAGCCGCAGCGTCGCCCGGCGACTGCGGGCCGGGTCCTCCGATCTTGGGGAGATTCACATTCTGCACGGAGGCATCGACGCATGGCACGCTCTTTCCCATTGACCGCCGCATTCGTTGCGCGGGCGATCCTCTCCGCCGCGCTGCTTGTTGCCGGACTGATGAAGGTTGCCGATCCCGCGATGTTTGCGCGGAGCATCTTTGCGTTTCATCTCGTGCCATGGCCGGTTGCCGCAGCCGGTGCGCTGTATCTTCCGTGGCTGGAGATTGTGACGGCGGGGGTGCTCTGGGCGCGACCGATGCGTGCGGGTGCCGTGCGCATTGCCTGCGCGATGTTTGCCCTCTTCTCGCTGGCCCTCGCCTCGGCTCTGCTGCGCGGGCTGGATGTGGAGTGCGGGTGTTTCGGACGGTATGGCGACACGGGAACCGGCATCGCCCTGATGCGCGCGCTTGCGCTTTTGACCCTGACCGTGTCCTTATTGCGGCTCGAAAGGAAAAGCCGTTTGTGACAAATCCCACTCCGCCGTTGCCCGCCCCGCGTTGTTGTGCCGTGATCGACACACAGGCACTCCGGCACAATCTGGCCGCGCTCAAGCGGCGCACGGGCGGCCGTGCGCAGGTGATGGCGGTGGTGAAAGCGGACGCCTACGGACACGGTCTGGCCGGGGTTGCCAATGCCCTTTGCGGCGAAGTGGCCATGTTCGGCGTGGCCAATCTCGCAGAGGGCCTGCAACTGCGGGACTGTCATGTGAATACACCGGTATTTGTCCTGAGTCCCGTGATGCCGGATGAGCGCGCCGCAGTCGCTGCGGCGGGATTTATTCCGGTGCTCTCCGACATCGGGGAGGCCCGGGCGTTTTCCGTGCTCGCCGGATCGAGCGGGATGGAAGCGCATCTTGCGGTGGATACCGGTATGGGACGCGCCGGGATCACACCCGGCGATGCGGTGGAATTCGCAAGAGCCGCCGCCGCGCTGCCGGGCCTGCGGATCACGGGATTTGCGACCCACCTGCCCTCCGCCGATGAAGACGCGGAGTTCACCGCCGCCCAACTCGCGCAATTTTCCGGTTTATCGGCCGCCGTGCGGAACGCCTGTCCCTCGATCCGGATGTCCCACGCACTCAACAGCGCCGGGGCGCTGGTTTTTCCCGACCATGCCCCGGATCTGATCCGCGCGGGCCTCGCGCTGTACGGTGTGTCGCCGTTGCCGGAATTCCAAGACATGCTGCAGCCCGCGCTGGAGTGGCAGACCCGTGTCGGTCTGGTGCGGGATATCCAGGCCGGACAGGGGATCAGCTACGGACGAACCTTTGTGTCCGGGCAACCGATGCGGGTGGCCACGCTGGCGGCCGGGTATGCCGACGGATACCCGCGCATTCTCTCCGGGCGCGGTTCCGTGGTTCTGCTCGGGGGCAGACGGTGCGCGGTGCTGGGACGGATCACGATGGATCAGATCGTGGTGGATGTCTCGGCGGTGCCCGGAGTGAGGGCGGGCGACAGCGCGGTGCTGCTCGGGCGGCAGGGCGACGAGTGCATTCCGGCCTGGGAACTGGCGCACCGGGCCGAAACGGTTCCCTGGGAAATCTTCACCGGCATCCAGCAGCGGGTAACCCGCCTTTACACATAAGGCACCCCCACCATGCCCGACATCGTTCTCGCCACGCTCAACGCCCGTTATATCCATGCCTCGTTCGGGCTCCGCTATCTCTACGCCAATCTGGGACCGCTGCGCGATTCCGCCCGCATCGTCGAATTTGAGATAAAACAGCGTCCGCTGGAAATCGCCGAAGCCATCCTGGCGCTCCAACCCCGGATCGTGGGTCTTGGGGTGTATATCTGGAACGTCGGGCCGACGACGGAGCTTGTGGGCCTGCTCAAACGCATCCGGCCCGATCTCCCCGTGATTCTGGGCGGCCCGGAAGTGAGCTTCGAGACGGAACAACAGCGCATCACGGCCCTGGCGGATCACGTGATCACCGGCGAGGCCGATCTGAAATTTGCGGAAATCTGCGCACACCTGCTCCGCGGGGATCCGCTTCCGGAAAAAATCATCGCTTCGGAGCTTCCCGACGTGGCCAGGCTGGAGACACCCTACGCGTATTACACCGACGAGGACATCGCCCACCGGATTCTTTACGTGGAAGCGTCGCGGGGATGTCCGTTTTCCTGCGAGTTCTGCCTGTCCTCGCTCGATATCCCGGTGCGGCAATTTGCGCTCGATCCGTTTCTGGCCTCCATGGAAACCCTGCTCGCGAGGGGGGGGCGGCAGTTCAAGTTTGTGGATCGCACCTTCAATCTGCAAATCGCCACCGGCCGCGCGATTCTGGAATTTTTTCATGCCCGGTTCACCCCGGGATTGTTTGTGCATTTCGAGATGGTCCCCGACCGCCTGCCGGAGGCATTGCGCGAAATGATCGCGAAATTTCCGCCCGGCTCGCTGCAGTTCGAAGTCGGCATTCAGACATTCAACGAAGCGTCGGCTCAACGGATCAGCCGCAGGCAGAACATGGACCGCCTGGAGGACAACTTCCGGTTTCTGCGGGAACGGACAGGAGTTCATGTGCATGCCGATCTCATCGTCGGGTTGCCCGGTGAGGACATGGAGAGTTTCGGGCGCGGATTCGACCGGCTTATCGGGCTCGGACCGCAGGAGATCCAGGTCGGCATTCTCAAGCGCCTGCGCGGAGTGCCCATCGCCCGGCACGATGCGGAGTGGGCCATGGTGTGGTCGCCGGACCCGCCTTACGAAATCCTGAAAAACCGCCTCATCGATTTCCCGACGATGCAACGGTTGCGGCGGTTTGTCCGCTATTGGGATCTGGTGGGCAACAGCGGCAATTTCCTCGCCGGCACTCCCCTGCTCTGGAGCACTCCGGGAGCGTCGCCTTTTGTCTGCCTGATGGGATTCGCCGACTGGCTTTTCGCCCAACTGCGCCGCACCGACAGCATCAGCCTCGGCACCCTGGCGGAGCGGCTCTATGTTTATCTGACCGAAATCACAGGCATCTCCGGCGAACAGGCGGGCACGACGCTCGCCGCCGATTTTGAGCGGGCCGGACGCCGCGAACTGCCCGCCCTTCTGCGACCGTTCGCTTCCGCACACAAACCGGAGAAACGCATTTTATCCGCCGCCCTGCCAAAAAGGCAGGGCCGATTCGTCCCGGACCGGCATTGAAGCCCGACCATCCCGCCACCACGGGCACAGGCGTCGCGTCGGATGCTCTGCGGGCTTGAATCCGCCGCCCAACCACGGATAGCCTGCGGCATGGCACTTTCCGTGGCGGATTTTATCGCGAAATGGGCAAAGACCGATCTTTCGGAGCGGGCGTCCTACCAGCAGCATTTTCTCGATCTCTGCGCACTGACCGGCCATCCCGCTCCCGCCGCACTGGACCCGACCGGCGAATCCTTCTGCTTCGAGAAAGGTGTCGAAAAGCACGGGGGCGGCGACGGTTGGGCGGATGTCTGGAAAAAAGGCGCCTTTGCCTTCGAGTACAAAGGCCGCCATGCCAATCTCGCCAAAGCCTACGATCAACTGCTCCGCTACCGCGCCTCGCTGGAAAACCCGCCGCTGCTTGTGGTCTGCGACACGGATGTCATCGAGATTCACACGAACTTCACTGGCACGGCAGAACGGGTCCTGCGCATCACCTCCGCCGGTCTCGCCGAGCCCCGCAATCTCGAAACCCTGCACGCCCTGTTTCACAACCCCGGCAAACTCCGCCCGGGCATCACGTCCGAAACGGTGACCCGCAACGCGGCCTCCGCGCTCGCCGGACTCGCCGGCAGCCTGCGCGGACGCGGTCAGCCCGCCGAACCCGTCGCCCGCTTCCTGGACCGCATGATTTTCTGCCTGTTTGCCGAGGATGTCGGGCTGCTTCCCGCCGACATGTTCTCGCGGCTGGTCGGCCAGACCCGCGGCGAGCCCGAACGTTTCGCGCGGTATGCCGGGGAATTGTTCCGCGCCATGGCGGACGGCGGCGAGTTCCAATACGAAAAAATCCGACACTTCAATGGCGGCCTCTTTTCCGATGTCACGGTGCTTGAACTTGCCCCGGCGGAACTCGACATTGTCCATGCCGCCTGCGGGCTCGACTGGGGCGCGGTGGACGCTTCGATCTTTGGGACGCTCTTCCAGCGCGGACTCGATCCCGCCACCCGCGCCGCGCTCGGAGCGGAATACACCGGACGCCGCGACATCGAGGATCTCATCGACCCCGTTCTGCTCGCGCCACTGCGCCACGAGTGGGAGTCTTTGAAAATCACGCTCACCCATCTGCTGCGCACCGGAAAGAAGACACCCAAGCCCGCCGATTTTGCAAAGCCGCCCGCCGGTCCCGCCCTGCGCAAGGCGCTCGAAGAAGGCGCACGCCTCAAGCACGCCTTTCTCCTCCGGCTCTCCCGCGTGCACGTGCTCGATCCCGCCTGCGGCTCCGGCAATTTCCTCTACATCGCCCTGCAAAAACTCAAGGATCTGGAAAAGGAAGTCATCCTCTTCGGCGGCGGCGACGGACTGGAGACCGGCTTTTTTCCCGGCATCGGCCCGTGGCAATTCCACGGCATCGAGATCAATCCCTACGCGTTCGAACTCGCGCAGATGACGCTTTGGATCGGCTATCTGCAATGGCATCGGGGCAATGGCTACCCGCTCACCACCACCCCGCTGCTGAAAAAATTGGAGAACTTCCATTTCATGGACGCCCTGCTGGACCTGAGCGATCCGGCCAACCCAAAGGAACGCCAGTGGCCGACGTTCCGTGCGGATCATGAGGTGGTGGTCGTGGGAAACCCGCCGTTTCTGGGCGACAAAATGATGCGGCGTGAATTGGGCGATGACTACGTGGAATCGCTTCGCAAGGTTTTCCATGGCCGACTTCCTGGGCAATCGGATCTCTGCTGCTATTGGTTCGAGAAAACCCGCGCACTCATTGCGGACGACAAAGTGAAGCGCGCCGGATTGCTCGCCACCCAGGGCATCCGGGGCGGCGCAAACCGCGAGGTGCTCAAGCGCATCAAGGAATCGGGGGACATCTTCTTTGCGGTCAGCGACCGCGATTGGATTCTCGACGGCGCAAACGTCCACATCTCGATGGTCGGATTCTGCAGCAAGGAATGGAATGCTCCCCAAAGGAGCGCGGGCGTCCCGCCCGATTTGGATAACGAAGCGGGCGGGACGCCCGCGCTCCTTTGTGTCCTCGATGGAGTGCCGGTCGGGGAAATCCATGCCAATCTTTCGGCGGCGGCAAATATCGCCACCGCCAACGTCCTTCCGGGGAATTCCGGTATTGGCTTTATCGGCGTAACCAAGGGTGGAAGTTTCGACATCACCGATGAGGAAGGCCGCGCGATGTTGGCCTCGGCCGGTAATCCCAACGGACTCCCCAACAGCGATGTCATCAAGCCGATCTGCAACGGCATGGATATTTTGAGACGCGGTGAACCAAGATGGCTGGTCGATAATTCAGATATGACCCGGGCGGAAGCGCAGATGTTTGAAAAGCCTTTTGAAATTATCATCTCAAGGGTGAAACCCGCACGGGATTCCAACCGGAATAAATGGCTCAAAGAAAACTGGTGGAAGCTTCAGCGGATTCGCCCGGAGTTGAGAGCTTCTATTTCCAATCTTCCCCGCTTTATTGCGACGCCACGAGTCGCCAAACACCGCATTTTTTCATGGTTCACTTGGCCACTGATCACGGATGACCAAACGGTCGTCTTCGCCCGCTCCGACGATTTCTTTTTCGGCGTCCTGCATTCGCGCATCCACGAAGCATGGTCGCTCGCGCAAGGCACGCAGTTGCGCGAAAAGGAATCCGGCTTTCGCTACACGCCCACCACCTGTTTCGAGACCTTCCCGTTTCCTTGGGATCACCGGATGCCGCCGGATGAACTCACGTCCGGGCAGCAGGCGCAGCATGGGCGGATCTCGGCGGCGGCGCTGGAACTGGACACCTTGCGGCGGCGCTGGCTCAATCCGCCCGAGTGGACCCGTGAGGAAGTGCTGGAGTTCCCGGCCTCCATCGATGGTCCATGGGCGCGTTATGTGACCGGCGGCATGGCGCGTTACCCGAGACTTGTGCCCCGCGATGCGGAGTGTGCGACCCGGCTTGCGGAACGCACACTCACCAAGCTCTACAACACCCGTCCCGCATGGCTTGCCGCCGCGCATGCCGCCCTCGACGCCGCGGTCGCCGAAGCCTACGGTTTCCCGCCCGACCTTCCCGCCAAAACCCTCACCGCCCGTCTCCTCGAACGCAACGCCACCCAGGGCTGAGCGGCCCGTGCGGCAATCCACCAAACCCACCCACACTTCGTCAGACCCCCGAATGCTCGCAACCTGCTATTTCTGGAAATGAGCGACCAACCTCTTGAAATCCACCCCGACTGCCGGGTGCTGCTCGACGAGATCTCACTGCTGCGCGAGGAGCTGGCGCAACTGCTCACCGAGGAGCACGACTTGTTGCACATCATCAAGCCGAACCTGCTTGCGCTCTACCAGAAGAAGATCGGCCGGTGGGAACTGGAATGTCTGCGGGCGCAGGTGCGGGCATCGCGGACACGGCGCAAACTCGAACTGGCGCAGGCGGCGTTGAACCAGGGCCACGCGCCGGACTGGGCGCAGATCGAGGGGATGCTCGAACTCGAATTTCTCGCGTGGCAGCAGAAGGTCAAGGAGGCGGCGCAGCAGATCACCGACGCTGAGGCGCGCCTCCAGAACCTCCTTTCTCCGGCGGCGAATCGCGAGATCAAGAAACTCTACCATGCACTGGTGAAAAAACTGCACCCCGACCTCAACCCCGAGCCGGATGAGGGCCGGAAGCGGCTATGGCTGCGCGTGCAAGCCGCCTACGAAGGCAGCGACATGGACGAGTTGTGCGCCTTGAACCTGCTCGCGGAGAAGTCTTCCACTGCAACACCCGGCGCGACCGGACTGGAGGAGTTGCGGCGGCAGCGCGATATTTTTGAACGGCAGACCGCAGAGATGCTCCGGCGCATCGGGAAGGTGGAAAGCCAGCCGCCCTTCACCATGCGGGCCCAACTTGCGGACGAGGCATGGGTCTCCGCACAAACCAGGGAAATTCACACACGAATCGCGGAGCACGACAGGCTTTGGGCCGCGCTCGACGCACGGCTGCAAGTCATGATAAACCATCACGGCCATGGACAAATCTTTGGTTCCAATTGACCCGGCGCTGCTCGCGCTGATACACGGCTCATTCGGCAAAGACGGCGCACTGATGCCGTTTGCACGAGAGATCATGCTCGTGGAAGCGCACGTCGCGGGGACCAGTTACCGCGATATTCAGGACGTCGAACCGTCGCTTGTTCCCGGCACGCTGTTGGTGCTCAAGCGCGAAGCGTCGAATCCCCACGACGTCCTCGCAATCATGATCTTCGACGAGGCCGGGCATCACCTCGGCTACGTCCCACGCGCCAAGAACGAGGCACTCGCCCGATTGATGGACGCGGGCAAGCTGCTCTTTGCGCGGCTCGAATCGAAGCGGTGGCAGGGTGACTGGCTGAACGTCGAGGTGCGGATTTATCTGCGGGACTAAAACGGGCGCATAACTAAGGGTTCCGGGCGGGACGCCCGAAACAGCACGCGGGACGCGTGCGCTACCCCCCGAGGCACTGTCGGGTCGGGGGTTCTCAAATGTGCTGGACGTGGCCCGCCGCCGTGCGAATGCTGAAGGCGGCCATTGTTTCCTCCAATTCCCATGAATCCCCAAAAATTTCTTCCCTATTTCGAGAAAATGGAGTCCCTGCTCGGGCGTCTTCCCAGCGGGCTGCAAAAGCCGATCCTGCGCGAACTCACACCGCTCAAGGAACTTTTCCTGCTCCAGCGTCCGGCCCGGATCGCGCTGGTGGGTGAACGCGCGTTGTCGGCCGATCAAGTCGCGGCATTTCTCTTCGGCGAACCTGTCGGGGGCCGCATCGACGGGGAAGCGCCCGGAGGCTGGATGGAATACTCGCTGCCGCATCGCGGACGCCTGCATCTCCTGGACGCCCGGCGGCACGATGGGGCGGCTGCGGATCTCATGCGAGCCGGGTTGAAGGCACGGGCTCCGGATGTGGTGTTGTTCGTGAGAAGCAGCGGACAAATCGAAGGGGAACTCGCCGCCGCGATGGGGCACGCTCTGGAAATCCAACCGTCATGGATGTCCCCCGCCGGGGCGTCCCCCCGGGTTTTGGGAATGCAGATTGCCGGTGATTTCCCGGCGGAGGACGCCCGTATGGATCTGCATGCCAGTCTGCTCACCAAACCCGCCCTGGCTCCGCTGGTGGCCACCACGGTGATCGCCGATCTTTCCGCTCCCGACGGACGCCGAGCCCTGGCCCTGGCGCTCAATGAACATCTGCCCTTTTGCGCCCAACTGGAGACCGCGCGGCTCACCGGAGAACGCGAGGCACAGAAACGCATCGCGCTCACACTCGTCCGCTCGAACACCGCCATCTGCACCGCGCTGGGCGCCCAGCCCATCCCATTGGCCGATTTGCCGTTTCTCACCGCGCTGCAATCCGCCATGGTGGCCGGAATCGTCTATGTGTCGGGACGCCCGCTTGGCCCCCGCACGGTGGCGGAATTTCTGGGTGCCCTCGGCGTGAACTTCGGTGCGGGCGTGGTTCTGCGCGAGACTTCCCGCGTCCTCCTGCGGTTCCTGCCGGGCTGGGGAAATGCCGTCTCGGGATTCATCGCCGGCACAGGCACCTGGGCTGTCGGTCGGGCCGCGATCGGCTACTTCATCGAGGGTGCCGGCATCGGGCAGGCCCGCAAATTGGTGCGCCTGGGAAGCCGCCCACCCGCCAATCCAGCAAATCCGGCACTACCCGCACCCGGGAATGACGATGCAAGCAGAAAATAGCGGAAAATTCCTGTGAATAACTTGTGAAAAAGCAGTTTTTCTCTCTCATCAACACACAGGCATAAGATTTCTGAACGGCTTCCCGAAAGGAAATTTTTATTCATGACCCCCCTGCAGGAAATACGCGCCGCTCTTGGGCGCATGGAGACGGTGCCTTCCCGCAGTCTGGGTCAGAATTTCCTCTTCGACGCCAACCTGGCGCGCTGGATTGCGGGACAGCTCGATTTTGGGCCGGGTGACCGGGTGTTGGAGATCGGGCCGGGGCTGGGTGCGCTCACGGGTCCGCTGCTGGAGCGGGGTGCCCGGCTGCTGGCCATCGACAAGGATGCGCGGATGGTCGGCTATCTGCGGGAACGCTTCGCCGGAACCACCGCAGAATTTGAGGAGGCAGACGCGGCGCGCTACGACGCCAGACCGCTTTTTGCCGATGGACCGCTGGCCGTGATCGGGAATCTGCCCTACTACGTCACGAGTCCCGTGCTGGAGCGGTTCGCCGGGGAGTCGTCGCCCGCAAATCAAGTGCTGATCATGGTTCAGCGGGAGGTTGCCGCCCGTCTCGGTGCCTCCCCCTCCACCCCCGAGTATGGCGCGCTCACCGTGGTGATGGGGCGCCGATGGCACACCCGCATGCTGCGCACCGTGCCGCCGGATGTGTTTTATCCCGCACCCTCGGTCGAGTCCGCCGTGGTGCGCATGGACCGGCGTCCCGTGACCTCGCTGCCTCCCTGCGATGCCGGGTGGTTTGAGCGGTTGGTGCGCGCCGGATTTGCGCAGCGCCGCAAGCAACTTCACAAGCTGCTGCGTCCCTTCGCGCCGGACATTGCCGATGTGCTCCGGGATCTGGGTCACGAGCCCGGAATCCGCGCCGAAGCGCTCTCTCTGGAAGAGTGGACAGAAGTGGCCCGCCGGACCGCGGCGGAAATCCCCGGGGAAGGGCAGAAGCTTGACGGCGAATGGTTCGATGTCGTCGATGCCCGAAATCGTGTCACCGGAAGGGAAACCCGGCGAACCGTTCATGTGAACAAGTTGCGCCATAGGGCGGTGCATCTCTTCGTGTTCAACTCACTGGGAGAGTTGTTTTTGCAGAAGCGATCCCCCTGGAAGGACCATTTTCCGGGCCGCTGGGATTCCTCCGCATCGGGTCATGTGGACTCGGGCGACGACTATCCCGCCGCTGCGGAACGGGAACTCCGGGAGGAGCTCGGGATCACAGCCTCCGTGCGGGAGATCGGCCGGATCGATGCGTGCGAGGAAACCGGGCAGGAGTTTCTACGGCTCTATACCGCAGAACACGAAGGACCGTTCCGGCTCGCACCCGCAGAGATTGAGAGCGGACTATTCTTCCCCATCGCCGTCGTTCACCGGTGGATTCGCAACCGTCCGGAAGATTTTGCACCAGGATTTTTGGCCTGCCTTCGGGTGTGGCAGGCGGTGCCAAGCACGCACTGAGGAGCTTCAGCCCAACTTGGGAATGCTCGTGATGTGATCGAAGTGGGCATCCCCGGTGTAAAGGACCAGGTTGTGCTCCATGGCAATGGCCGCGATCCACAGGTCATTCACCGGAATCGGCGTGCCCGACCGCCGCAGTGTCGCGTAGATCGTTGCGTAGTGGTGGGCGGTGACGTCGGTGCTGTGGGCAACCCGCACGCCCTCCTGCTGCAACAACTCGTTGAGAACCCGGACCTGTGCCTCCCCGCGCTTCACCAAGAGCCCTCCGCAGCGGATTTCCGCCAGCACGACAAACGGAACGACCAGCAGGGACGCGCGTTCAAAGACATCCGTCACCACCGGATCTCCCGCGCAGAAATCGATGAACCGATTGGAATCAATCAAGAGCCTCATGTCCATTCGGCGGGATTCACTGTGTTCATCCATGCCAGCGTCGCCGCCCATGCCTCCCGGTCGGGAGCGTCCCCCGGGCGCACAATGTGGCGCAGCGACCGGCGGGGCACAGGCTCGCCGGCCATGCCAAGACCGCGCACCAAAGCCCGGAGCACCGCTTGATTGAGACTGATTTTTTCCAAAGCGGCCGTCTCGCGCAGGCGCAGGTCGGCGGTGTGGGGAATATCACGAACGGTGTATTGGACAGATTGCCTTTTTTTCATGCCTGCATTGAAACACAACCATGCAGGCATGTCAATTTTTCAGGGCGTGCCAATGGGGTGCATTTCTGAAGTGCAACCCTCACGCCCTCGTTGCGGGGAAGCATCGAATGGAATGGAGCGGGGATTGCCCGCATCGGGATTGAACTTTCCATCGGATCGCGGTTTAATGGGGGCTCCCATGGCACCCAAACTCATCGACGGCAAAGCGATCGCCCGCGCATCACTCGAAGAAACCCGCCTGGCCACAGACCGGCTCAAGGCCCGCGAACTCACTCCCGGCCTTGCGGTCGTGCTGGTGGGCGACGATCCCGCTTCCCGCGCCTATGTGCGCTCCAAAGACCGCACCTGCCGGGAACTCGGATTTTACTCGGAGAAATTTGAACTCTCCGCCGACACGCCGCAGGGCGAACTTCTCGCCCTCGTCCGTTCCCTCAACGCAAACCCCTCCATCCACGGCATCCTCGTCCAGTCCCCCCCGCCGGCACATATCGACGAGGCCGCCGTGATCGACGCCATCGATCCGCGCAAGGATGTGGACGGATTCCATGCTCTCAACGTCGCCCGGCTCGCCATGGACGATCCGCGGGGATTCGTTCCCTGCACCCCGTTGGGCTGCGTGCGGCTGCTCGAGGCTTCCGGCATCCCGACCGGCGGAAAAAATGTCGTCATTCTCGGGCGCAGCATGATCGTGGGCAAACCCCTGGCTCTCCTCCTGATGCGCAAAGGCGCAGGGGGCGACGCCACCGTCACGGTCGCCCACTCCCGCACCCGCGACCTGCCCGAAGTGACCCGGCGGGCCGACATCCTCATCGCCGCGATCGGACGCGCGGAGTATGTGCGCGCGGAACACGTCCGCGAAGGCGCGGTGGTGATCGATGTGGGCATCAACCGCGTCGGGGATCCCGCCTCGGAAAAAGGCTATCGCCTCGTCGGGGACGTGGCGTTCGGGGAAGTCGCCCCGCGCTGCTCCGCCATCACGCCCGTGCCGGGAGGCGTGGGACCCATGACCATCGCCATGCTCATGGCCAACACCCTAAAAGCCTGCCGCCAACTCCATAATCTACCGGAAGACTGAACAGAACGACATCAGAACCCGGATCCGGACACAGAGACAGCCTGCGGAGCGCATCTCCGAAAGTTGCAAAGACGCTTCGTGAAGGGAGCGTGGGCGTCTCGCCCGCTTTCTCCACCAAGCGGGCAGGATGCCCGCGCTCCTTTGATTTGCAACTTTCAGAGATACGCCCGCCTGCGGACGACTCCACCGCCAAGTTATTCTAATACCAGTAAAAAATTATCATCTTCCTCTTGCATTGGATCGCGCGGGGTACTAGGGTCGCCCCCCTTGAGTCCACCCTCCCCCCCTCCGGGGGAGCGCAATACAATAAAGTATTTGACTTGAACCGGGCTCAAACAGAAAAAGACAACTTCTCATGAAAATACTATTACTGGGTGCTGGCGGATTCATCGGCGTAAACCTCACGGAGCGTCTGATGAAAGATGGTGTTCACGAAGTCACGGCGGTGGACATTCAGGACGAAAAAATTTCCGAACTGCTGGATACGGACCTTCATTTTCTCCATCTCGACATTTCCAAGGACGAAGCCGAGGTGGACAAACTGGTGGCAGCCTCCGATGTGGTGGTCGATCTGGTGGCGTTTGCCAATCCCTCCCTCTACGTGGAAGATCCGGTCGGTGTGTTCGATCTGAACTTCACCCAGAACATGAAGGTGGTGCAGCAGTGCATCCGCCACAAAAAGCGCCTCATCCAGTTCTCGACCTGCGAGGTCTATGGCATCACGGCCGCCAAGGCCATGGGGCTCGACTCCCGCACCCATCCGATGCCCTTCAGCGAGGACGAGACCCCGCTCATCATGGGCCCCGTGAAGAATCAGCGGTGGATCTATGCCTGCGCCAAGCAGCTTCTTGAGCGCGTGCTCCACGGATACGGACTCCGGGGATCCCTGGAGTGGACCGTGATCCGCCCCTTCAATTTCATCGGGCCCCGCATCGATTTCCTGCCGAGCGAGGCTCAGGGCAATCCGCGTGTGTTCAGCCATTTCATGAACGGCCTGCTCTACGGCACCCCGCTCAAACTGGTGGACGGCGGCACCGCCTACCGTGCCTACACCTACATCGACGACGCCGTCGATTGCATGGTGCGCATCATCGAGAATCCCGAGAAGTGCAAGAATCAGATCATCAACATCGGCACCCCCGACAACGAGGTGACGATCAAGGAGTTCTGCGATATTTGCGTGGAGGTCTTCAACACGGAATTCCGCCAGCCCGGCGATCCCACCCCGGAGATTGTCAGTGTCACGGGCGAAGAATTCTACGGCCCCGGCTACGAGGATTGCGACCGCCGGATCCCGGTGGTCACCAAGGCACGCGGCCTCGGTTGGACCAGCAAACACGACATGCGTTCGACCATCCTTCACACGATGAAATATTTCGTGGAAAAACACCGCGCCAAACAGGCCCGGGGCGAAGTCTGATCCACCGCATTTCCCCACTCAATCCGGCAGATTCCGGCACTCCAGCGTCTCCCTCCAAAGCGCATCGGACCCGCTTCCAATGCGACTTGTGATGGAGGATTGCCGACCACGGGCGCATCTCCGATGGCAAAGACGTTGTTTAATGGATCGGGCATCCTGCCCGCATTCTTCAATAAGCGGGCAGGATGCCCGCGCTCCTATCCTCAAGAGATGCGCCCACCGACCACTCTTCCTCAGGAAACCCGTTGCGGGCGGGCGGGTCTTCTGGTAGTTGTCCCCGTCTGCCACACGCAGAACGTCCCGCTTTCCATGCCCACCTACGAATACCAGTGCGAGAAGTGCAAGAAGACCTTCGACGTTTACCAGTCAATGAAGGACAAAACGCTTGAGACGTGCCCCGAGGATCTGTGCCGCCAAAAAAAATGGGGACACGGACGGGTAAAACGCCTCCTGGGATCCGGAGCGGGGTTTCTCTTCAAGGGATCGGGCTTTTATATCACCGACTACCGCAGCGAAGGCTATCACACCGCCGCCAAAAAGGAATCCGGGGAAGCCCACAAGAAGGAAACCAAATCCGAATCCAAGCCCGCCGCCCCGAAAGCGGAGAGTAAGAAACCGCCAAAAAAATCATCGTGAAATCCATTCCTCCACCCGTTCCGGCAACACTGGCTTGTCAGGACTGCGGCCACGCGAACGAAGTCGAGCGCGTTTACTGCCACAACTGCGGGGTCAAGCTTGACCGCTCCTCACTGCCCGCCGCCGCCGCTCCGGACACGGGCGATACGCGGCGGCGTCCGCCGGTGAACAAGCTGGCGCCGAAAAGCCCCTGGCATCCCACCAAGCTGCTTTCCGAGGCGTTCAAAATTCTCATCTATTCCTGTTTTGCCGGCGCATTGGTCCAGGCGGTGCGTCCGCCCCCGGATGTTCCGGAACTCACGGAGGACGCGGTGCTCACGGCCCCCATGATCGTGGTGGACATGCAGGACGCCGCCGCACAGCCCAAACCGGTCCGCCTGGTTTATACCGAGTCGCAGGTGAACGGATATTTGAAGAATGCAATCCGGGCCAAGAAAGAGAACAAGAGTTCCCTCTCCAGTGTCACCAAATTCGAGCGGATCTATGCCCGGCTCAATCCGGGCGAAGTTCACATGGGAGTGGCCCAGTCGGTCTTTGGGTACGCGCTCCATGCGGGCATCGATATGGAACCCACGTTCACCCTTCTTAAAAAAGATGTGGAGGTCCTGGGGGGCAACTTCGGGCGCCTCCACGTGCCCGGACCCGTGATGAAATATCTGCGCATCGTCTTTTCCCGGGTATGGACCGCGCTGGAGCAGGATAAAAAGGTGCTCAAGGAGGCATCCCGCCTCACTGTGGAAAAGGGCGCTGTTTCCGTTGAATTCCACACCGCACGCTGATTCCACCGGCGTGAAGATCAGGACTTTATACCGGCGTCTCATTTCCGCCGGAATAGTCCCGGCCGTGCTCCTTTGTGCGGGTGTTGCAACCGCCGCGCCGGGTCTGGGCGACAAAACGGTGAGTTCCTCGAAACAATTTGTGGTGTACGGGACCGATCCCCAGTGGCGCGGCGCGATCGCATCGGTTGCCGACGAGACCAAGCAATGGCTGCTCGGAAAACTGCGGATGCCCGACCGATGGAGGACGCCCGTGGTGATCCAGGTTCAGCCTGCATCCACCGCGCACCCCCGGCAGGAACCCGCCCGCCTCATGCTGTTCACCACCGAGGCCGGAGCCAAGATCCAACTCGACTTGATCGCAGGCAAGACCGACCGCCCCGTCTCGGTCTCGGAGGAAGTCCTCCGCGCCGTGCTTCTGGAAATGGCCTTGCGCGACTCGCCCCAAATCCTCGCCGGTGCCCCGTATGGCCAGCCGCCCGCCTGGCTGGTGACCGGGTTGGCGACCCTGTATGATCTGGAACAGGGCAGGGAAAAATCCGACGTTTTTGAGAGCCTCCTCCGCGCGGGGTCCATGCCTCCATTGGCGGCATTTCTGGAAACTCCCGCCTGGTTCCTTGAAGGCATGTCCCATCGAATCCGGTGTGCGTACGCGGCGGCCCTGGTCCGGGCCCTGCTCGACCTGCCCGGGGGTCAGTCTGGAATTCCCCGCTATGTCACGGCCCGGCTCGATCCCGCCACGCAGGATCTTCCGGCGCTCGAAACCGCCTTTCCCTCCTCCGGCGGCCCGGACGGGATCGAGAAATGGTGGTCCCTCGCGCTCGCCAAACTCGCCTCTGCGGATGTGGGCGGAATGCTTTCCATCGACCGCACCCGCAAGGCACTGGAGGAGTTGCTGATGCTCCGGATACCCCAGGCGGACGGCGGCACCCGGGAGATGGAACTCGCCGGACTTCCGGGTCAGACCAAGTCGGCCGGACGCGCGGAGGCACTGGAGGGAGTCGCCTCGGGATTCGCCAGGCTGGGACTCAATGCCAATCCCATTTACCGCCCGGTGACCGATGCCTACATGGATGCGGTGCGCCAGCTCGCAGCGGGCAAAGACCGGCCTGCGGTCAAAAAAATGCGGGAAGCGGAACAGCTCCGCAAACAAATCGACGGACTCTCGGAGCATATCGTGGATCACATGAACTGGGTCGAAGCCACCCAGGTGGGGGTTCGCAGCGGGGCGTTCGACACCTATATGCAAACCGCCAGGAAGGCCGATGCCCGCCGCGCCGCGCCGCGCAACGATCCGATCTCCCAATACCTCGACACCCTCGAGGCGGAACTGGAGTGAATCCCCCTCCAGAATGAGACTCGCCGCCTCTCTCACCGTCGGCACCGCCGCGTTTGGACTTGCAGCAACCGGGCTGGGCCTTGCCGCCGGAGTTTTTTCCGCTCCCGTGGCGTGGGCTTCACTTGCCGTCGGCGCGATGGTATCGGCACTGCCCGCCTCAACTTGGCGACATGAACCCTGGCTCACGATCCCGCGTGGTCCCTGGCAATGGGGAATGTCCGCCGTGTTCGCATTCGCGGTTTGGCGGAGTTTCTTTTTTCTGGTCTTCACATCGGGCACCGCAATCAAGGTGCAGTCGGCCAACAATCTCGGGGATCTTCCCAAGCACATGAATTATATCCGGCATCTCGCCGGCGGCGCGTTCTGGCCCGACAACCCCCTGCTCGCCGGGGGCGGCATCCATTACCCGTTCGGCTCGGATCTTCTCAATACGGCCCTGCTGCTTGCGGGAGCCGGATTGGAGCGACCCCTGATATGGGTGGGACTCCTCGCGATGTTCTGCCTTCACCAGACCTTGCTGCGGTGGGCGGGAGCACTCGGGCTGGCCGGATTGTTGTTCGCGGGTGGTCTGGCGGGATTCGCCATTTTCTCCGGCATAGGCCTGCGGGATTTTCAGGGGGCTGTGGCTTGGAAAAATCTATTTCTCTCCATGGTCGTCACCCAGCGCGGTTTGTTGTTCGCGCTGCCCGCCGGTCTGCTTCTCCTGTGCTCGTGGAGGGAACGCCTTCGCCCGGGCGGCGCACCCACGACACGACCGCTCCCACGATGGGTCGAAGTGCTGCTGCTGGTCGCCATGCCGCTGTTTCACGGACACTCGGTTCTGTTTCTGGTCGGATTGGCGGGGTCCTGGCTGTGTTTCGGCCCCGCCGGGAAACGAAAAGAAATCGCCCGCTCGCTCCTGCCGGCGCTGCCTCCGATGGTGGGGCTGTTCTGGCTGGTCACCGACGGATTCTCGGGGGCGGGCGCGGTCCGCTGGGCTCCGGGCTGGATGCGGACGGAGGAGAATGTGTTTTGGTTTTGGACGGTGAACTTCGGAATCTCGCTGCCTCTCGGCACCTGGTTGGTCTGGTCCACACGCCGCGATGCGGAAGCCCGCGCGTGGGTTTGGCCCTGTGCGCTGTTGTTTCTGGCGTGCTGCTTTTTCGGATTTGCCCCGTGGCTTTGGGACAACACCAAACTCATGATCTGGGCATGGCTCGGGATTCTTCCCGTGCTGGGAACGACACTGGCCGGATGGCATCCCGCCTGGAGGAGCGCGGTGCTGATCGCGCTGTTTTTCTCCGGTGCCGTGTCGCTTTTTGGCGGATTGCGGGCTCCGGCCGTCACGATTGCCAACCGCCAGGAACTGGACGAGGCCCGCCATCTGCTCGCAAAATTGCCGCGCGAAACCCGTCTTGCCACGGCACCGGTGCATGATCACCCGGCCTATCTGCTGGGCAGAAAGATGGCCATGGCATACAACGGCCATTTGTTGGGACATGGCCTGCCCTATGCGGCACCCACTCGCGACCTCGACACACTCATGAACGGCCGGGAGGGATGGGGTCAGGCGGCGCGGAGGCTTGGCGCAACCCATGTTTTCTGGGGGGAGCGCGAAACGGCCCTCTATCCCGAAAGCACCCGCCCCTGGGCATACGGGGAAACCCTGTGGAAACGCGTCCCGAAAGCCGCCTTGTATAAAATAGAAGCCTTGTGACACCACCCGGATTCGAAGCGGCGCCCCCGCTGCAACGCCTCACGGAGCCACAACGGAGAATTTGTATTCTGGAAAGCGGGTGCGCAGTTGGTTGAAAAGTTTGGCGGCCTCGGCGGTATCGCCGGACTTTGTGTACGCGGCGACAGCCCGTTCGATGGCGCGCGGGGTGATCTTCGGATCGTCGTGAAGCACCGACACGCTCAGGAATGCCTTGGCGGCATCCTCATACCGGCCACGGGCAAAGAGAATCTCACCGTTGAGAAGTCGGCCCTCCGCATTCAGTCTGCCTTCCGGACGCAGCCGAAGCAGTGTCTCGACGGAGGCTTCGGCGTCCCCGAACCGCCCGGCTTCGATCTGGGCCTGGGCCAGGACGAGATAGCCGGATGCCTGATCCTGTGGAGATTGGGCTTTGCCAAGATAGGTTTTTAATGCCGCGAACGCATCCTCCCATTGCGACAGGCCGATCCGCGCCCGGCCCAGCAACAGCCAGGTATCCTCCGGCGGAGGGGAGGGATTTTCTCGCTCCGCCAGAACGGTGAGATATTTGCCGGCGGCGGCATACTGCCCAGCGCCGAGGTATTCCGCCCCGAGCCAGTGGAGAATGTCGGAGGGAAGGGCGATCGGAGTTTTGCGGGAGAGATAAAGATCGGCTTCCCGGGCACAGGCGTCCCGGTCCTCGAGATAATAAAGCGCCAGCGTGATGCGCAGGGTGGCGCGGTCAAAATATCCGGCTTCATCGGCCGTGCGGGCTTTCGTGAGAGGCGGGACGGCGTCCCGATATTTCTTGTCCTCAAAGCGCACCCAGCCGATCCAATAGTTGGCCTGGGCGGCGGCGGCGGATTTGGGATAGTCCGCCAGCAGTCTGGCAAAGGTATCCGCCATGCCCGCGTTATCCTTGCGCTGGCCGAGGATGAGTGCTTTTTGCTGGAGCGCGATTTCGCGTTCCTTGGCCTTGGGATGTTTCTCTATCACGGTGCTGAAATCCGCGAGCGCTGAGGCAAAATCTCCGGACTGCTGGGAGGCGAGTCCGCGCCGGGCCAGCGCGGATGCTGCCAGCGGGTGAACGGAATGTTTGTCCAGGAACGCGGTGAACGCGGCGATCGCCTTGTCGTTCTGTCCCGTCTGTCCCCGGCACCAGCCCAGCTTGAAGAGAGCGTCGGCTTTGAACGGGGCCGAAAGCGACGACTCGGGGAGTGTCTCATAGACATCCGCAGCGGGGCCGAACTGGCCTTCTTTGTAGAAATACTCGGCCTTGAGCAGACGCGCCTGGTCGGCCTGGCGGGCGGGCGGATTCCCGGCCAGGAACTCGTCTATTCGCGTGGGAATATCGGTTCCGCCCAGGCTGTAAAGGCTCACCAACCTCTGAAAGGCCGCTTCCTCCGCCTGGGGCGATCCGGGATAGCGGGTGATGATGGCGTCGTAGTCCGCGCCGGCCTCGGTGTGCTTGCCGAGCTGCCGCCGAGTGTTTGCCGCGATGAGCAGGGCCTCGGCCCGGGCGTCTTCCGGAAAGGCGTCCACCGTTTCGCCGAAGGCATCGAGCACTTTCTGGTAGTCGCCTTCCTCGTAGGAGAGGCGCAGCAATCCCAGCCTGGCCAGGCCGGCCCAGGCCCCGGCCTCCTTGAATCCCAGCGCCATGGAATACAGAGACCGGGCGCGGTCCGTATTCCCGAGCTTGGCGGCCACCACCCCACCCTTCACCGCAGCTTCGCAGCGCAGTGCCGGCTTGTTGCCCGAGTTGGCAAGGCTCACATAGGCTTCAAGCGCTTCGCGCGGACGGTCCGTTTTTTCCGAAATCCCGGCCATGGAAAGCAGCGAGGCGTCTCGATAGGGATTGTCGCCTTTCTCAGCCAGCACGGCGCGGTAGGCCGCCCGGGCGGATTCCGGGCGATCCAGGAGTTCCAGACAGCGCGCCTCGCGATAGGTGCAGGCAAGACGGACGGCGGGGTCCGTCAACCGGCGGGAGGCGGTTTCGTAGAGCGGCAGGGCCGCGCGATAGTTGGCCGTGGAGAAATACATCTCGGCAAGGCGGTAGGCGGTGGGCCCCACAAACTCGCCGGTCTGAAATTCTGCCAGCAGCCTCTCATAAATTTGGCGGGCGTTGTTGGTGTTCCCCATGGCGCGGAAGCACTCCCCCAGACGGAACAGCGCGGCCTGGCGATAAGCCCCGGCGCGGAACATTTGCAGATAGGCTTCGTACTCCGAAGCGGCAAACTCAAACGCCTTGCGGGCATACTGCCGGTTGGCGCTTTCAAACTGCGCCTGCTCCGGGGTCATGGAAACGCCGGCACCGGGAGCCATCCGGATTCCGGGATCGGCGGGCTCGCCCTGCGCGGCTGCGGACCCCGGCGGGGGTGCCGGAATCGGTGCGTCGAAAGGAACCGCCGGCGCCGTGCGGGGGCCCTCCGGAGTGGGGCTGGGTGTGGCTGCGGGGAGAACGGCCACAGCGGGGGCCATGGGAGGCTCCACTGGAATTGCGCGCCGCACCTCGGGCTCCGCTCCGGCGGGGATCTGCCCGGACAAAAAAACGGGAACC
Organism: Chthoniobacter flavus; assembly: GCA_020718605.1. Lineage (GTDB taxonomy): Bacteria > Verrucomicrobiota > Verrucomicrobiia > Chthoniobacterales > CAKUMP01 > DYRR01. Next base: position 13,528 of record DYRR01000004.1, on the reverse strand, counting down.
AGAGGAAGACCGCAGAATAGAAGCGCGAGGACGCGACGGGGGCAATTCATCGGTGAACGTCTTCGGGGCGGGCGGTGGCGAAGAGAATGTTCCAGATATTGGCCTGCCGACAGATATCCAGCACGCCCACGATATGGCTGTAGCCGACGTTTTCATCCCCGCGCAGGATGACCGCCTGGTCGGGATAAAGTTTGGCGATGCTGATGAGTTTATCCAGAAGCTGCGCGTCGGAGAGGGTTTGCCGGTTCACCACGATGGCGCCGTCGGATTTCACATTCACGATAATCTCCCCCACGGAGTGCCGGCTTTCCTTGCCTTCTTTTGCGGCGGGCACCGTCACGTCCAACTCGGTCTCCCAGCGCGCGAAGTTCCAGGTGACAATAAAGAAAATAAGCAGCAGAAACACCACATCGATCATCGGAGCGATGGGCAGCTCGGCGGTGTGGGATTTGATGTGCCGGGTGAAGTTCATAGACCGGCCTCAAAAATCATCGTCAAAAAGCGGGGAGGACACCCTCACCGACGAAGCCTTCCCGCGCTCATTCCCCGTGGCACGCCCCGGCTCTGGGGCGGTCGCACCGGCATCCTGAAAATGCAGCGCAATGAGCGCCAGCATGTCGGTGGAAGCGGATTCGAGATCGGAGATGAGCGTGCCCACGCGCCCCCGGAAGTAGGCGTGGAAGGCCAGCGAAGGAATGCCGATGAGAAGACCCGCCGCCGTGGTGATGAGCGCCACCGACACACCCTCGGCCAGCATCATGGGCCGACTGGCCGCCACATCGCCGGCCAGCACCGAGAAGCTTTGGATCATACCCACCACCGTGCCAAAAAGCCCGACCATCGGCGCGATGGACCCCACATCGGCCAGATAGGTGATCTGCTGATGAAATCCTGCGGCGCGCCGCGCCCCCTCGGTCTCGGCGATCTCGCGCAGCAGGCGGAAGTTGGTCCGGGGATTGTGCTGCAAAAACTCCAGGGTCCGCTGCACCACGCGCGCCAGGGCCTCGCCGTGGCGGTTGGAAATGGCGATGAGCCCGGCGAAATCCCCTTTGCGAAGCAGGGTCTCGGCGGTGTGTTTGTAGTGGGAGGTCACCGCCGCACTGCGACGGAGCGTGAAAAGGTACACCAGGATGAGCGTGACCGCGATAAAGGACAACCCCCCGAGTGGAATCATCACCCAGCCGCCCGACAGGATAATTTCCCAGACGGTGGTGAAAGGAGGGAGGTCTCCCGCGGGTTTTGGTCCCGGCTCCTGGGCGGACAGAACCATGGGTGCGAGGATTGCAAGCAAAGGCAATATTTTTTTCATGACTCGATGGATCACACAGTAAAGCTTTCCCCGTGAGAATATGCAAGCGCACCCGCAACCTGGGGTGGCTGGAGCGCTCAGGTATATTTGAGCACTTCCTCGATCGTGGTGTCACCCTCGTAGATATTGCGCAGGCCGTCGTCGCGCAGGGTCACCATGCCGAGCTCAATGGCTTTCTGGCGGAGCACCAGAGAGGGTGCGCGCTGGTTGATGAGTTCGCGCAGGGGGTCGGTGATGTCCAGCAGTTCGTAAATGCCCTTGCGCCCCTTGTATCCCGTATGGTTGCAGGCGTCGCAGCCTTTGCCGTAGTAGAAATGTTTCTCTCCGATCTCGTGCGGGGAAAGCCCGAGCTGCGAGAGCAGCGCCTCGCTGGGCTCGTAGGCGGTGCGGCAGTTGTCGCAGATCTTGCGGATGAGCCGCTGGCCAAGCACGGCTTCGAGGGCGGCGGAGATCAGGAACGGTTCGGTGCCCATGTCGATGAGGCGGGTCACCGCACCGGGGGCGTCGTTGGTGTGGAGCGTGGTGAAGACCAGATGGCCGGTGAGCGATGCCTGGATGGAAATCTGCGCCGTTTCGAGGTCGCGTGTTTCCCCCACCATGATCCGGTCGGGGTCCTGGCGCAGGAAGGCGCGCAGAGCCCGGCCGAACGTGAGCCCGATGGCGTCGTTGACCGGCACCTGCATGATGCCCTCGATGTCGTATTCGACCGGGTCTTCGGCGGTGAGAAGCTTGGAATCGATCGTGTTGATCTTGCGCAGACAGGAGTAGAGCGTGGTGGTCTTTCCCGATCCCGTGGGGCCCGTGACGATGAAGATGCCGTTGGGTTTCTCGATGGTGTGCAGGATGTAGCTGTAGATGTACTCCGGCATCCCGAGCGTTTCGAGATCGAGATTCACCGTGGAACGATCGAGCACGCGCAGCACCACGCTCTCGCCGAACTGCGTGGGCAGCGTGGAGACACGAAGGTCCACCGGACGCCCGGCAATGACTTTCTGGATGCGCCCGTCCTGGGGCAGGCGGCGCTCGGCGATGTTCAGATTGCTCATCACCTTCACGCGCGAGATCACCGGCAGCGCGAGATGCCGCGGGGGGGGCGCCATCTCGTAGAGCGCGCCATCGACCCGGTAGCGGATTTTGAACTCATTCTCAAACGGCTCGAAATGGATGTCACTCGCGCGGTCCTGGATGGCCTGGTAGAGGATGAGATCGACAAACCGGACAATGGGGGTCGCATTGGCCTCGGCCTCGACATTCTGCGTGTCGCTCTGGTCGCCCCCTCCGAATTCGAGTTCCGCGCCCCCAAGCTGGGCGAGGATGTCGTCCATGCTGGTGGTGTCGGCTCCGTAGTATTTGCCCACGGCCTCTTCAACCTGATAGGTCGGAGCGATGAGCACCTGAATGTCCTTGCCCAGCGCAAACCTCAGGTCCTCGGCGGTCTGCGGATTGAGCGGATCCGCGAGCGCGATCTGCAGGACGCCATCCACGGATCCGATCGGAAGTGCCTGATGCAGCCGGGCCAGACCGCCGGGAATCTCCTTGAGCAGCTCGGCGGACGGCTCGAACTCGCGGATGTCGATCACCTCGGAGGCGAGTGCCTGCGCGATCACATGATAGAACTGGTCCTCGGTGATGAACTCGAAATCGATGAGCACCTGGACGATGCTCTTGCCGGTGTTGCTCATCTCCTGCTGGATGTCGTCCACCTGATCGGGGTGAACGATCCCCTGGTCCACGAAAAGATCTAGCACTTGTTTTGCGTTCATAGGGATCAGTTGGCGTCGGACATCGTGGAGGTGATCACTTCATCCGGTGTGGTAAGTCCCGAGAGAACTTTGCGGACGCCGTCCTCCCGCAGAGTGCGCATGCCAAGCTGGCGGGCGCGCTCGCGGAGCTGAATTGTGGAGGAGCGCTCATTGACCATGCGCCGCACCTCGTCGTCCACCAGGAATATCTCGAAAATACCCATGCGTCCCTTGTATCCGGTGCGTCGGCACAGTTCGCATCCGGTTCCCTTCATCACATTCACGAGCTGGGTCTGGGAGGGATCGATGTTGAGCGCGGATAGTTCGCTTTCGTTCATCTCGTGCGGTGCGCGGCAGTTCGCGCAGTTTTTGCGGACGAGACGCTGGGCCATGATCGCGCGGATCGAGCTGGAGACCAGGAAGGGCTGCACCCCGATGTCCACGAGGCGGGCCACGGCGCTCGGGGCGTCGTTGGTGTGGAGGGTGCTCAGCACAAGGTGACCGGTGAGACTGGCGTTGATGGCGATGTTCGCCGTCTCTGCATCGCGGATTTCACCGATCATGATGATGTTGGGCGCCTGGCGCAGGATGGACCGCAGGGCGCGCGGGAAATCCATGCCGATTTCGGGGAGCACCTGCACCTGGTTGATGCCGGTCATCTGATATTCCACGGGATCCTCCACCGTGATGATTTTGCGGTCGGGTTTGTTGATGTAATTGAGGCAGGCGTAGAGCGTGGTGGTCTTGCCCGAGCCGGTGGGGCCGGTGACCAGCAGGATGCCGTCGGGCAGCGCCACCAGCCGTTCGAAAATCTCCTGGTCATCGCTCAGGAATCCCAGCTCCGACATGCCGATCATGAGAGAAGTCTTGTCGAGGATACGCATCACCACGCTCTCGCCGTGCGTGCACGGAATGGTGGAGACACGCAGATCGACCGCGTTCTTGCCCATCTTCACCTGGATGCGTCCGTCCTGGGGCAGGCGCTTTTCGGCGATCGACATCGAGCCGGTCATGATCTTGATGCGGCTCACGATGGCGGACTGCAGTTTCTTGGGAGGGTTCTGCATTTCCTGCATCACACCGTCGATGCGGAACCGGACGCGCAACCGGTTCTCGAGCGGTTCGATGTGGATGTCACTCGCCCGGAGCCGGTGCGCTTCGAGGATCATGGAGGACACCATCTTGATGATGGGTGCGTCGGCGGAGTCTCCCTCGGCCTGTCCCTCCGCACCCAAATGGACGCTGCCGAGATCGATGTCCCCGCCGAGCTGCTTCATCAACTCGTCGGCGGCGTCGTCCGCAGACCCGTAGTACTTGATGAGGGCGGCCTTGATCTGATCCTCGGTGGCGCAGACCAGCTCCACTTCGCGTTTGAGCAGGAATCGGAGACTGTCGAGCGTTTCGAAGTTGAGCGGATCGCTGATTGCGACCACCAACCCCGCCTCGGTGTTGGCGACGGGGACCACCCGGTATCGCCGCGCGAACTCGACGGGCATCGTGGCGATGATCTCGGGGGAGACGCTCACCTGCGAGAGATCCACAAAATCCATGCTCGAATGCGCGGCGAGCGTCCGGGAAACATCCTCCTGGGAGAGCACGCCATCCACCACGATCTGCTCCACCGCACTCCGGTGGTTGGCGGTGGCACCCGCGCGGGCGTGTTCGATTTGCGAGCGGGTTGCCAGTCCCGCATCCAGCAGGATATCTAAAATGTAGTCGTCGTTGTGGGCCACGGTATGAAGGAGGGAGGTGGGGAGAAGCGGTGCAGTCGGGCGGGACGACTGTGGGACGGCAGGCTAGTGAATGCTGCGGGGTCTGTCAAACCCGCGCACCGTGGGAATTCTCAAAGCCCGGCGTCGGTGACGGCGCCCTCGGAGGCGGACCGCGTGAGTTTTGCAAACTTTGCGAGCACGCCCCGGCGGTAGCGCGGAGCGGGTCGCTTCCATGCGGCGGCGCGTTTCTTTATCTCGGTGGCGGGCAGATCCAAATCGATGCGGCGCCGGCTCGCGTCGATCGTGATGGGATCGCCGTTTTTCACGAGTGCCAACAATCCGCCGCAGAATGCCTCGGGGGTGATGTGTCCCACCACAAATCCGTGGCTGCCGCCCGAGAATCGTCCGTCGGTGATGAGCGCGACGTCCTTGCCGAGGCCTTTGCCCATCACGGCGGAGGTGGGTCCCAGCATTTCCCGCATGCCGGGACCGCCTTCGGGGCCCTCGTAGCGGATTACGATCACGTCGCCCTTGACCACGATCCCGTCGAGAATGGCCTTCATCGCAAGCTCCTCGGAATTGAACACCCGGGCTTTGCCGCGGAAGCGCAGCCCCTCTTTGCCGGAGATTTTTGCCACGGCACCTTCCGGAGCCAGGTTGCCCTTGAGAATCACCAGATGGCTGTCGGCCTTGATCGGGTCACGGAAGGGGCGCACGATTTCCTGTCCGGCGGGGTAGGGTTTCACCCGGACGAGATTCTGCCGGAGCGTGCGTCCCGTCACGGTGAGGCAGTCGCCGTGCAGCAACCCTTCGGCGAGCAGGGTTTTCATGAGCGGCTGGATCCCGCCGATGGACACCATCTCCGACATGAAAAAACGTCCGCTGGGTTTCAAGTCGCACAACACCGGAACGCGGCGGCCGATCCGGGTGAAGTCGTCGATGGAGAGCCTCACCTCCGCCGCATGGGCGATGGCCAGCAAATGCAGCACGGCGTTGGTCGATCCGCCCAGGGCAATCACCACCGTGATGGCGTTTTCAAATGCCTCGCGGGTCATGATGTCCCGCGGATGGATGCCCTTCTTGAGCAGGGCGAGCACGGCCCTGCCGGCCCGGCGCGCGTCCTCATGTTTCTCGGGCGAGATGGCGTTCTGTGCCGAAGATCCGGGCAGGCTCATGCCCATCGCCTCAATGGCGGATGCCATGGTGTTGGCGGTGTACATGCCGCCGCAGGAACCCGCGCCCGGGATGGAGTTTTCCTCAATCACGGCGAGTTCGGCATCGCCGATTTTTCCGGCGGCATGGGCGCCCACCGCCTCGAACACCGACACAATGTCCAGCTTGCGTTTGCGGAGTGCGTCCTCTTTTTCTTTTGCGAGTTTTTGGCCCGCAATCACTCCGGTAAGACAGCCCGGAAGAATCGTGCCGCCATAGACAAACACTGCGGGGCGGTTGAGGCGGGCGATGGCCATGAGACTGCCCGGCATATTCTTGTCACACCCGCCGATGGCGACCAATCCGTCGAATCCCTCGCCACCGGCCACCGTCTCGATGGAGTCCGCGATGACCTCGCGCGAGACGAGCGAGTATTTCATGCCTTCCGTGCCCATCGAGATGCCGTCCGACACCGTGATCGTGTTGAAGATCACCGCCTTGCCGCCGGCCCCATCCGCCCCCGCCGCACTTTCCAGCGCGAGCTTGTCGATATGCATGTTGCAGGGGGTCACCATGCTCCAGGTCGAGGCGATACCGACCTGCGGTTTTTTGAAATCGGCCCGGTTGAACCCCACGGGATACAGCATTGCCCGGCTGGGCGCCCGGTCGGGGCCGTCCACAATGGGCGAGGAAAACTCGCGCCAGGCGGCGGGAGCCGGGTTGATTTTCTTGGGGGATTGTTTGGGTGCTGCCGGTTTCTTTTTCATGAGAGAACCCGCATTGAACCAGAGAAAAACGTGTTTGAAAAGCCGAAGTCGCACCGGACTTTTTTGGAGGCCCTGTGTTCCGTGCGGGGTGCGCTCAGATGATTCCCATTCCCTTGAGGATCGAAAGCATGATGGCGGCGGCCATCACCGAGCCGATCTGGCCGCCGGTATTGGCGGCCATGGCGTGCATGAGCAGGAAGTTCTGCTTGTTCCAGCGCTGCCCCTCGCTTTGCACGAGCCGGGCCGCCATCGGATATGCCGAAATGCCGGACGCCCCCACCAGCGGGTTCACTTTTCCTCCCGAAAGAAGATACCAGATTTTTCCAAGCAGGACGCCCCCCACAGTGTCGATGGTGATCGCGACCAGCCCCAACCCGAACACCATCAGCGTTTCGCGCGTCAAAAACTGCGACCCCGCCATGGTGCCACCGATGGCCAGTCCCAGGAAAAGGGTGGCGATGTTGGCGATCTCATTCTCGGCGGCGTGCGAGAGCCGGGGAACCACCCCGGTCATTTTCATGAAGTTGCCGAGCATGATCATCCCCATCAAAGGAAGCCCCTTGGGAGCCACGATACCGGTGAGAATCGTCACCACAATGGGGAACGCGATGAGTGCCGTTCGGGAGATCTGACCCTTCGGGCTGGGCATCTTCACCTCCCTCTCCCTGCGCGTGGTGAGCAGCCGCATGATGGGCGGCTGGATCACGGGCACGAGTGCCATGTAGGAGTATGCGGCCACGGCCAGCGCCCCGACCATTGCGGTCGGAATTTTGTCCAGGCCGGCGAACATGTTGGACACGTAAATGACGGTCGGCCCGTCACAGGCGCCGATCGCCGCCACGGATACCGCCTCTTCCTTGGAAAAGCCCAGCGCCAGGGCCAGCATGAGCGTGATGAAGATCCCGAGCTGACCGGCCGCGCCGAACAGCAGCAGGCGCGGGTTGGCCAGGAGTGGGGTAAAATCGGTCATCGACCCGATGCCGACAAAAATCAGCAGGGGGAACAGCTCATTGCCGATCCCGAAATCGTAGAGCGTTTTCAACACGCCATCGGCGGCCATCACCTCGCTGAGCGGAAGATTCACCAGCAGACAGCCGAAGGCGATCGGCAGCAGGAGAAGCGGCTCGACGCCCTTTCCGGCCGCGAGCCAGAACATGATTCCGGCCACGGCGATCATGATCACATTGGGAAGACCCTGCGTGCCCAGAAACCGGACGCCCTCAAACAGGGACTCCATCGCTTGCAGCATTGTCTCGATCATTTTCCGCCATCCGGATGTTCGGGGCGGACCGGAAAACACGCCACCAGCACACGGATCAAAACCGTGATCAAAAGCAGAGTGGCCAGGGTGCCGCCCATGCCGACGACCAGCATGGTGAGGCCAAATGTAAGGTTATTCATGATTGGGAGGGGTGGGATAGGTGCGGGTGTGCCAGATGGAAAGGATGATGGAAACAATCAGCACGGTTGCAATAACGACGAGTGAAACAAACGCGTGCTGCTTGAACCATTCTTCAACGGGATGGCAGGCCCCGGCAATCATTTTTGCCCCGATGAAGAACAGGATCACGCTGACCCCGTGCTTGAGGAACTTGAACATGCCCATGACCCCCCGGAGCGCGAAAAACAACGAGTTGAGCCCGAGCACCGCAAAGATGTTGGACGTGAGGACCACAAAAGGATCCTGACTGATGCCCATGATCGCCGGGATCGAGTCGAGGGCGAAAAGAATGTCGGTGCTGCCGATGACAAGAAAGACCAGAAAGAGCGGGGTGACGTACCAGCGGCCCCCGTGCCGGATGGCCAGGCGGCGGCTCTCCGGTGGGACTTCGTGGATCGGGAGAAATTTCGACGCCAGTTTGTGGAAAATATTGTTCTCGGGCCTGACCTGCTCGTTTTCATCCGCCACGAGCATTTTCCAGGCGGTCCAGATGAGCAGCAGACCGAAAAGATAGATCAGCCAGTGGAACTGGTGAATGAGCGCGATGCCGAACAGAATAAAAAGGATGCGCAGGACAATGGAGAGATAGATCCCGAGTTTGATGAGTTTGGGTTGGGCCTCTTCGTGAACTCCCATGAGCGAGAAAATGAGAATGAACACGAAAAGGTTGTCCACCGACAGGGAGTATTCCGTGAGGTAGCCCGCGACATAGAGCATGGCCAGTTCGTGTCCGCGCGGATGGAGCAGATAGACGAGCGCCCCGAAACCCAGCGCCACTGTCACCCACAACCCGGTCCATCGCAGCGCCGATGCCACCCCGACCGGTGAGTGCCGGTGGGTGATCACGAAAAGATCGAGGGCCGACACCACGACGACAATCACGGCAAACAGGATCCAAAGCAGGGTGAGCGGGGCCACTTTGATGAATAAAATCCGGGGTTTGTGTCGGAAGACGCCGCAGATGGAACGGCGGGAGCGGCCAAGTCACTCCCCAAAAAGGGTCGCGCGAAAAATGCCGAACAGGGCGGTGTTGTCGAGATGGACGGGCCATTCCTCCGAACGGTAACCCCCGGCGCGTGAAACGACCGCGCCGAAGTTGTCCAGTCCGGTCGTCCACGCGATGCCAAAGGGGAAGGTCCGCCCGTTCTTGTCGGGACCGGATACGAACGGTTCGCCACCCGCTCCCGCCCTGCCATCGAACGGGGCGCCGAGATCCGTGACGGCGGGCAACACTTCCGGCTGGCCAAGTTTTTTCGCGGTCCCAAGCCAGGACGCCGCGTCGAGAAGACAGAAACCCGAGGCGTCGCTGTCCGCTGCGGTGGCCATGAGGGTGCGCGGATGCTTTTCCACAAACGCGCGGGCCACTCCGATGGCGGCATCGGCCCGGGCCAGCGCTTCGAGCGTGCCCGATGCATTCTGGGTGTTTGCAAAGTTGTCGGTTCCCTCCTCCTCGACCACGAGAAAAAACGGCTTGTTCCGGGCGGCCAGCAACCGCAGCGCGGCGGTTGTCATCTCCGCCAGTGTGGGCATTTCCGCCGGGTAGGGAACTTGCCCGCAGCGGACGAGTTCCTCCTCGGAAACGTCGTTGAAGGTGTGCCCGGAAGCGAAGACGCCCAGCACTTTGCCGGCATCGTCGGGAAGGGCGGCAAGCTCATCCCTGTTGAAAACCACCCGGTATCCGAGTTCGCGCGCCCTGGCAAACAGATCGAGTCCGTCCCCGCGCACCCCGGGTTTTCCATGGCGGCCCGGCACGCCTTCGGGAAGAAACAGCACTTCGCCCCCGCCGAGGATCACATCGGCCCCGCTCTCGATGAGTTGGCGCACGATCTCCTGCTCCTCCTTGCGCTGGTCCACCCGGGCCAGGAATGCCGCCGTGCCGGGCTCGGCAAGGTGCCCGCTCTGCACCATGCCCACCGGCAGACCGCGCGCGATGGCTTCGTGCATGAGACTTCCGTCGAACCCGGAAGCACTTTGAAGGGATTTTTTGCCGTCCTTGCCGAAGGAATCGCGCTGAACTTTCACGCCGTAGGCATGAATGGTGGCGCCGGCATGGGAGGTGGCCCCGAGGCTGTCCCGGAGATGTCCGCGATAGAAGGCGGTGCGGGGGAGTTTGTCCCATTCGGTCATGCCATCCGGTCCATGGCGATGGATGCGCAGGGCGTTCCACATTCCCAGACCGCTTCCGTCGGGATGGATGAAAATCACGCTGCCCGGGGCGGGCGGTGCCCCGGCGCACAGGGGACAGGTGGCGAGAAGGACCAGAGCGGACAATAGAAATTTCATGGAGCCTCAATCATCGCCATAAGTGCCCATCGCCCGCAAGCCTTCTGGTTGCCATTCGAAAATTTCCAGGCTGGCCGGATAGGCCGAGTTTTTATACAACGACAGTACGGTCTCCCCGAATGCCTCGTGCGGTCCCGCAAGCCTGGGAAACACAAACACGGTGGACCGGTTGGGCACCGCCACGAGCGGATCGGGACCCAGAGTGTCCTCAAACCGCCGGCCGAATCCGGGCGCAAACACCACCAATGCCGCAAAGGGTTTGTCGGATTGGAGCCGGGCGTGCGTGATGGAACCGTGTTTGTCCCGGAAAAATTCCGGCTCGATCTGTGCCAGCAACGCATCGGCATTGACACCCGCCCGCGCTGAAAAACCGGCCCAATCCACTCCAAGAGTGCGGAACTCCGCCGCCGCAAGGTCCCGCGGCCCGCCTTCACTTCCCAGGGTGCCGGCCGCGACCACCGTGGTTTTGGCGCCGGGGATTTTTCGAAAGACCGGCGGGCGCAGGAATCCGGGCTGCATTTGCAGACACCAGCGGTCGGGGTCCAGCCAGGTTGGGATTTCCACCCTGGGTTGCTGGGCCCGCGCATCCATGCGCACAACCAGCAGAACACAGGCAACAAGGAGACGTGCCCGAAGCCGCCCCGAGGGGCGCACTGCGCGATTGATGTTTTTTATTGTTTCGGACATGGTGCGTCAAATGATCGCGTTTCTCGACGGTATTCTGGCGGAAGCATGGCCCACCCAGGTGGTGGTGCAGGTCGGCGGCATCGGTTATCGGGTGCTGATCCCGCTTTCCACGTTCGACAAACTGCCCGCGCCGGGCGGCCAGGTCAAGCTCCTCACCCATCTCGCCGTGCGCGAGGACGCCCACATCCTCTACGGATTTGCCTCGACCGAGGAACGCGACCTGTTCCGCCTGCTCGTCAACCATGTGAGCGGCGTCGGTCCCAAACTCGCCCTGGCCGTGCTCAGCGGCATGACCGTCACCCGCTTCAAAGGATGCGTGGTGGATTCCGATGTCGCGTCCCTTTCCAAAATAAGCGGGCTCGGAAAAAAGACCGCAGAACGCGTCGTGCTGGAGCTCAAGGACAAAGTGGGGGTGGCCGCCGCGTGGGAGGCCGCCAGTGCCGCCCATGCCCCGAGTGAAGCCGACCGGCACATCAACGACGCCGTACTGGCGCTCATCTCCCTGGGCTACAAACAGGTGGAAGCACACAAAGCCGTAAAATCCGCCGCCGCACAGGCCGACCCGACCGTCGCCAGCGAAGACCTCGTCCGCCTGGCCTTGAAGGCCCTGGCCTGACAGGGGTATCCGCTATTCTCCGACCGCCTTTGCGGCGGGCTCCTTTTCGTCGGAAAAGTTGACGTGGATGATGTTGCCGCCCCGGCCCTGCTGGACCGGCGTCGCGTGGGCCACCTCGCGCAGGTGCTGCGCGTCCACAGGGGCCACGCCGGCCGGCACAAACGGATTGTTCAGGACGCTGTCGTTGAAAACCGCCTCATAAAAGGATGTGGGCGATTAATCGTGTCTTCCAGATCTTCAGCGTCGAACTTGCCTTCGAGGCTGCTGTAAAGCTCCAGCGCATCGTGCAGCTCGGCCACCACGCCGTAGTAGTCGTCACAGGACAAATCGTTCAGGACCTCTGGGAACGGATTCCGCAAGTCGTGCAACTCGGTATGGCGGATGCTCTTTAGCAGGGCACGGCTCAGGTACCGCGTCACCGGACGACGGGCACCCTCGGACACCGGCTCGAACTTCTTAAACTTTCCCTGTGAAATGGCACTCACCTTCAGCACGCCAACTTCGTGGGTTGCGGCTGGCCGGTCGATTCCTGTCACGCTTGTCCCAGCATCTCATCCCGCAGCAGGAGGCGCATCTTTTCCTCCTTGACGGCATCGGCATCGGTCAGCTCCTGGCGGCGGGTCTGAACAGCAAAGTAGGTCTGCCCCAAAGCAACGAGTGGTTTTGACGGGTCCGCATTCTGAATGACAAGGTAGCAGGCGTAGCGGGAGAGGAGCCAGTTCTCCACCGGGCGCTGGGCACCGGAGCCGATTTCGACCATATCGAGCATTTCCTCGAAATGGTCCTGGATCTTGTGTCCGCTCTTCTCACAGGCTTCCCTGGCTTTGGCGATGACAGGCAGGAAGTGGCGGAATTCCGAGTATTCGAGGATTTTTGCCAACTCACGGGCAGACCATGTTTCAGAGCCGTGTTCGTTTACACGCTTGAGTTTTTCGAAGACGTTCGAAGGAGATGAAATCAGGTCAATCTCGGCCTCTTCTTCGAAGGTATCGACGTAGCGGGGGATATTGAGGTTGAAGTCGTTGTCGGCGATCTCCTGCGGGATGGCGCGGTAGGCGTATTTTTCCACGATCTGGAAGGCCGCGTAGGTGCTCACGATCTTCTGGACGTGCTCGTCGGTGAGGATGTTCTGGTTCTTGGCCTCCCTATACTCACGGGAGGCGTCGATGAAGAGAACATCGCCCGTGGTCCGGGCTTTATTGAAGATCAGAATGGCGGCGGGGATGCCGGTGCCGAAGAAGAGATTGGCCGACAGGCCGATGACGGCCTCCAGTAAATTTTCCTCATGATCTGGTCGTGCTCGGTGAGGCGGGGATTCCGCAGGGTGTCTCCCCACTCGATGCGGAAGTTGTCCATGCCGTGCAGGAACATGTTCATGCGGCAGAGGGCATGGGTGGTGCCATTCATCTCCTGGCCGAAGAGGGCGAAGTCCCGCTCATCGGCCTGACGGCCGACTTTGATGAGCAAGGAGCCGGAGCCGCAGGAGGGGTCGCAGATGGTCTGAGCCTTCTTCGGCGCGAGCAGCTTTGCCAGTCGGACATGTATTTCCAGAAGAGCATCACGAGGATGTAGTTCCGATAATTTTCGGCATCGACGACGCCCCGGAAAGTGTCGCAGGCGCGCCACGCGACGTCGTTGATTTCGGATTGGTTGATCTTTTTCATATGGAGAACTTTTCCTCGCCCTCTCGCGCGGGAGGGAGAGGGGGATTGCAGGCCCGGCACCTTTTATCTTTCGCGTTTACCGGTCTCGTCGAGGCGTGCCCTGCGGTATTCCTGGGGCGGACAGCGGAAAATCCTGTGGAAGGCGCGGATGTAGG
>DYRR01000073.1 GCA_020718605.1 Chthoniobacter flavus | reverse complement strand
TGCTGTACATTTGGATCACGGCGACGAGCAGACCTGCTACGACTGCATCGACTCGGGCTTTTACAGCTCGGTGATGATCGACGCCTCGCACGATCCCTTCGACAAGAATGTGGAAATCACCAAGCGCGTCGTGGACCGCGCCCATGCCAAGGGCATCTCGGTGGAAGCCGAACTGGGCATGCTGGGCGGCGTCGAGGAGGACATCAAGGTCGAGGAAGGCAACGCCTGCCTCACCGATCCCGCCGAAGCGGATGCCTTTGTGAAAGCCACGGGCTGTGATTCCCTGGCCTGCGCCATCGGCACCTCGCACGGTGCCTTCAAGTTCAAGGGCCGTCAGTCGCTCCACTTCGACGTGCTGGAAAAAATCAAGGCACTTCTGCCTGGATTCCCTCTGGTCATGCACGGCTCCTCGTCCGTCCCGAAAGAGGAGGTGGACCGCATCAATGCCGCCGGCGGCACGATCAAGGACAGCATGGGTGTGGATGTGAACGAATATCTGCCCGCCGCCAAGCTGGGTGTGACCAAGATCAACATCGACACCGACGGGCGCCTGGTCTGGACGCGCGTGCACCGCGAGTTCTTCCGCGACAAGCCGGGCGAATTCGATTTCCGTCCTCCGGGCAAAATTTTCATCGAGGAGTACGCGAAATTCATCGCCAGCCGCAACGTGCTGCTCGGATCCTCCGGTCATCTGGCCGAAGTCCGCGCCGCCGTTTCCTGATCCCTGCGCTCCCGCACAGGGCTACGAAGCGGTCCGTTTCCTGTAGCCCGCTCCGGGAGGAGCGGGACCGCTCGCATCCTCCGGAGGATCGTAGTGATTCTGGCGGTCAATCGAACGTGAGCCGCGGCTGGGTCGCCAGCCAGCGGCCCACGGCGAGTGAGAAGATCTGGCCAAACTCGGCGAGCTTGCGTTCGCCGACGCCGAACACCCGCGCCATTTCCTCGGGCGTGGCCGGGTATTGGCGGGCCATGTGCCGCAGTGTCACATCGCCAAAAATCACATACGCGGGCACGCCGCGTTCGTCGGCGAGACGTTTGCGCAGGCGCTTGAGTTCTTCGAAAAGCGCCTCGTCGCACTCGACCTCGCCGCGATCGGCCTTCGGGCGCGTGCCCGGGGCGGGCGCAATCGGCCTGGTGAGGCCGATGCGTTGGCGGCTCCTCAATGCGTCCACCCCCCCTGCGGTGAGTTCCAGCACGGGATATTCCCCCTCCGACTGCCGGACAAGGCCCATGCGCTGCAGTTCCCGCCCGATCGCCGCCCACTCTGGACGGGGCAGATCGCGGCCGATGCCGAACGTGGAGAGCCGGTCGTGTCGGCGTCGGCGGATTTTTTCCGTGTCCGCTCCGGTGAGAATTTCGATGATGTGATTGAGGCCGACCCCGAATCCGCCGCCCTGGCGGACTCGGGCGATGCAGGAGAGAAATTTCTGTGCCGGCACCGTGCCGTCGTAGGTCGAGCGGGGCTCGTTGCAGTTGTCGCACGCGCCACAATTGTCGCCCGGATATTTTTCCCCGAAATAAGCGAGCAGTTCGCTGCGGCGGCAGGCCGAGCCCTCGGCGTAATGCAGCATCTGCCGGAGTTGGCGTTCCGCGATGGCGCGTTCGGAGGGATCGGTGATCTCGCCGATGAAATGGCGCTGCTTTGCGACATCCCCCGCGCTGAGCAGCAGCAGGCAGTCGGCGGGCAGTCCGTCCCGTCCAGCGCGTCCGGTCTCCTGATAGTAGCCCTCGATATTCTTGGGCAGATCGTGATGGATGACCCAGCGGACGTTGGGTTTGTTGATGCCCATGCCGAAAGCGATCGTGCCGCAGATCACCCGGGCTTCGTCCCGCAGAAACCGTTCCTGATGTGCGGAGCGCTCCTTGGCCGTGAGCCCCGCGTGATAGGGGAGCGCCGGAATACCCTTCGCCGAGAGTGATTCCGCGAGGCGGTCCGCAGAGGCGCGCGTGGCGCAATACACGATGCCGGGATCCTCGGGGCGCCTGCGCAGAAACTCCTGGATCTGGCGCAGCGGCTGGTCTTTCGGCAGGACCCGGTAGAAAAGATTGGGCCGGTTGAAGCTGGCGACAAATATACGCGGGTCGCGCAGCCGCAGATACCGGACGATATCCTCCCGCACCCGGGCCGTCGCGGTGGCGGTGAGCGCCAGCACGGGGGCGTCGGGCAGGATGTCGCGCAGTTCGGCCAGCCGACGGTATTCCGGACGGAAATCGTGACCCCATTCCGAGACGCAATGCGCCTCATCGATGGCGATGGCTTCCACGTTCCATCTCAAGAGATTTTCCCGCCAATGATCCATCAGCAGGCGCTCGGGGGCCGCGTAGAGCAACCGATACTTGCCGCGGTGCAGGTCGGCGAGGCGCTCCTTCGTCTCCTTTACGCCGAGGCTGGAATTGAGGAACGTCGCCGCAACACCGCTCACCCGCAACTGGTCCACCTGATCCTTCATCAGGGCGATGAGGGGGGAGACCACGACTGTGAGACCCTTGCGGTGCAGGGCGGGCAGTTGGAAGCACAGCGATTTGCCGCCCCCGGTGGGCAGCAGCGCGAAGGCGTCGTTCCCGGCGAGCCCGGTTTCGATGATCTCGCGCTGGAGCGGACGGAACGAATCGTAGCCAAAGACCGTGCGCAGCGTCTGGTCGAGCGGCTTCACGGATGGGCTCCCATGGGTGCGCGGAACGGCTCAAGGATTGCCAGCAGTTTCGGGGGAAAAGTGGCACGCAGAAAGATGCCGTCGTCGCGATACGCGGACTCGAACACCTTGCCATGGCGATGGAGGAGCGCAAGCAGGTCGTGACGGTCGGGCGGCAGGAGAAAGCTGCCCGAGACGATGCGGTCGGCAAGCATGTCGCCCATGGCCCGCTCGAGATCCGGGAGGCCGGTCCGCTCGTGTACGGAAACAAACACCGCGCCCGGAAACTGGTGCCGGAGCACTTCGAACCGGCCCGGCGTGTCGATGCGGTCGATCTTGTTGAGCGCGACCAGAATCCGCTTGGTATCGGCCCCGAGCGAGGCGAGCACTTCGTTGGTGGTGTTGAAAAATTCCAGCGCCAGCGGGTGTGAGGCATCCACCACATGGATGAGAAAATCCGCCAGCACGGCCTCCTCCAGCGTGGCCTTGAAGGCGTCCACCAGATCGTGGGGCAGATTGCGTATGAAGCCCACCGTGTCGGTGAGCAGGAGCGGCTGGCCCGAGGGCAGGAGAATCTTGCGCGTGGTGGTGTCGAGCGTGGCGAAGAGCTTGTCCTCGATGAGCACATCGGCGCCGGTGAACCGCTTGAGCAGCGAGGATTTGCCGGCGTTGGTGTAGCCGACGATGGCGGCGTTGGGCAGCGGCAGGCGCTCACGGCTCTTGCGCTGGGTGGCGCGGGTCGAGCGGACATGGGCGATCTCGGCTTTGAGTTTGTCGATGTGTTTGCGCACGAGCCGGCGGTCGGTCTCGATCTGGCGCTCCCCCTCGCCGCGTCCGCCGATGCCGCCCGCCTGGCGGTCCAGGTGGGTCCAGGCCCGCTTGAGCCGGGGCAGCGAATACTCGAGCTGTGCCAGCTCGACCTGCAGGCGGGCCTCGCGGGTCCGGGCGCGCCGGGCAAAGATGTCGATGATGACCTCCTGCCGGTCGATCACGCATACTCCGGAGAGCGTTTCCCAGTTGCGCTGTTGGGCGGGCGAAAGGGCGTTGTCGAAGATGAGACAGTCGATGCGCGAATCCTTGATGACGGCGAGGATTTCTTCGGCCTTGCCCGTGCCCACAAGATACTTCGGCTGTGGGGCGGGCACGCGCACCAGCATCTGCTCGATGACGGGAATCCCGAGCGTGCCCACCAGGGAGACGAGTTCCTCCAGCAACCCCCGGGATTCGTGCTCGCCGGGGCTGTCGTCGCGGCGCGACCAAATCGTCACCAGCATGGCGCGCTCGACCATTTTGGGCCGTTCTTTGACGTCGATCATTGTTCCGATAGGGCGGGTTCGAGGATGGGGCCGGGGCCTTAATCGTCCTGTTTCTCGTGGGTCTTGGCTTCGAAGACGGCCTTGTCGGCGAGGGACACATGGCCGACCACGATGCCGTTGTCGAGGGGATTGTCCACACGAAGCGCCAGGTCCCTGAACAGCCGGCGCATGTCGATGACGCCGCCGATCAGGAACCAGAAGGTGGACACGATCCCGATGATGCCGGTCACCACCATGCTGGTGATGAAGAAATAGTGGTTCCACCATTCCGCAGGCCAGGGGGAGATGAGATTCCAGATCAGTACGCCGACGAAGCAGAGGCCGAACTTATAGACGATGGCATAGCCCACCACCGACCAGGCGATGATCTTGTCGCCGAGGGTGTATTCGGAGGTGATGCCGATGATCGATCTGGCCACGTTGCCCGGTGTCCAACGGAAGGGCTCCTTGGTTTTTCCTTCCACGTCGTACACGCCGCGGTGCAACAGACGGTCCATGTTGTAGGGGGTTTTGAGGGTGAGGAGCGAGCCAACAATGTAGGCAACGATGCCCGTGATCATCGAGATGAAGTAGAGCTCGTAGGAGTTGATGGGAAATTTCACCGGATCCATCGTCCAGACGACGTAGGGATGGAACGGACCGGATACGGTTTCCAGAAAGCGCCCAAAGGGCTCGGCCCAACCGTGGCCGTGCAGCCAGGGGTGGATGCTCTCCGCCCAGTTGCGCTGCACGAACAGTCCGGCGATGGAAAGGCCCGACCCGAAGAGGAGCGAGCAGAAAGCGCCCGTGGTGGTGCCGAAGCGGCTGTAGAGGCCGAAGATCATGATCGGGCCGGCGCCGCCCAGCCACGTCGCGGTCATGATCGTGGTGAACATGTTGATGTAGTCGAGCTGAACGAAGAAGAGCGACACCACCAGGAAGAAGATGCACACCGAGAGGGAGGTCGCGCGCAGGTAGAAAAGGTGTTGCTTCGGGGTGAACGGTGTTTTGCGGAAGGGCATGATGATGTCCTGCACGATCGTCGAGGAGGCGTTGAACACGCGGGAGTCGTCGGTCGAGAGCATGAGCATGACCATCAACAGGCAGAACAGACCCATCATGCCGACCGGCAACAGGTTTTTTAGGGCGATCGGCAGCATCATCTGCTGGTACAGCGTGCGGTATTTTTGGAACTGCAGGTTGCCTTCGGGAGTGGTGCCCAGGGTCTGGCGGGCGGTTTCCATGTAGGGCGTGTCGATGTTGCTCTCGCGGGAGAGCGGCGCATCCACGCCGATCTGGTGGCGCTGCACCGGGATGGCCGCGATGTTGGCGTCGAGCCGGGCCCGCAGCGCGGGGTCGGCGACGGACTCCTCGGCGACTTTCCGGCTGATCTGGTGGCGGATGTCGTGGGCCTTGTCCGCGAACTTCTGGTGGGTCATCAGCGCAATGATCATGACCGCCACGAGCAGAAGCATGAGATTGGAGTACAGGGAGCGCCATGTGCCGAGGATGCCCGCCATCTTTTGCTCATGCGGCGTGCGCCCGCAGTTGGACGTGTCGTTGCCGATCCAACTGGCCCGGTTCAGTATGCCGCCCATGATCGACACGAAAAGCGCGAAGAGGTTGAAGTCCCGCAGTTTCTCGATGTCGAAGGGGTTGATGAAGTTTTCGCCCGGTGCGCGGTCCATCATCACCGGTGCGATCACGTCGCCCCAACCGAAGTGCAGGTAGATATAGCCCGCGATGATGACGAAGATCGGGTAGCTCATCAGACCCTGGAAGGAGTCGGTGATGAGCAGCGAGATGCGGCCGCCCGGCCAGATGACCACCATGCACATGCACAGCACAAAACCCACCAGCAGGGCGAAGGTCGGCACGGCGATGCCAAAAACCGTCAACTTGTGCGGGAGTCCGAGAAAATAGATGAAGAAATTGGCGGCGATGGCCGGGCCGATCGCGTTGGTCACCATCTCCGACAGGGTGCGCAGCGTCGCCGCCACAATGCGGAACGGGCGGTTGTACCGCATCTCCAGAAACTGACCGATGGAGAGCGAGCGGGTCTCGCGGAAGCGATAGACACAAAAACCGGTGAGCCCCATCAGGATGCCCACGGGGATCGTCAGGTACTCCCAGAAGGTGAGCGCGTAGCCGACCTGGTATTTGGATTCAACCAGGGCAACCAGCATGATGATGCCCATTCCGGAGGTCATGTCGCCCGCGCTGAGCACGTAACGGCCCGCCACGCGGCCCGCCGCGAGGAAGTCCACCACACCGCGCACGTATTTCTTGGAATAGACCGCGAGCCAGAGAATAAAGACGACGGGGAGGAGGACGATGGTCCAATCTAGCCAATGCATAATTTTGGGGTTTCTGAATTTGTCGCCAGGTCGTTCCGAAAGGCGGGTGGGGGGTGCCGTCTTGTGCGGCGTGGGCAGAACAAGACAGCATGAGCGAACTCCGCAGGTGGGGATCTCCCGGTGTGGAGCGCGTTCGGAGGCGGTTGTATCTCCCGCGAGGCATCTTGCCGAGAACTTTCCTTTCCATTTTGGGCGCGATCCGTTCAGTTTCGTGGATTTGTGCGGCGTTGCAAACTTCGGGTGGGCTGATAATCTCCCGCTCTGTGTCGAAAAAATCCCTGCGGAAAAAACATTCTTTCCTCCGTGTCGCCGCGGTGGTGGGGTTGTTCCTGCTGACGTTGATGGCTTTCTGGGCCAACTCTCCGCTGCCGGGCCGTTGGCTGGTTGCGTCCGCAGTGCGGACCGCTGCGGAGCGCGGATGGAATCTGAGTGTCGCCAGGACTGATATCCGGTCGCTTGGGGCATGGGACTTTGCCGACATTCACCTCAGTCGCCCCGAGCCACCCGCCGAGATCCGCATTGCCCGCGTCGGCACCGCGTTTGACTGGTGGTCCTGGATTCTCCAAAAAGCCGGATCTCCGCTGGCCCGCGTCGATTTGGACGGGGTGACCGTCCGGGCCACCTCGGGTTCGGCATCCACGACCCCGAAGGATCAACCGGCCTCTGCGGCCCGTCCGGGCGTATCGATGCGGCGGTGGATTCCCACCGCATTTTCCATTCACCGCCTGGATCTCGACATCCGTGCGGCGGGTGGTCCGGCAATTTTGATGGAGCATCTGCGGATCAATGCCGAAGCCGAAAGATCCGGTATCCTGCAGTGCCTGGGGGGGCGCGTGTCCCTGGGAGAGCGGATTCTGAACGTGGGGGGGGTGCATGGGGTGACGGCCTGGAGGGAGGGGGTGCTCTATCTGGGCGGCCTCCAACTCCGCGAGGGCGTCACGATCGACAATCTCCGCTGGGATCTCGCTGCGCTCCTTGAGGGTCGGCTTTGGATGGAATCGGAGTGGCGTGCCGGGGGCGGGTGGATCAGAGCGGGGATCGAGACCGACCCGACCGCAGTCTCTCCGGTGTTGGATGCCACGCTGTGGATTCACGATATCGCACTCGATCCGCTCGGACAGTTGCTCCATGGCGAATCCTCCACGCTGCGCGGAGTGATCCGGCACGGACGATTCACTTTTCGCGGGCGTCCCTCACGGTGGCGCGAGGCCTCGGCGGCGGCGAGGGTTGAGGCCGAGGGATTCCGCTGGCGTGAGCGGGAGTTTTCCAGCCTGCAGGCCGCCGCGACCCTGGCCGGGGGATGGGTGCAGATCTATGAATTCGATCTCGCCCAGCACACAGAGAACCGGTTCACCGCCCGCGGAGAAACCTCCCTGCCCGCAACGCTCTCCCAATGGCCCAAAGAATCGTTCTGGTTCGAAGCATCGGGTGATATTCCCGATCCCGCCGCGTTTGCCGGGTTGTTTCTGTCGCACCCGCCCGAGCTTGGCGGACGTGTGACCTTGAAAGGGTTTGGCCAGGGCCGGAAGGGCGAGCTTTCCGGGAATATCGAATGCGAAGGAGATCAACTCGCCTTTCGGGGTGTCACTCTGGAAGAAGCCCGTATCGCGCTCACCCTCGCGGGGAATGAGGTCCGGGTGACCCGCGCCGAGTTCACCCGGGGCAAAGATTTTCTGCGGGGCACAGGCATGGTGGACATCACGGGCGAGCACCGATACTCCGCCGAAGCGGGCTTGGAAGCCGCCGCTTTTTCGCAATACCGGGCATGGATGCCGGAGAATGTCGCCTGCGCCCTGGCAAAGGCCGGCCCCGGGAGATTGCAATGGAACGGTGACGGCACCATCTCTGCCCACACGGGTGGGTTCGAGTTGAAGGCGGAGGGACTGGACCTCTCGCGGGAACCCCCCCCCGCTTTGAAGCACCCGGTGGATATCCGTCTCTCGGCCACCTATTCTCCGGAGTCGGTCGTCGCCAAGTCGTTTTCAGCCGACTCGGGCAATCTCCGCCTGGAAGGTTCCGCCTGGGTTGGAACCCGCCTGGAAACCGGCATGGTGCGCCTGGTCCGGGAGAAAACCGAACTGGCGTCGGGAAAAATGTCCGTGGCCTTTGCATGGCCTGTCTTCCAGAACACCCGGGATTGGCGAAAGGCGTTTGATCCCGCGGGTTTCTGCGATGGATGGATCAAGGCGCGCGGACTTGATCTCGGGGACCTCGCGAAAATCGCCGGCCAGGCACCCCGGACAACCGGCAAACTCGATTTCGACGCCACCATCTCAGGGTCCCCCAATGCCCCGGTGTTCAATGCGGCCGCAGCCGTGGCACGTCCCGTCATTGCGGTCGGGGAACGCTCCTCGACATTTGTCGGCGCGGGTTTCAAAGCCCACACCACCGGATCGGGCGTCGCTTTCGAAGCGCGCTTGGACGCGGAGGAGGGACGCAGTATTCTTCTCAACGGCGAGTTGGCCCTGCTCTTTTCAGGTCTGTGGGACCACGGGCGGCCATGGATCGATGGCACCCGCCCGATCCGGCTCGATGCCCGCATTCCCGCGACCCGGCTCGACCGGTTCCAGATATTCCTGCCGCAGGGCCACCGTCTTGAGGGGAAACTGGAAGGCGCGTTCACTGTCGAAAACACACTGGATCAGCCTGTGATCCGGGGATCGCTCACGCTCGCGGAGGGCGCGCTGCAATGGGCGGATTGGCACCTGGAGAATCTCAGCGCCCAGTGGGAGGCGGCCGATTCCGGCATTCTGATGAAATATCTCGCGGGAGAAATGGATGCGGCTCCGTTCACGATCTCCGGCAATTTGACGCCCGGGGGGAAAGCAGGCGTGGATTTGGATCTCGTTCTCGCGGGAAAAGCTCTCCCGGTGATGCGCAGCGATGTGTTGCATCTGTTTGCGGACCCCACTCTGACCGTCCGCGGCCCGATCGGGGCGGCGAATCTCGCCGGAGAACTCGCCCTGGTGAAAGCCGTCAGCGCGCGCCCCGTGGAAATTCGGCTGCTGTCTTTCCACTCCGTTTTTGGTGATGCTGTCCCGGCGGCCTCTTTTCCGGAGTTCCAATCCAACCCCGGACTGCCGCCGCATTGGATGCTGGATCTGCGGATCGTAACTCCTGCGCCGGTGCGGGTGACGGGCGGACTCGGGGTTGTGGAAGCCGATCTCCGCGTGAATGGTCCCGGGGAAGCGCCGGTTCTCGGTGGCCGCATCACGGTTCGGGAGGGCAGTCTCAGCCTGCCCTCCCGAAAACTGGACGGGGTGCGGGGGCGGATTGATTTTGACCCCGCGCACCCGGGCGACCCGGCGCTCGATCTCCAGGCGCGTTGCCGTGTTCCCGGACATGGGATTTCCCTCGCAGTCCAGAACCGCTTTTCCACGCGCGAAGTCCGCCTCCAAACCGATCCGCCGCTTTCACCGCAGGAAACAATCCGGAAACTCATGCCGTCGGTGACCCGGGTTTCAGGAATGGATCGGACCGCGCCTGTCCCCGAGCCTTGGACCGGCTCTGTTGCGCCTGCGGATCCCATGCGAGCTCTGGAATTTCGATACACATGGCGGGTGCGATAAATTGGATTGCATTGTGGGATGCGCCCGGTAATTTTTTGGGTGGATTTTCCATCCAACTTCACATCCAACCTACCCATTACCATGGCTGACGCCGCAAACAAATATCCAGAAAACACCGCAGGCAAATATTACGTGGACGACCAGTGCATCGACTGTGATCTGTGCCGCGAGACCGCGCCCGCCAATTTCACCCGTAACGACGACGGTGGACACTCCTATCTTTTCAAGCAGCCCGAGAACGACGAGGAAGAGGGTCTCTGCAAAGAGGCCATGGACGGCTGTCCGGTCGAAGCCATCGGCAACGACGGCGAATAATCCCGCACTGCGCCGGAGCCGGCGCGGCATCCGGCAATGACATCCGAGGAACGCCGCGTGTTTCTGGACCGCCTGCGCGGCTACGGTCCGCCACCGGTCCCGCGAACCGCCCGCCGGGTCGGGGACTGTCTTGCGCCCGTTCTTTCGGCACTCGGTCTTGCGGATCGTTTGCACGAATCCGAAGTGCTGGATGCGTGGCGCGGTCTGGTGGGCGATTTTCTGGCCGCCCATTCCCAGCCCATGCAGCTCAAAAGCGGCGTGCTGCTCGTGCGCGTCCTCCAGCCCACGGTCCATTACGAACTGGATCGCGTCTGGAAAAGTAAAATTCTGAAGGGGTTCCAGGATCGGTTCGGGAAAAAAGTCGTCCGCGAAATCCGCTTCCGACTCTGAACCAGCCCGAAGGTCCCGGGGCGGCCCCGCAGACCAGGAAGCAAGACGCTCACGCCTTCCAGGGTGGCGCACGCGTCCCGCGTGCCGCATACGGCGTCCCGCCGGATGCTCCAATCATCCCCAAACCCGGTTCTGCGGGATGGCTTTTCCAAAAACCGTTCGTAATGGCCGACATGAGTCGGTAGATACAAAGCCATGTCGAATCTCGAATTGAAGAAGCTGTTGCGGGTGCCGTCACCGGAGCCGCCATCGGATTTTGAGGAATTCTGGCGCGCGACATTTGCCGAGGCCCGTCAAATCCCATTGCGGACGGAGGTGCGGCGCATCGCGGGTGGTGTTCCTGGATTCGATTTCTACGAGGTCGAGTTTGATTCCCTCGGCGGTGCCCGGGCGGGAGCGTGGATCACGGTGCCATCGGATGGCAAATATTCCCGGGGTGTTGTCGTTGGGCACGGTTATGGCGGACGCGAGGGGCCGGACCCCGGGCTTCCAGGCCCGCCTGCCGCAGCCATCTTCCCGTGTGCGCGCGGCTTCAACCGGTCGCGGAGTCCGCAGTTTCCCGCCGAGGCAGCGACTCATGTGCTGCATGGGATCGGGAGTCGGGAGGCATACATCCACCGGGGGTGTGCCGCCGAGATTTGGTCTGCGGCCTCGGTTCTCATCGATTTGTTTCCGTCCGCCGCCCAGTGTCTGCATTACTTTGGAGGCAGTTTTGGAGGAGGAATCGGAGCGCTCGCGGTGCCGTGGGATGCGAGGTTTCATCGCGTTTATCTCGATGTGCCGAGCTTCGGAAACCACCCGTTGCGGGTGCGGATTCCCTGCTGCGGAAGCGGCGAGTCTGTTCGTCTGCATTTTGAAAATCATCCGGAGGTGCTGGAGACGCTGGCCTATTTTGATTCCGCCACCGCGGCGCGATTCATCCGGGTTCCGGCTTTTGTCTCGGCGGCCCTGTCCGATCCGGCGGTTCCTCCCCCCGGGCAGTTCGCGGTGTACAACGCCATTGCGGCTCCCAAGGAATTATTCGTCAGGACCACCGGGCACCCGAACGTGCCGGAAGAGGACGTGGCGCTTTTTCAGGAACTCGCCGCGTGGGCGGCCCGCTGAAGGAAGAAAATACAGGGGTTTTGCCCCGCCTCCGGACATGGGAAGGGGGATTGATCCACGGTGATCTATGGGAGCCGGAACGGCTCTGGGCTCATCCGCGCGAGGCGTTTCTCATAAAAGTCCGGCGGGCGGGTCGAGAGCAAAAACATGGCGTGTTCGATCTGAGTCTCGAATGTCGGCTCAGGGTTGGGCAGTGGCCCTTCCCCCGCCCCGACCTCCGGCAGATTGAGATCAAACAGTCCGCTTGAGGTCGCTGAGGAGTCGCTCTTTGATACTCGGTGTGGCATAGCGGTTCAGGATTTCTTGAAAGTCGGGCGAGCCGGTGTCGATCCGGTTGATCCGGATAAGATTGAGAATATCATAAAAATCTTTCCCCTGCACAGCCCGATCCCAGGTGCGTGTCGCGTGCAGTTTCAAAGCGATGAGATGCAGCACTCCCGCAACCCGGATCTTGCAGCCTCCGTACGTCCGCACCTCGCTGCCAGCCATCAATTTTACATATGTGGGCGCTTCCACCAGCATGAGGTCGATCCGGAACCCGTCCCCATCGACCGGTTCGAACTGCGCAAATGCTTTTGTCTCGTGTATCGGGCGGTAGCCGAGGCCGGAGAGGACCGCCTTCCATGCATCCAAGTCCGCTGACGGAACCATGAAGTCGAAATCCAACGTCGTCCGCTCATAGCCGTGCGCATTCACCGCATGTCCGCCGATTAGAAGAAATTCCAACCCCAGCTTTCCGGCCTCGCTAGAAAGCCGTTCGATGAGTTCCAGCGTCATGGGGCCATGTGACTGAAACCCGCGGCCACAGTCAAGAATTCCTCTCGCGACCATGCCGACCACCTTTCGGTGGCGTTACGCGCGGATCAGGGGGAAACAACCGGCGGGCAATGGAGGGGCGCGGATTGAAACGAAACGGTTGTTCTACAAGGGCTGAACTATTAACCCGGCAATGAATTATAGTGACGTTGCAGACATTTTTTGGAGGGTCAG
>DYRR01000201.1 GCA_020718605.1 Chthoniobacter flavus | reverse complement strand
GCGATCCCGCTCCTCCCGGAGCGGGACACAGGCGGCTTCGCAGCCCTGCGCGGGAGCGCAGGGATCCGCCAATCCTAACGATTGGGGAGATTGCCACCCAATTTTCTCCCGGCCAACTGGCGCACGATCTCCGCGTAGCGATCCTTGGTGATCGGATAGAAATACACGCACACCAGTCCGAGAATAAGGGCAATGCCGGGCAGTGGCCCCATGGCAAACCGGATGGCCGCAAGCGCCGCCTCGGGCTGCTCGGGCACGGGCTCCCCGGCCAGGCGCGAGACAAATCCGGCGGCCCCCAGCGCCTGCCCCACCAGAAACACCGCCAGGGCGAGCCCGAGTTTTTGCAGCAGCACCATGAATCCGTAATACACGCCCTCGCGGCGTTGTCCGGTGAGCAGTTCGTCATACTCGATCACATCGGGCAACATGGACCAGGGAATCAGATAGGCGACCGACACTCCAAATCCCGCCGCCACAGCCAGCACATAAAGGAACACCGTTTGGCCGGGTTGCAGCGTGAGCAGTCCTCCCTGTGCCACAATCCAAACCGCCATACCGGCGGCATAGACGCGCTTTTTCCCGATCCGATGACTCAACCACACCCATCCGGGCAGGACGGCAAACGCGGTTCCCATCACCGCCAACGCCACGATGGAAAACGTGGACTCCGGCAGCCGCATGCAATTGACCACATAATAGATGAGAATGTTGGCCGTGAGCTGGACCGCCAGCCATGAACACAGAAAAATCGCGCACACAAAAAGAAAGGGGCGGTTGGTGAACACGATCCGGATCTGTGCCCCCATGCCGAGCGAGGGGGCGGCGGCGGTTCGGTCCGCAAGCAGCGCCTCGCGCCGCAACACGGTCTTTTTGATCCCAAACACGCACCACACCACGGTCACAACGAGGACGAGGGAACACACGCCGCCCAGAATCAGGTAATGATGGCGCGTGTCTTGGACCCACGAGAACACCAACACCGCGAGGATATTGAACCCGATCCCGCCCAGGATCGAAAAGGCCGAGCGAAAACTCACCAGATTCGTGCGCTCCTCATAATCCTCGGTAAGCTCCGGCATGAGTGCGGTATGCGGCACCGTGATTGCGGAGGACACGGCGTTATAGACAAAGGTCATCGCCACAAAATACCAGAACAGCGTCCATTTGCCGGGCGGCACCCCGTCCCCAGCCCCCGGCACCCACCAGTGCAGCGTGAACACGACCGCGCACGGCAGCACGGAGTAAAGCATCCAGGGCAGGCGCCGCCCCCATTTGCTCCGGGTATGATCGCTCAACCAGCCGATGAGGGGATCGTTGACCGCATCCCACACCCTGCCGATCAGCAGAACAACCCCGGCCAGTGCGGCGGGCAGTCCGGCCACACTGGTCAGAAAATACAGGAGATAAAAAATAACGAGATTGCCCGCCATGGCGGGACCGAACTCACCCGCACCGTAGGCCAGTTTTTCGGCCCTGGTGAGCCGATGAGTATCCAGTGGAGCGCCCGACATGGCAACGAACGTATCGGCAGAAGTGGAAAAATAACAGGCGGAATTGCCGGATCACACGGGATCGACCAGCCGCAACACTTCGTTGAGTTCCTCCCGAAGGACGCGGGCGACCTGATCGGGCGCCTCGAGCGCCGCCAGTGATCCGGCATTTTCGAGCGTCACCAGGCGGCCCGCCCGGAGACGGGCAAGGAATTTATCGGCCCATTCGCGGGGTGGAAACGCCGCCCGATCCGCCCAGAGCAATGTCACCGGCTGCCGGATCTCCCCGAGTCGGCCCTCGATGGAAAAATCCAGTCCGCCGGAAAGAAACGCGCGCACCGCATGGCCCGCTCCGGATAGCTGGGCACAGGTGGTGAACACATCCACCATCTCCGTGGTCACCGCTCCGGCATCGGCGAATCCATATTCGCACAACCACGCCCGCACAGCGGCCCTGCGGGAAAGGTAATTGCGGTAAAGAAACCTTCCGAGTATCGGCAGCCTGCTCGCGAAACTCAGACCGGGCGGCAGACGGTGGCGTCCGAACTCACCCGGACCCGCCGGCAACAACAGGATGAGCCGGGACACGATTTCAGGATGGCTCGCCGCAAGCAGGACGGCCAGACCGGCACCCGCACCGCTGCCGATGATCACCGGCGGATCGCCGCCACAGAGTCCCCTGATGAAATCCCGCAGGGCCACCACGTGATCGGCGGGAGAAAGTGCCGGGGCGGGTCTTCCGGACTCGCCGAAGCCGATCAAGTCCGGCGCAAGCACCCGGTGCGAACCGGCAAACCGGCCATAGACCTTGGACCATTCGTAGGAGGATGCGCCCGTGCAGATGGAATGAACAAACACGAGAGGAGCCCCCGAGCCCGACTCGTGATAGACCATCTCCCCTCTGGATGTGGAAAAGACTCTCGTGGCGAAAATCGCGGGACAGATCTCCTCCGGCAACAATTCCTTGTGCGCGGGGCGCAACGCATAGCGAAGCGCAATCACGAGCCCCCCGGCGATGCCCGCCCCAAGTCCCACCTTCCAAAGATCTTTTTTTTCAGTGCGCCATAGAGCCATGCCCGAGGGATATCACAAACACCGGGATGTGCAAAGCGGGGATACTGCCCGATAAAATCCCAAGCGCAGGCTGGACACACCGGGGCATCCTGATTTAACCGTCCCGCCTTTCGACC
>DYRR01000072.1 GCA_020718605.1 Chthoniobacter flavus | reverse complement strand
CGTCGATGTGGTCGATGATCTCGCGCAGGTTGTAGCCGCTCTGGATGCGGTTCTTTATCTCGCCGAAGATTTCGCCGATCTTGTATTCGATGGTGTTCGGCCCGGTGGCCTTGGCCTTGAAGCCGTGCAGGTAGGGGAAGAGCTTCTGGTTGACGAAGGCGAGGATGTCGTCGCCGGTCTGCGCGGTGTTGTGGTCGATCTGGCCGTCCTTGCCCTTGGGTGCCGCCCACGTTTCCCATCGGTAGGGTTTGTCGAGGATGTGGGAGTATTTCCTACCGTCGAGGGCGGCTTCGGTGGCCTTGTCGTGTTCGAGAGCGTCGAGGTATTTCAGGAAGAGCAGCCACGATGTCTGCTCGGTGTAATCGAGTTCACTGGTGCAGCCGGCGTCTTTCCAGAGGACATCATCGATGTTTTTGAAGGCTTGTTCGAACATGGGGGTTAATTGAAAGAAAAATTGCGGCGGCAGGCGGCGGTGCGCTCGGGGCCGCCGCGCAGGGCGCGGTTCACAGTGCTGGATGCTTCACCAGCACCTTGGAATTGCGCCCGCTGGCCTCGTATTTTTCCCGCCGCGCGGCGGGGAGCGTTTCGGCCCCCGTCTCCCGGAACCCGCCTTTTTGGATGAGATAGGTGAAGGCCTGGGTGGACAGGGCGAAGACATTTTTGAAACCCCGCTCGCGGGCGAGGTTCACGATATAGGTTATGAGTTTCTGGCCGTACCCCTCGTTCTCGTGGCTGCGGCTCACGTAGAGACAGGCGAGTTCCGCGCCATCGGAGGGCGGGAAGGGATGCAATGCGACGCAGCCGACGATATTGCGGTCCACTTCGAGCACCCAATAATCGTCGAGTTGTTGCAGGATCTCCAGCCGGGTGCGCCGCACGAGGGATTCATCGTTCATCGACTGCCGGATGAGCGCCATCACGGGACGCACGTCTTTTTTGAACATCTTGCGGATCTGCTGATATTCGTTGGAATAGATCATGGTCCCCACGCCTTCGTTGCTGAAGAGCTCCGCGAGCAGGGCCTCATCGGTCTGTCCATTGAGCAGGTGGACGCGCGGCACGCCGTGGCGGCAGGCGCGCGCCGCGTGTTCGAGCTTGGAAGCGAGGGTGCTGGAGCCTTTCACGGCGCCCCGCTTGAGAAGATCCTCGGCCTCGGCGATGGAAAGCTGGTGGAGCGGGGCGCCGGCGGCGTCGAGTGTGTCGTCGGCGGACATGAAGATCACTTTCATGGCCTGCAGCGCCTCGGCAACCTCGATCGCGATGGAATCGGAGTTCACGCGGAACGTGCGCCCCTCGCCGTCGAATCCGAAGGGTGGGATCACGGGGATGATTCCTTCGCCCAGAAAAATCTGGAGGCTCTTGGTGTCCACCCGCTCGACACGGCCGGTGTGGAGATAATCCGTGCCCCGGAGGATTCCCGACGGGTGTGCGATGATGCAGTTGGCCTGGGCCGCGCGCAGATCGACGGAGGTGAGCCCCTGCATGATTTCCATGGAAAGCCGGGTGGCGGCGTCCAGGCTCACCCGCAGCGTGGATTCGTCGGTGATGCCCGTACCGTCCTGGTTGGAAAGCGTCACGCCCCGCTCCCCGGCGAGCCGGCGGATTTGTTCCCCGGCACCATGGACGAGCACGACCTTGATGCTCAGCGAGCGCAGCACGGCGAGATCGAGCAGGATATTGGAAAAATTTTCCGATGCCGCCACCACCCCGTCGATCGAGATCACAAAGATCCGGTCACGGAAACGTGGGACATATTGGAGAATGCCTCGCAGATCGGATACTTTCATGGCTGATTCGGGGTGCATGAAAAATGCGGCACCCGCGAAATGCAAAGCTTAAATTGCGCCGACGGAAGCACGCATCAATTTCCACCGTCCCCCTGCTGCGGGCGGATGTGCGGGAGGGGCTGTGTGGTGGTGTTCCCAAAGCGGAGCGGTCCGCGGGGCGGGTGCTCCGCATCCTGCACGAGAGGAGGCACGGGCGAGAGGGCACGCTTGCGCGAGGCCCGCAGGGGAGGGAGCTGTTGGGTGGGAAGCAAAGGGGTTGGCTTGGGTTTCGCGCTGGTATCCCGGGCCAGAAATCGGTCCTTTTCGTCGGGATAATCCAGGATCTGCTGTTTGAGGATCAGGCGCGCCAGCAGCACAAAAAAAGTGGCGGCGAGGGCGATTCCCCCGAAGAGCGGGATCTGAAACGTAAGCGCATCCTGAAGAATGAACCATTCCCAGGCCCTGCGCACCCCGTCCAAGGCACCCGGTTCGATATCCGGGTCGAAGTTTTTTAGCATGAGGAAAATCATTACTGCGATGGATGTGACCGATTCTTCGCTCCGACTACGGCGGAGGAAAACGCCGCACCTTGGAATTAACCGGCCCGATAGAGAAACGCAATCGGTTTCTCAATCTCGGGATGCAGACTCCGACCCACGGGACAGGAGGCCACGGATTGCTCAAGAGCGCGCCCGGGGTCGGCGGAGATTGCGATGGGCAGGCGCACGACGGTGGAAAGACGGGCGATGCGGCGCGGGTTGGAGGGCGTCATTTCCTTGGTCACTTCGATCCGCATCCCGGTGAGATCCAGCCCGGATTTTTTGGCCTGCAACCCGAGGATGGTGGCCACACAGGTGCCGAAAGCCGTGGCGACGAGATCGGTGGGGGAAAAGGAACCCCCTTCCCCGCCGTTGTCGGTCGGGGCGTCGGTCTTGAGCGAGTGCTTCGAAGGGCCGTGCAACGCCCGACAGTGCAGATCGCCCTGATACTCGATGTCGATACGGACCATGAAGCGTCGGCGGTAAAAAACGGTCAGCGCCTTCGGATCCGCGATGCGGCATACCAGAGGCCGCCCAAGGCCAGCACCAGTCCGGCCGCAGCCAGAATGGCAACTGCGGGATTTTCCCGGGCCTGGCCGGCAAGATCTTCGCCGATTTGGATGGTGCGATCCTTGCCGCGCTGCGCCGTGTCGCGCGCACGCCGCCCGAGTGCGTCGATCTCTTCGCGCATCCGGGACTCGAATTCCTCCGTGGTCCGCTGCACCCGGTCAATCCCGTCCTCATACACGTCGCGGAGACGCTCCATCAATTCAGTCTTCGATTGGTTCCATTTCATAGCGCGAGCGTATTTCATCTCGATCCCTGAATCAATCCCCAAAGTCAGGGTTTTTTATCCTGGCCCGCAATCGCGCGGCCAGGATGATTGCAATTTTCCGGATGCGTCCGAGCCTGTAGGATCTTTCAAACACCCGGAAACCGTCCCGGCGAATTTTCACCAACAGTGCGTGATAGATTCCGCGCATGATTTCTGCGGCGACCATGGCGGAGGCATCCCGCGCCGGAAGGCACTCCGCCGCCGCCATATAACAGGCTTCCGCGCGCCGGGCCTCGAATTCCATGAGCTGAAGAAAAGGCCCGTCCCGGCGTCCTTCCGCGATGGCCTGCTCCGTGACACCGAATTTCTCCATGTCCTCCCCGGGGAGATAAATACGGCCGCCGTTGGCGTAATCGCGTCCGACATCCCGCAGGATATTGGTGAGTTGGAGCGCCAACCCCAGATGGACGGCATAGTCGCGGGTGGCCGGATCGCGATAGCCGAATATCTCGATGCTTGCCAGGCCCACCGCGCTGGCGACCTTGTAACAATACTCCCGCAGATCCCCGAAGGTCGCATAACGGACGGGTTCCAGATCCATGGCCACGCCGTCGATGATTTCCGCGAGCAGTGTGGGCGGGATCGCCCGCCGCCGCATGAGATCCCGAACAGCGGGCGCAAGCGGCGATTCGCCGGATGATTTTTCTGTCAGCGCGTTTTTCCACACGCCCAGAGCTTGCCGCCTGCCTTCCGGCGGTCCCGTTGGATCGTCGGCAATGTCGTCCACCACGCGGCAGAAGGCGTAGAGCACGCGCATATCGTCCCGGCGATCCTTTGGCAAAGAGACGAACGCGAGGGCCAGGTTCGATCCGCCCGATCCGGTGATGGCGGCGGCATCGTGTTGGGCCGGAGGATTCATTGCAGCGAAAATCCCAGCGGCATCGTGGAAGGACATCCGTTCTCCATGTGGGCGATTCTCCAGCCCTCGGCCAAAAAATCCCCGCCGCTGCACACGACCGTGATGCCGTCCTCAAGAGCGATCTCCCGGATCGTCCGGCCCAGGGCCGCAGCATCGTCCGGCTCCAGACCGGTGCCGGGCATCTCGGCAAAGAGAAACCGCGGACCCGCGATCACGGCCCGGGCGAGCGCCACGAAATGCTGGTCCCGGATGGTGAGCGCTTGTGCAGGAGAGTCGGCGAACTCCACAAGGCCGGCGCGGTCGAGAACCCGCAGTGTTTTTTCCCCGGCTTCCTTCGGATTGGACCCCGCGATTTTGAAAAGCGGCATGGCCACATTTTCCGCGACGGAGAAGGACGGCAGCAGATACGGAGAGGGAAATACAAAACCGAAATACCGGCTCCGGAACCCGCCCCGCCGGGCGTCGCTCCATGTGCTGGTGGGCTCTCCGAGCACCTCAATTTCCCCGGCATCGGGGCGTTCCAGCAACCCCAGCAGATGAACCAGCAGATGTTTGCCGCACCCTTCCGGGCCGCTGAGCCGCAGCAGTTCGCCACGGTGCAGGGTGAGGTCGGCGCCCCGCACCTCGCTGGGACCCTCGGTGCGCAGAGCCCTGCGGCAACTGACTCCGCGGGCGATGAGA
Source organism: Chthoniobacter flavus (assembly GCA_020718605.1). Taxonomy (GTDB): domain Bacteria; phylum Verrucomicrobiota; class Verrucomicrobiia; order Chthoniobacterales; family CAKUMP01; genus DYRR01. The sequence goes on along the minus strand of DYRR01000072.1, from coordinate 8,023 downwards.
ACGGGGGAATCTTCCATGCCGCTAAAATGGGATCGGTCCCCGTCCGGAGCGTCCGAGAGCATCCACGAGGCAGACCCAGGAAGCCAGCAGCCATCCGGTGAGCCAGGCTGCGAGAAAGGAATGCACGAAGCGCCAGGCATACGCCGGCGCACTGGATTCACCAAGGCCCGATGTGAGCACGGCATCCAACAGCGAGAGCATGAAAAAATGCAGCACTGCAATGACAAGAAACCACAACACCGGAAACCGGGACACACAACGGCGACCGTCCCGCAGGACGCGCCGCGCCGGATTCACGGCCATGAGAACCGCATACACCGCAAGCGCGGCGGCGGGCAGCAGGAAGGGTTGCGCGGTCATGATCGGAGCGGGCGCGCGGGGCGGACGCGCGTCAGCGGATGAGTCCCCAGTGGCGGGTGAACGGCCAGTAAACGAGAAGGCCGCGCCCGACCACATTTTTCTCGGGCACGATCCCCCAGTGACGGCTGTCGGAGCTGTTGAAGCTGTTGTCGCCCATGGCAAAATAAGCGCGCGATGGGACGGCAAAGACGTCATCGGGTGCTCCGAGATAAGTGAAGCGCGGCCCGATGCGCCCGCCCGATTCGCTGTTGTTGGAGTAGCCGCGGTACCCGTTCTTCGCTTCCATCACACGGCGCATCATCGGCTCGCGCACTTCCTCGCCGTTCACAAACATGTTCGGCGGATCCACCCGCAACCGGTCGCCGGGCAGTCCGACAAGGCGCTTGATGTAGAACTGCGAGCCGAAGGCGCGATTGATCGTTTCCTCGATGCGCCGGATGCCGGTGGTCTTGAACACAAACACATCCGACCGGGCGGGTGCGCGGAAGTGATAGCTCATCTTGTCCACAAACACCTGATCCCCCGTATCAATGTAACCCCGCGCAATCACTTCACCCCTGCGATACGTGCGCCCGGGACGGACCCCGAAGTGCTGCACCAGCGTGGCGGAGGGCGCATAGACGGTGTGCAGGCCATCGGTGCAGCGCAACTGCGAAAAGATGAAAAAGTGGAGGCGTTTCACCTCGCGCATTTCCAGCACCTGATTGTCGTCCGTGGCGGAGACAAAATCGATGTAGTTGCGTCCGAGCACCACATATTCAAGAGCCTGGCGCACAAGATTTGGCGCGGCGCCGGGCTGGGGCACGCCGACGATGCCGTTGAGGGTCGGCTGCATCGAGCCGGTGGGAATTTTGAAGGGTTGGAGAAAATAGGCGCGCACGCCCACCGCGATCGCGATCGCGACCAGAATCACCTCGCAGTTCTCCCGCCATCCGGAATCCTTCGGCGGGGGCGCGATGCGGGTGCATGTGGCGTCGAGGGCTTCGCAGGCCGACCCGATCTGTTGGCGGTTCCGTTTGCCCGCCAGCACCGTCTCCAACACGCGGATGGAGTCGAGCAACTCGGCGTGGTCTTTTGCCGGCAGAATGTCGCGCCGGTATTTTTCCAGCTTGTGCGCGGCGTGCAGCAGATGTTTCGCCAGTTTGAGATAACGCGGAGTGAACATGAGAGAGGGAGATTACAAGCTTCTAGGCGGCGGATCGACAAGGATTATTGGTTGGGCAGGAAGATGTCGAGGATGCCCTTGGCTCCGCCTTTCACCGCGCCGCCCACACCCTCCACCGCGCCGCCCACCGCGTCGATCACCTCGCCCTCCACTGCGGCGGAAAGACGCGGGGTGAGATCTTCCACCGGGGTTTCGATGGGGCCGGAAAGCTTCACCGGCGTCCAGACATAGGCCCCGCGCGCCTCGGTGAAAACCCGGGTCTGCGCTCCGGGGATCCAGCGCAGACTGGAGGGCGACACACCCACCTGCAGGGTTCCCTCAATGCGTCCGCCGGCCACCCGGGCACTGCCTTCCACACGCAGCAATCCCTCGGACTCCAGCAGCAATCGCCGGATGTCAAGCTGCCCGCCATCCCAGAGGAAATCGGCCTCCGCAGTTTGCAGGACCAGTTTTTCAAACTGCGGCGTCCGGGTGAACTTCGCGATCCATTTCTGCATCGGCACGCCTTCCAGCGTGGCTTCCGGCATGGAGAGGGTGCCCTCGACCCGGGGTGGTTTGCCGGAGGCAACGAGGTCCGCCCTGCCGTGGAGCCGCCCGGCAAGGCGGCGGTCCCAGGGCGGTGGCAGAAAGAGCCCGACATCGAGTCCGTCGGCTTCGAATTGCAGACGGCTGGCGGTGTCGGACGACAACGCGATCTCTCCGGTGACCGCGAGATTTCCGTCGTCCTTGCGAAGCCGGGTTTCCGTGAGATACAACGTGCCACCCCGCAGCCGGGCGCGGGCTTCATGGATCGTCCAGTCCGTCAGCATCCGGGTGTCGAAAGTGCCACCCTGTGCGCGAAAATCCCAGCCGCCACTCACGGGCCGCAGCGAGAGCCGGGTTTTTTTGAGGGCAATCGCATGGGCGCCCGCCCAACTCAGATTCGCCTCCCGTGCCACCAACTCGCCCAACTCAAACCGTGTCGGCATCCAACCCCCCGCCGACCCGGAGGGAGGGCCGGATGCGGCGGGACCGGATGCGGGAAAACCCGCACCGGCGGCGAACCGCGCGTCAAGCCGGGCGACCTCCACCTCGGACACCCGCCAGACGCGGTCCAGAAGGGCGCCCATTTCCAGATTGGCGCGGATCATCGACGCATCGATTTCCGCCAGCGGCCCCGATCCCCTGGCCTGATATCCGTCGGAGTACGCCGCCGTGCCGCTCCAACGGAGGGGGCGGTATGCTCCCTCCACATGGAGCACGGCGGAGGTCTTGTCCGAGAGTAGTTTTCGGAACGCCTCTCCGGCAAGATACGCGCGAACCTTGAGCCACCCGCCCGCCAGCACCATGCAGACCAGCAGAATGGCCAACAGGGCGAACAAAAGCGGGTGCGCACTTTTTCCGTGTCCGGAGGAACGGCGGGACCCGCGTGAAGAAGGGGGGGGCATGATATAATCCGGAGGGTTCACTGGTCCTGGGGCGGCAACTCCAGAATCTGGAAGTCGTCGAACTCGGCCTTTACCACCGCGCGTCCGTTCGTGCGGATGGCGATCTGCAAGGCGACGCTTCCCGCAGGTGGAGTGCCGGAGCAGGTGTAGTTGGTCCAATCGGTGTTCTCTTGGCGCAGTTCGACGGAGGAATCCCGACCATGCTCTCCCTCGAGAACCTTGCGGTCGGCATCCAAAAACCGCAGCCGAACTCCCGAGCCACTGCCCTCGATCAATCGCGCCTGGAAACTGACCCGATAAAAGCAGCCCATTTTCACAGGCACGGGACCCGAAACCAGTTGCACGGCATCCGTCTCGCTCCGGTCCGTGACCAGCAATCCCAGCGTACCAGTCTTGGCGGACTTGGTCCGGACCATCACCGTCCCGGAGTCCTTCACGGAGACCTTCCAGTCCTTCAAATCCTCCTCGAAATCGCCGTTGGGCAGATCGATGGACTGCATCGGAGCGCCCCGGAGCGGGATGGACGCGATCAGTAAAGCCGCTGCGCAGCACAGCGCAATCCGCATTCCCCGGGGAACGACAAACCCGCAGATTGGTCGGCGGCAGTTCATGCCAAAAAAGGGTTGGTCCGCCGCTCGCGTCCGACCGTGGTGGAAGGGCCGTGTCCGGGCCACACGGTCACTTCATCGCCAAGAGGCAGCACTTTGTTGCGGATGCCCGAGAGCAGTTGATCGAGATTGCCTCCCGGCAGGTCCCAGCGCCCGATGGCGCCCGCAAAGAGCACATCCCCTCCAAAAAGCAATTTCGAAGGCACATGATAAAAACACAGGCTGCCCACGCAATGCCCGGGCACATGCAGAACCTGGAACTCCGCGCCAAGGAAGTTTTGATCCGCCCCCTCTTCGATGAGAAAATCCGCCGCCACCGGCTCGACATCCCACGGAAAACCCATCTTCCGGAAAAAACCGGGCTCGGTGAGCATCCGGATTCCGTCCGCATGATATCCCGTCCGGCATTTGTGTTCCCGCACCACCCTCGCGGCATCCATCACGTGATCGAAATGTCCGTGGGTGAGCAGCAGCATCCCGACCCGGCGACCCTCGCGGGCCAGCCAGTCGGCACAGCCCTCGGGTGCGTCGATGAGAACATCGCCCCCGGGTGCGGCGAGCAGGAAGCAATTGGTCTCAAGATCGCCCCCGGTGAAACATTGGAAATTCATGTCTGCGGGTTTTATCGACCAAATCCCCGTGGACCGCAACCCTTCTCGCCCACCCAAATCACCCCCCGGACTGTGACAAAATTGACACAAAATTTAACTTGTTGACAAAGCAAAGTCCCGGTAGGCATCACTCTGTCGCGAGGTGGAGCCTCCGCTCCGCCCCGGCAGTATCCAATCGCCAACCAAATCTGCAATCATCCGCAGGAGGAAAGTTACATGAAAAAATTCATCGCCATTATCACGCTCGCTGTATTGGGAATCTCGGTAGGAAATGGGCAGGCTGTATTCTTCAGCTTCAATAATGAAGATCCAATCAATCTATCCGTAAACGAAGACTTGCTTTCGGGAACCCCGACATTTGTTCAATCCGGAGCGGATATTGTTTCCAATGGACAGACCGGTGCCGCTTTCACTGATTCGTCCGGAACGATCTGGACTGCTGGGGATGCTGTAGCGTGGGACAGCGGGGTGAATGATACCGGAGGTAACTATTTTCAATTAAATCTCAACACCACAGGATATTCCGATCTCTCAATTCGATTCGATTATCGGAGCACTTCTACGGGTCCGGCATCGTTCATCTCAGTTCAATACGATACGGGATCGGGCTTCACCAATCTGGTCGGTGCACCAACCGCGATGACCAATGATTCAACTTTCCGTGCATGGTCTTTTGACGCATCAGCCGTCTCCGCAATTGAAAATGTGAGTTCAGTTGCCATTCGTTGGAACATTGCCACCACGGGAAGCTCAACAGGAACTCTTAGAATTGACAACTTGCAGGTAACCGCCATCCCCGAGCCCGCCTCCGTGCTGCTCTTTGGTCTTGGTTCCATGGTGCTGCTCCTGCGCCGCAGGCGCTGACGCTGACGCGCGCACAGATCCAACCCGGATATATTCAGACAGGCGGAGGGGCGACCCTCCGCCTGTTTTGCGCTCCGGTCCGTCTCTTGCGTCTGGAGCCGGGTTGTTGAGTGACAACATTGTTACACAAGAGTTGTTGATCTGGTGCGCCCGTCCGGATTTCATCGCCGCCGTTGACGGATTGGGCGCGGAATTCTCCCGTTCCCGCAGGTCTGTCATCGAATCGAACGGACCCATTTCAAACTCCCCCGATTTGGGTGTGGTCCGTTTTTCCAAGTGCAAACAACCCAAACCAAAGACGCCCATCCCAAAAGGGCGGTGAACTGAAACACCCATGAAAAAATTACTTCTGACCGGGAGCCTTGTTGCCTGTTCGGCACTCTCATCCATCCATGCCCAATTCACCCTGCTGAGCAATTTCAGCGCGAATCTGGGCGGCGGCACCAGTGGCGGCGAAATTGCCGCGTTTGACAAAAACACGGACCGCCTGTTCGTGACAAGTTCCGGCGGCGGCATTTATCAGATCAATATTTTCGACATGTCCAACCCGGCGGTTCCCGCAGGGCTTGGGACCGTCGATTTCACGACCTCGTTCGGTCTTGCCGCCGACATGTCGGGGCTGAGCAGTGTGGCGGTGGATCCACTCGGACGTTTCGGCGTGGCCGCGCTGATTCCGACATCCAATACGACCAGTCTCGGAAAAGTCGGCTATTTCAACCTATCTACCGGAGCGGTGATCGGAACCAGCAGTGTGGGATATCATCCCGACAGCCTCAGCTTCTCCGCCGATGGATCGAAGCTGGTTGTGGTGAACGAGGGGGAGTTCAATGCGTTGAGCCCCACGAACGCCCCCGGCTCGATCTCGGTCTTTGATGTGAGCGGCATCACTTCCGGAAACCTGGGCACACTGCCCGGCCTCGGGGCTGTGACGACCGATTTCACGGCGGGCAATCTCTCCGGCGGTGCCACGATCACCGGACTGCGGAACTCGAACCTCGCCGCAGTGGGCACCTCGGGCACATTCATCGGGGCGGTTCCCGACTTTAACAATGCTTCCAACACCGATCCAAACGCCATCGAGCCGGAATATGCGTCCATCATCGGCGACAAGGTCTATGTGTCGCTCCAGGACAACAACGCCGTTGCCGAATATGATCTGACCGCCAACAAATGGACCAAAGTGACCGAACTCCCCACGATCAGCCAGGTGGTGGATGCCAGCGATCAAGACGGCGGCATCGCCATCAACGACACGGTCGCCGGCATGCCGATGCCGGACACGGTGGCGACGTACTCCGTCGGTGGGAAAACCTACGTGGTCACCGCCAACGAGGGGGACGCACGGGGGGACGACCGCGATGTTTCGCGATTCGGCGATACGGGTGGCAACGATGACATGGACCCGATCCTTGACACCAATTATCCCGCCACCGCCACCGGCGAGCGCGCCGCTTTGGAACTCGGACGCCTGGATGTCTCCCGTATTGACGGAGATACCGATGCCGACGGCAAAATCGACCAGATCACGATGCTCGGCACCCGGTCGTTCTCGATCTGGGAGGTCACCGGCTCCGGACTGAGTCTGACATACGACTCCGGAAGTTTCTTTGAAACCTACATCAGCCTCAACGATCCAACCGGCTGGGTGGATGGCCGCAGCGATAACAAGGGCCCGGAACCCGAAGGTCTCACTCTGGGTGTCATCGACGGCGAGACCTATGCATTTATCGGCATGGAGCGCACCAATGGAATTTTTATGTTCAATGTGAGCGACCCCGACAGCCCCCTCTTTGCGGGTTATGTCCGCACTCAGGACGGCGCAAACACTCCTCTTCGTCCGGAGAGTCTCTCGTTCATTTCCGCCGCCGACAGCCCGAACGGGCAGAATCTTCTGGTCGTCGGCTTTGAGGGCGATGGGAACACCAGCAGCAGCGAGCGGATCGCCATTTACTCGGTCGTTCCCGAGCCGGCGACGGCCATGTTTGTCGGCTTGGGCGCAACTGTCATGCTTCTGCGCCGTCACAGGCACTGAGGCACGGGCGATCCAATCCGGATGGATTCAGACAGGCGGAGGGGCGACCCTCCGCCTGTTTTGCGTTGCGACAACGCATGGGAGGGAGGAAAATGGCAAATGAGTGATGGGTGAACAAGGGTCTTGAATAAGCCGGGCGCCCTGCCGGCCTATGTCGCAAGGCTCGGAGCTCGTTGCCATTTGCCATTTACTGGCGCGTGCATCTGGACCATGCTCCGGTGCCATGAATTCCAATGCCATTGAGACTCTGCCCGCCCTCGATTTGTTCCGCCGCACCAACGCCCTGTTGGACGGACATTTTATTCTCCGGTCGGGCCTGCACAGCCGTCAGTTTTTCCAATGCGCGATGGTGCTCCAACACACGGCCATCGCGGCGGAAGTATGCCGCCGCCTTGCGGACAAGCTCCGTCCTTATCCCGCAGAGACCGTGATTTCTCCGGCTCTGGGCGGCATTCTGGTGGGTCATGAGGTTGGCCGCTGGCTGGGGCTCCGGCATATCTTTGCGGAGAAAGAAGAGGGCCGTCTCGTGATGCGGCGCGGCTTTACGATACGACCGGGTGAGCGATTCCTTGTGGCGGAGGATGTGGTCACGCGCGGTGGGCGCGTGCAGGAGACGGTGGATATCGTCCGGGCCGCCGGGGGCATTGTGGCCGCAGTGGGCGTGCTCGTGGATCGCAGCGGTGGCGAGCACCCGGATTTTGGCTGTCCGTTCGAGAGTCTGGTGGTGCTGGATGTGGAGACCTTTCCGGCGAACGACCTGCCTCCCGATCTTGCGAACACTCGCGCGATCAAACCCGGCAGCAAATGAAATCCCTCACGCCATTCCGTCCGGGAACGACCGCATTGATCCTGGTCGCCACCCTCTTTCTTCAGGGCTGCGCGGAAGCAAAGAGCAAAGGGTCACAAAGGGGTCAGTCCGCGCATTGCTTCAAAAGCCGTTGACACGAGGAAGGGTT
>DYRR01000071.1 GCA_020718605.1 Chthoniobacter flavus | reverse complement strand
CTTAATTATGTCGGAAATTTCCGAATTTCGGCCTTCGAATAAGAAACTTGGGTTACCGTGCTCGCGATGCTTTGCGGTTTTATCCTGGCAATTGTGCAGGGACTCGCACGGGGACTGGAGATGAATTGTGGATGTTTCGGCGAAACCGGGTCCGTGTTGTCCTCGGGCTGGATGGTTCTTGGCCGGGATGTTCTTCTGCTGATGTCCGCGTGTGTGCTGTTGGGAGCCCTCCAGTGGAAGGGAAACCGGGTGAATTGAATTCCCGGGTTGTATTCATAAAATGCAGACTGTCGGCCAGGCCGTCGTCCGGGGAGTGCTGGAACGGGATTCGGGCTACGCAACCCCCAAGGTGGACATGCGTGGCGTGGTGTTTCGCAACGGGCGGCTTTTGCTTGTCCGCGAAAGGGCGGATGGCAAATGAACTCTGCCCGGAGGCTGAGAGGATCTCCTGGCCACCGTGCGCCGCACGTTGGGGGCCGACCCCGGCAGTCGCCGGGCGGAGTTGCTCACCCTCATCGAAAAGGTCCGCATGCCCGGGCAAAACCCCTGACCGCGCCCAGCGGGGGCTCAGGCTTCGGCGGTAGCGCCGGTTTTTTTGGTGCGGAGGCGCTGGTAATGCTGGCGGTACACGTCTTCGTCGAGACGGAACTTTGCGAGCAACTTATCGATGATGGTGGGATCGGCTTCGAAAATGAAATTGACGTAATATCCGGAGGACAAATCCCCAGCGGCATAGGCGAACTGGCGTTTGTCCATGCGCTGGACCTGCTCAACTTTAGCGCCCTCGGCGGTGAATTCGCCGGTGAGACGTTCAATGATTTCTTTGGTGCTGTCTTCGCTGCCCTGGGCTCGGAGGATAAGGAATGCTTCGTAACGGTTGCTCATGATTTTGGTAAACGGTCTTTATTGATGAGGTTCATCGCGGCGGCAAGGCCAATTTTCAAAGAATGCTCAATTAATTCCGCTGCGCACACGGTGGCCGGGGCGATTTCCTCCAGTTCGGCCCGGGTGAATCGGCCCAGAACATGCCCGACCATCTCTCCCGGCGAGGCATTTCCCACGCCGATCCGGAGGCGGGGCACATCGCGGGTGCCGAGATGGTCGATCACCGATTGCAGGCCGTTGTGTCCGCCCGAGGACCCGGTGATCCGCAGCCGCAGGCGTCCCGGCGGCAGGGCGGTATCGTCCAGCACGATCAGGACCTGGGACGGGGTCCACTTGTGAAAGCGCAGGGCGGCTCCCACGGATTCCCCGCTCAGGTTCATGAACGTGAGCGGTTTCAGGAGATGAACGGAATCGGTGCGCGCGACCCTAGCCTTCCAGCGCGGGGCCGATTCGAAGGAGACCCCGGCACGTTGGGCAAGGAGATCCAGCACGGCGAACCCGACATTGTGGCGGGTATTGTCGTATTCGCGCCCGGGATTGCCAAGGCCGACCACCAGCCGGGAAATGACAACCTCGACCGGATCGGCCATACGTGGGAGGGTGGCGGACGACGAAATCCGTTACTTTTTCGCTTCGGCGGCGGCCGGTTCTTTCTTTTCCTTGATGACCTCGGGGGCGGCGGGAGCCGCTGCGGCGGTCGTCTCGGCCACTTCGACGCGCGGCGCGGAGATCATGATGACCGTGATTTCGGGATCCATGGTGGCGGTGACGCCAGCGGGCAGCACAAGGCCGCCGATATGAACGGAATCGCCAATGGCGAGCGCCGTCACATCCACATGGATGATTTCCGGGAGATCTTTGGGCAGACATTCCACTTCGATCTCGTGGAGGAGCTGGTCGAGGTTGCCCCCGAAATTCTTCACGCCATCGGACTCGCCGATCGGCTCCACCGGGATGGAGGCGGTGATCAGTTCCGTCATGGACACCGAGCGCAGGTCGAGGTGGAGGATGGCTCCGGTGACCGGATGATGCTGCACCTCCTGGATGAGGGCGGGCTTGATGGTTTCCGCCCCGCCTTCCTCGGCGATGACGACATCCACCAGCACGTTTTCACCGATCGCGTGGGCCAGGATGGCGGAGATTTCGCGGCGTGGAACCTGGAGATTGGCGGGGGCTTCCTGCAGGCCGTAGATCACGGCGGGTACGAAGCCCGTGTCGCGGACTTTGGTGGTGGCGGAACGGCCGGTGCCGGTGCGGCGGTTGGCGGTGAGGCGGATTTGTTTGGACATGGTGGATGCGGGTTTATTTTGGGTTGTCGGTGATATCGAAAAGGCAGCTCACGGACTCGTCGTCGTGGATGCGCTTGATGCCTTCGCCGAGCAATTCGGCGATGCAGAGCACTTTGATCGGGCATCCGTCGATCTGACGGACGGGAGTGCTGTTGGTGGTGATGAGAGTCTCGATGGGGGACTCGCTCAGGCGTTGGACGGCGAGGTCGGTGAGGACGGCGTGGGATACACCGGCGATGATGCGCTTGGCGCCGCGGGCCTTGAGGGCGGCGGCGGCCTTGGTGAGCGTGCCGGCGGTCTCGGTGAGGTCATCGACCATGAGCACGTTGCGTCCCTCGACATCGCCAATCACATTGAGCGCATCGACTTCGGTGGCACTTTTGCGGCGTTTTGCGACGATGGCCAGACTGGCGCCAAGCCCGTGGGAATAGGCCTGCGCCATCTTCAATCCGCCCACATCGGGCGACACCACCACGAGATCCTCGATGTTTTTCTCGCGGACGTACTTGATCACCACAGGCGATGCATAAAGGTGATCGACCGGGATATCGAAAAATCCCTGAATCTGCTGAGCGTGGAGATCCATCGTGAGCACACGGTCCACTCCGGCGGCGGTGAGCAGGTTGGCGACAAGTTTCGCGGTGATCGGCACCCGGGGTTGATCCTTGCGGTCCTGCCGGGCGTAGCCGAAAAACGGGATCACGGCCGTTGTGCGGGCGGCGCTGGCGCGGGTGGCGGCATCGACCATGATGAGAAGTTCCATCAGGTTCTGATTCGTGGGCGGGCAGGTCGGCTGGACGATGAACACGTCGCGGCCCCGGATGTTTTCGTTGATTTTTACAAAGGTCTCCCCGTCGGGAAAGCTTGTCACCGTGGCATCCCCCAGGGGCACGCCGAGATAGGCGCAAATCTGCTGCGCAAGACCGCGATGGGCGGATCCGGTGAAAATTTTCATTTCGGGCTGATATTGAAACATTGGGGAATAGAGAGTCGGCCAGTGTATGAGGTGAACAGGCAAAAGCAACCTGAAATTCCCGAAATGTCTTATTTTGACCGCATCACGCCCAGAACCAGGCCGATCGAAACAAGCGAACTCAACGGCATGATGATCGCGGCCACGAGGGGATTCATCCAGCCCGCGAGCGCCGCTCCGATGGCGCCCACGTTGTAGATCAGGGCAAATCCGAACACGGTGCGCGCGGCCCGGCGGCGTGTCCTGGCCACCCGGAATAAATCCCCAACCCCGGTCAGGCTCCGCCCCAGGAAATAAAAATCGGCCTTTTGCTCCAGCAACCCGCGGTCCACCGCCGGGGTTCCCCGCACCAGGGCGCGGTCGAAGGCCAGGCTGTCATTCGCGCCGTCCCCGATCATGAGCCCGTCCTCCGCCGCATGTTCACGCACCCAATCGGCCTTGTCCGACGGCGAGAGTCCGCCGAGGCCGTGTGCCGTCGGAACGCCGAGCTGCCGGGTCATGGCATCGACTTTCTCCTGCCGGTCGCCACTGAGCAGATACACGGGAAATCCTCCGCCCGAGAGCGCTCCAATTTGTTCTGCGGCATCGGGGCGCAACGCTTCGACAAACCGGAACCGCGCCAGCAAAACGCCATCACGGGCGAATGCGGTGTCCCCGTCCGTCGTGGATTCCGCGCCGTCGTTGACCCATTCTCCGCGCCCGAGCCGCCATTCCCCCGGCGGCGTGACGCAGGCAATGCCGAATCCTGTTTCTTCCCGTGCCGCCGGGAGGTTTCCGGGACGTTTGACGCCCGCCGCAAGAAGGGTCTCGCGCAGGCAGGCGGAGACGGGATGCAGGCTTTCGGAGACGAGGTGCAGGAGCATTGCCCGTTCTTCGTCCGCAAGCGCGGACACGGCGTCGGGATTTGCCACGGCCAGGGTTTCCAGCGTGAGTGTGCCGGTTTTATCGAAAAGGATTTTTTTCACGCGGGCCAGACGCTGCCAGAAATCGGCAACTTTCACATACACACCCGAGCGGCGGAGCCGCGCCACGGCGAGTTCATCGGCAAGCGGCAGGGCGACGCCCGCAGCGCAGGGACAGGACACCACCAGCACGGAGATGAGCACCTGCAATCCGGACATCAGCCCCGCCCCGGCAAGCCACCAAACAAAGAATCCGGCGGATGCGAGCAACAGAACCACGATGAGATAGGCCCGGATGACGCGTTCCGCGAGCGGGTTGCGGGCTTCGGGACGGACCTCGATGCGCAGGAGTCGGGCGAGTTGGCTGTCGGGCCAGGGCTCGAGTGCTTCCAGTTCCAATTCGCCCGGGCCCAGGTTGGTTGCGCCCGAGGGCAGTATGCCGCCCTCATGAAACAGGCGCGGCTCGGGCTCGCCATTGATCCAGCTCAAGCCAATCGAAGCCCGCCCGGACCGCAGCCGGGAGCGGACGGGCACGGGATCGCCGGGAGCGATCCGGTAAATGTCGTCCCGTTTGAGATCGGTGGCTTGCACCTGGCGTCCGGCACTGTCGGCATCCATGCGATGGACGGGACCGGGCTGCAACCCGAGTCTCAGGATCTGTGCGCGGTTCGCCACCACGGCCCGCTGCTGAATCCAGCGTCCGCCCAGCATAAGAAACGCGAACACCGCCACGAAATCGAAGTAGGCGAAATCGTGGGAGTCCATGCGCCAGGCGACCGTGCTGCCCGCATAGGCCACCAGGAGCCCCAATGCGATGGGCAGATCGATGTGCAGATAGCCGGCCCGGACGCTGCGCCAGGCTCGTCGGATGAAGTAGCCGCCGCCGACCAGCAGGCTCGCGGTGGCCAGCGCGAAGCAGGATGCGTCGAAGAACCGGGCCAGATCCGAGCCGGTCTCGATGCCCAGATAGCGCGGAAGGGAGAACAGCATCGTGTTCATCGCCAGGGCGGCGGTCACGCCAAGCCGGCGGGTGAGCGCCCGCATGGGCGGATCGGATCGCACCCCGCCGGGACCGAGCAGATAGCCGAACTTCTGCAAATCCCGGGCAAACGCCGCCACATCGCATTTCCCTTTTTCCCAGCGCAACGAGACGCGCCCCGCAGTGGAGTCCACGCGGGCGGAGAGCGCGCCGGGCAGTTCGGAAAAGAGCCGTTCTACCAGCCAGACGCAGCCCGCGCACGAGATGCCCTGGAGTTCCAGATCGAGTTCCGCCACCGCACCCGGCGCGGTCTCCGCCACCAGCAGGAGGCCGTCGAGCCAGCGGAAATCCCTGGCATGAAAAACCACGGATGCCTGAGGCGGCGCGGGCGACTGATCGCGCATTTGGTAAAAACCGTCCAGCCCGCGTTCCTGGAGCAGTCCGTAAACGAACTGGCAGCCGGCACAGCAGAAACGGGGGTCCGCCGCCTTGGCGGGCACGGGCGCGCCGCAGTGGATGCAGGCGTTCGCCGCCGGGGGCTTCATTGGGGACAGAGCGGACAGTGCGGAGCGAAGGGCGTGGCGGAACTGAGTCCGCGCATGACGAGCATCACCGCCGCAGCCGCAGCAAACACGCGCTTGGCCCGGTCGAGAGTGACGGGTGAAAACCGGTGCTGAATCCGGAACCACTGGGCCTGGGCGAGCCACAGAAGCGGCACCGTGCCCAGAGCGAACGCCCCGACCAACAGTGCGCCAGAGCCCGGCCCGGCACTGAGCGCCGCCACCCCGATGACCATATAGAGGGGGCCGCAGGGAAGCAGCGGCGAGGCAAGACCCAGCATTCCGGCGCGCGTGAAGGGCGGTAGTTTGAAAATGGCGGCAAACTGCCGGGACCACAGGCCCGAGGAGGCTAGGGGTGCGGTTAATTTCTGGTCCAGCCCGAGCGCAACGACGGCAAAAAGCAGCGCAAACGCCCATGGCAGCGCATGCGGAAGCCATCCTGAAAAAATGGGCGCGAGCGCCCGTCCCAGCAGACCGGCCAGCGCACCGGCTGCGGCATAGGAAACAAGCCTTCCCCCATGGTACGCGGGAGCGGTCCATGCGCCCGCCGCATTTTTGTCGGCTCCGCATCCGCCCTTGGAGCATGCAACGCAGAGGAGGGGACCGCACATCCCGAGGCAATGGAGGCTGGTGATCGCTCCGGCGGCCAGCGCGGCGGCGGGCCCGGTGATTTCAGGAAGATTCATTGCGCCGGGGAGGGTTTGGCTTTTTCGAGCAACGCGCGCTCCTGCTCGGCATTCACCTTTTTTGCCGGAAATTTCACGCTCAACACAATCACCAAACTCCACACCACGATCAGGAGCGCGAACGCGCCCCACACCATCAGCCAGACCTTGCGGCCCGCGCGTTTGCATGGATCGGCGGAGAAGAACACGGAGGATGGGAGGTGAAATGCGGTCGGCGCGACTATAAAACCTTCGCGCATTGAATCAATCAAAATGCCATGGAGGATCTGGGGGCCGCCGGGGATTATTCCCGCACTGGAACCACCACCACCGGGCACAGGCCATGTTGGAGAACGCCCGTAACGACGCTGCCGACGAAGAGGTGGAACAGGGCTCCGTGCCCGTGGGATCCGAGAACGATATAGTCTGCGGAAAGAGCTTTCGCCCGGCTGAGAATGGCATCCACAGGAGTTCCGGGGGAGATTTGACACTCGACCCCGAGCCCGGCATCCCGGAGCGGGGCCGCGAGGAGTTCGAGCGCCTTTTTCGAGGCTTCCTCCTGCCCGGCATCAAAGGGCTGGGGCGGGGTCTGGATGATATCCATGCCGCCGACAATGCCCATGCCGGCCTCGACCGTGACGCCGGGAGGGGCGGGCTCAATGACATGGAGGAGGACAAGCCTGGCCTGGAGAGAACGGGCGAGAATGGCCGCGCACGCGAGCACCTTGGGCGCACAGACACTGGAGTCGAGGGGGACGAGGAGAGTTTGCATGGCTTATTACTACGATTTTGTGTGCCATTTGCGATAAAATATTTGCGAATCAGGGTGCCCCGCGCTGCGTGTTTCCCTGTCGAAATGGCCCCAGGAATGGGATCGTCCTCGAGACCAGAACGCTTCCGGTCTGGTCATGCACGGTCATCCGGATATCAAATTGTCCGTCGAACTCGCTTTTCGGGAGCTGGGCCACCACCGGTGTCTGGATTTCCTGATTGCCCGGCACAGCGACCGTGAGGCGCCCGTTCGCATCGGCACCCGCAATGTGAAGTCCGGGCTCGGAGGATACGATCTCGATTTCAAACGCCCCCGTCTCCACGCGTTTGTTGATGAGACGCAGGAAATAATTGTTCCGCAATTCTTCGCCATCGCGATAATAGGGCGCTCCAGGCATGCGGAGGATGGAAAAAGTGACCGGCTTGACCTTGGTGATGGCAAAGGAAAATACCGAGCCGCCGATGAGCATCAGCACGGCATACACGACGGTGCGGGGACGGAGGATGCGCCGTTTTTTCCCGCCGAACGCCGACAGGGAATCGTAGCGGACAAGGCCGCGCGGACGATGCAGCCGCGTCATAACCTGGTCGCAGGCGTCGATGCAGGCGGTGCAGGCGATGCATTCGAGCTGGAGACCGCCCTGGCGGATATCGATGCCGGTGGGGCACACCTGGACGCAGCGGCGACAGTCGATGCAGTCGCCCGCATTCGCCGAGCCGGGCTTGCCCCGGGGCTCCCCCCGTCGTTCGTCGTAGCCGACGTTGATCGTGTCGTCATCCACCAGTGCCGATTGGAGCCGTCCGTAGGGGCACATCACGATGCAGAATTGCTCCCGGAACCACGCAAAATTGAAGTAGAGAATGCCCGAGAGTGCCATCACAAACACAAACACCCCCCAGTTCTGGGCGGGTGCGGAGTGCATCATCGCATAGAGTTTTGGCAACGAGACGAAATAGGAAATGAATATGTGGGCCACCGCCAGGGAGCACGCCAGGAATATCCCGTGCTTGAGAGCCCGCTGAAAAACCTTGGCGGGTGTCCATGGCGCGTTTTCGAGTCGGCGGCGGGCCGGGGCGTCGCCGTCGATGAGGCGTTCGACACGCCGAAATACCATATCCAGAAACACAGTCTGCGGACACGCCCACCCGCACCAGATCCGCCCGAGCAGCGCGGTGGTGAAAAACAGCGTGAAGCCCAGGCCGGTGATGCAGAAAAAGAGCAGCCAAAGATCCTGGGCAACCAGGGTGAGACCGAGCAGGTGGAATCTGCGCTCGGCGACGTTGAGAAAGACCGCAGGAGCTCCATTGATGGGAATCCACGGCAGGAGCACATACACGGCGATGAGCAGCCAGCCCACCAGCCGCCGGAGCAGCGCGAAACGGCCGGACACATCGGAGGGATGCACAATATAGCGCGACCCGTCCTCATTGATCGTGGTGACGGAGTCGCGCGAGGGTGCTTTTGGTTTCATAAAATCGTCCCCTTCGGATCGCAGCCAATCCGGGTGGGAGTGTGGGGGCTATTGCGGAGGAGAGTGGTGGCTGAGAACAAATGCGGCGACCTCGGCGATGCGGGTTTGGCCCAGGACCGGACCCCAGGTTGGCATGCCTTTTGCCAGAACGCCGTTTTTGACCGTGCTGATGATTTCGGTGGGTTTGCCGCCGTGGATCCACTCGGCGTCGGTGAGATTCACTCCGATGCCGCCCTTCAAATCCGGGCCGTGGCAGGAGGCGCAGGTGGTGACATACGTCTGTTTTCCGGCGGCGATGACCGTGGGATCCTTGCTCATGGTCCAAAGTTGGTCATCGGTCAGATCCGCGCCCCCGCTGGCCGCCGCGAGCATGACGGCCGCCATTTCCTTCTGAAACCGCGTCTCCTGGGTTCCGGCGATTTCGGTGCGGTGGTAATACGCCCAGTAGGCGAAGGAAAAAATCATCGCGGCGTAGAGGGTCCACAGCCACCAGTTGGGCAGGCGCTGGTCGTATTCCTGGATGCCGTCGTAGATATGGTCGCGCAGCACGATGTCGTGCTTCGGTCGGGCGACCGGAATCTGTTGCGGGTCGGTCTCGCTCATGGTCGGGTCTCCTCTCGGGAAGCGGTGGATGCGGGGGGATCGAAGGGCAGGGATTCCAGATGCCGGAGCCGCTCGGGGGGCACACGCCACACATGGATCCACATGGCGGTGATCACCACGGCGCTCACAATGAAGGCAAATGCCGCGATGGCGCCGGCCCAGCTCTGAAAGACAATTTGCTCGCTCATAGTCCGGTCATTTTTTGCCCGCCACGGGTTTCTCTGCGACGATCTCGGTGGCTTTTCCGAGCTTCTGTACAAAGGAAATGAGGGCGACAATCTCCCGGTCCGGCCCGATTTCGATGTCGTTCTTGGCGAGATCCGCCGCGATTTCAGCACCCTGCCGGAGCGCCTGATCGTGAATTTCGGCGTCGGTCATTTCCGGGTAGGGCACTCCGAGTGTTCTCTGGACGCGGAGTTTGGAGGGCAGGGCGGCGAAGTCTGTCGGGCGCGCGGCCAGCCATTTGTAGGCGGGCATGTTGCTGCCCAGCGAAATTGAGCGGGGATCCATGAAATGCTGGAAGTGCCAGAGATTGGGATACTTCGTGCCGACCCGGGCGAGGTCTGGGCCGGTGCGCTTGGAGCCCCATTGGAAGGGATAATCATACATCGACTCGCCCAGCTTCGAACTCGCGCCGTACCGCAGCACCTCGCCGACGATGGGCCGGATCATCTGGCTGTGGCAGTTGTAGCAGCCTTCCCGCACATAGATGTCGCGTCCGGCAAGCTCCAGAGGGGTGTAAAGTTTCTGTTTGATTCCGTCGATCTGGGTCGTCCGTTCCAGCATCGCGGTGGGAATGATCTGGATCAGCCCCCCGGCGACGACGGCGACGAAAGTGAGGATGGTGAAGGGAACCCAGCTATGGAGCAGCCGCTCATACCAGAGACTCCAGCTTGCCCCCTGCATTTCCATGTGCAGATAGGCGGCCACACACGAGAAGATGAGCAGACCCAGCCCGAGCAGGCTCACGACTTCATTGCCCAGTGCCCACAGACACGCGGTGAACACGAGCAGGAAGGAGTAGAACACCGGGGCGTTGAAAAATCCCGCACCCATCCCGAGCGGCCGGAGGGCGTGGGAAGTTTCGTGGGACTCGACTTCGACCGTGCCGTTCACAGCGGCCTTGCCGCGCACCGATACGAAGATATTGAAGGCCAGCAGCAGGAATCCGGCGAGATAGAGCGCACCGCCGACGATGCGGGTGTAGAGCATGAACCGCGCGGAGAGCAGGGCGTCGATGAAATTGGGATACGCCAGCACGCCCTCGGGGGTCACCGCAGTGAGCATGAGTCCCTGGGTGATGCCAGAGACCCACATCGAGGCCACGTAGAGCAGGATGCCCACCATCCCGAGCCAGAAATGCAGATCGGCCATGCGGTTGGAGAACAGCTTGGTATCCCAAAGCCGCGGCACCAGCCAGTAGAACATCCCCGCCGCCATGAATCCATTCCAACCCAGCGTGCCGCTGTGGACATGGCCGATGGTCCAATCGGTGTAGTGCGACAGCGCGTTCACGCTCTTGATTGCCATCAGCGGACCTTCAAAGGTGGACATGCCGTAGAACGTGACGCCCGCCGCGAAGAACTTGAGCACGGGGTCGGTGCGCAGTTTCTGCCAAGCCCCCCGCAGCGTGAGGAGACCGTTGAGCATGCCGCCCCAGCTCGGCGCCCAGAGCATGAGCGAGAAGATCATGCCCAGCGATTGCAGCCACTCCGGCAGCGCGGTATTGAGCAGGTGATGCGGTCCCGCCCAGATATAGATGAAGACCAGCGACCAGAAATGGACGATGGAAAGCCGGTAACTGTACACGGGCCGATCCGCCGCCTTGGGCAGGTAATAGTACATGATGCCCAGAATCGGCGTGGTCAGAAAAAACGCGACGGCGTTGTGCCCATACCACCACTGGACCAGACCGTCCTGCACCCCGCCGAAGACCGGGTAGGAATGCGTCCAACTTGTCGGGATTTGCAGGTGATTGACGATGTACAGCATCGCCACCGTGATGATGGTGGCGATGTAGAACCAGATCGCCACGTAGAGGGATTTCTCATTGCGGCGGGCGAGCGTCCAGAAGAAGTTCACCGCAAAGACCACCCACATCACCACCACGGCGAGGTTGATGGGCCAGATGAGTTCCGCGTATTCCTTGCCGCGCGAGAGCCCGAGGGGCAGGGTGACGGCCGCCGCCACGATGATCGCCTGCCAGCCCCAGAAATGCAGGGTGCTCAGAAAATCGGAGGCCAGCCGTGCCTTCACCAGACGCTGGGTCGAGTAGTAGATGCCGGCAAACATCATGTTGCCCACAAACGCGAAGATGGCCGCGTTGGTGTGCAGCGGGCGCAGTCGGCCGAAGGTGAGCCAGGAAATCTCGAAATTGAGCACATGGAAGCTCAACTGCGAGGCGATCAAGACCCCGGCAGTCATGCCGACCAGGCCGAAAATGATGGACGCCGCCATGAACTGGCGCACGACCTTGTCGTTGTACTCGATGGTGGTTTTGGTGGTGCTCATGCGGAAGGTTTGGAGGCGGAGGGAGTTTTCCGGGCGACGGACGGCGCCCCGCCGTCTGTCCGCCCCTCGGGAGTGAAGGGCAGCAGACTGTCCCGGCGCGGATCCCCCGATGCCCGGTCAAGATGGTACAGAAATCCGCCCACAAAAAATGCGGCCAGCAGCACGCTCAGAAACACCGTAAGAAAGAGGACATTCATCGGACGCCCCCTTTGGACCCGTCGTCCAGAATCCTGCCGGCACCCCGCACAAAAATTGTGTCGCGCCGAGGGTCGGCATATCGGATCAGCACGGGTGCGGCCATCATTCGGGCGATCATGGAGGAAACACACCTTTTTCCGCAACGCATATTTTATTAAAAAAACAGTTGCCCTTTGTGCTCCACTGGGACTAGCTTTTGCTCCCATTTTTGAAGGAGTCTTAGCTCAATCGGTTAGAGCGCTGCCCTGTCACGGCAGAGGTTGCGGGTTCGAGTCCCGTAGACTCCGCGTTTTGTGACGGATGGATTGAAATAATGCTTGGGGACGATGACAACAATCCGAAGAGGCAGGGATTGAGCCGGTGTCTCAACCCGGAAAAATACCGGGATACATTCCGCGTTTCAGGCGAGCAATCCCACCAGCAGCATGCCAGCCGTGTTTCTAATACCATGCACACCGAAGACATCCAGAGCGTCGTCGCAGCGGAATTTTGCCATTACTGCGACCAATCTTCCCACAAAATTCCCTCAATTCGTGCAAAGTCGGCAGTATTGAGAGTGGCAACCGTGAGTTGGTGAAGGGCGGCGGTGGAGGCGATGAGAAGATCGAGATCGGATACTGGCTGCCCGAGAAGGTGTTGTCGGGCCTTTCTGCGGGCAAATTTATGCCAGACGTCCAGCGAGGTCTGGAACACCTCCAGACGGTTCTCCAAAAGGTCCGCATATTTTTGACGGCGCACCTCCCGGTTTTCCAACTCAAGGCCAAACTCCACCTCCGCGATGGTGACGACGGAAACACCGCACTCGCGATCTCCGGCATTCCGCCACTTCAGCAATGCGGAATGCACCGGTTTTTGCCGAAGAGGTTGGCAATAAACGGAGGTGTCCAGAAGGTAGCGCACGCCTATCCGATCAA
>DYRR01000200.1 GCA_020718605.1 Chthoniobacter flavus | reverse complement strand
GCCGTGCTTGACAAATACGCGCTGACAGCCGTCAACACGTCTGCGGATTTTGTGGCCACTTCAGGAATTCTGGCCGTTGTGGATATCGACAAACAGATCGTCTCCCGGGAAATTGCACTGCCGGGGCAGCCAGATTCCGTCGCAGTCAGCAAGGATGGCAAATATGCCGCTGTCGTCATCGAAAACGAACGGGATGAAAAACTCGGCACGGGCGCCCCGCCCCAGCTCCCCGCAGGCGCCCTCGTCATCGTCGATACCGTTGGGACTCCCGATACATGGAAGACGCGGCTGGTGGATTTGACCGGAATCGCGACCCTGTACCCCACCGACCCGGAACCGGAATATGTCGATATCAACGATGACAACATCGCCGTTGTGACGCTTCAGGAAAACAACCACATCGTGCTTGTTGATCTGGCATCCGGGAAAGTCGCCGGCCAGTTCAGCGCCGGCACGGTCAACCTGACCAGGATCGACACAATCGATGAGCGCCCCAACCTGATTACGCTTTCGACCTCCAAAAACGATATCAAAAGGGAACCGGATGGAGTGACCTGGCTGTCCGCCACGCGCTTCGCGACGGCCAACGAGGGCGACCTCGACGGGGGCAGCCGCGGGTTCACCATCTTCAGCAAGGATGGCGCCGTGGTTTATGACTCCGGAAATACGTTGGAACACGCCGTCGCCCGAATCGGTCATTACCCGGATCGCCGTTCCGACGCCAAGGGCAATGAACCGGAAAACGTCGAATTCAGCCGTTTCGAAGGAACCGATTACCTGTTTGTTGTGTCGGAACGTTCAAGCGCCGTGACCGTTTACGACATGAGCAAACCCGAAGTCCCCTCGATGAAGCAGATACTCCCCGCCGGCCTGGGGCCCGAGGGAATCATCGCTATCCCGAAACGCAATTTGCTTATTGCTTCCAGCGAGCAAGATTCCCGCGGGGACGGCTTTCGTTCGGTCGTGAATATTTATCAGTACCAGAAAGCCGCTCCGGCCTACCCCACCCTCGTGTCGGCCGACCGTCCCGACGGAACCCCGATCCCCTGGGGCGCCATGTCCGGTCTGGCTGCGGGCGCAACCGACAACATCGTTTACGGCGTTCATGACGCCTTCTACCGCAGCAGCCGCATCTACACCATCGACCGGACAACGCCAACGCCTGTGATCGCCTCGGAACTCGTGATCACCGATCCCAGCGGAAAAATCCCGGCACTGGCGGCAACGCTTCCCGACGCGGCAGACGCAAACGCCTTTGACGACACGGACCTGCCGGCGATGACAAACGCCGATGGCACGGTAAACTTCGATGTGGAGGGCATTGCCGTTGCGAGTGCGGGAGGATTCTGGCTGGCATCCGAGGGTTCGGGGACGGTAGGCGAAAAAAAGTACCCCGTGAAAACGGGAAATCTCATCGTCAAGGTCAATGCCGCCGGAGTGATTGAGGAGATCATCATGCTTCCGGCGGCCTTCAATGCCATCCAGCAGCGCTTCGGACTCGAAGGGATCGCCGAATCGGGCGGAAAACTGATCGTTGCCCTGCAACGCGCCTGGGCAGGGGAGACCAACCCGCGGATCGGCGTCTATGACCTTACCGCCAAGACATGGCAGCTCATGTACTATCCGCTGGATCTTCCCGTCTCGCCGAATGGCGGCTGGGTCGGTTTGTCGGAGATTACCGCCCTTGGCAGCAACCGCTTCCTTGTGGTGGAAAGAGATAATCAGGGTGGCCCGGATGCCCGGATCAAACGCATTTATAGAATCGATTTAACCGGTAAAGTCGATGGCGATACCTTGAGCAAGGTGCTGGTGCGCGATCTGATCGACGATCTGAAGGCCCCCGGCGGCAACATAATTGAAAAGGTGGAGGGTCTGGCCGTGCTTCCGGGCGGCGATGCCCTGATCATCACCGACAACGACGGGCTTGACGACAACAGCGGCGAGACGCAGTTCATCAACTTAGGGAAAATACAGTAATTTCATCCACCTAAAAGAAGTGCGCTGTCGTACGGACGAAAAGAACATGGGGGCGGGCCGCTATTCTCCGGAAATAGAGGCCCGCCCCTTTCCGTTTCTTTGTATTCACGCACGAACCGGACACCGATGTCTCTGCTCCTGTTGAAAGAAACTCCTCGGACGATTTATTTACCCTTTGGAAGACCGTTTTTGGCTGCGGAATTCGGTCGCATCCGGAGGAGGCATCCGTTGCCGGAATGGCCTCTCCGGATGCGGGAGGGGCTACCGTTGCTGCGTCAATCGCTGGACGATGTAGATTGCTTCGGGAGCGCCGATCATGCCATCCCCGTTGACGTCGGCGGCAATCCGGATGCCTGCCGGGTTCAACCCTGCCGCAGCCTGAAGCGCAAGCATCGCATCCGCAAGGTCGATATGCCCGTCGCCATTGATGTCCCCGGGTTCGATTTTGACCAGCGGGAGCGCATCCTGTACGGCGGGGTCGCTGCCGCTGGCCGCTTTGATGATGTAGGGGGAGTCTCCCAGTCCGTCCCGGTTGGCATCCGCCCCCGCGTAGTCGCCCCAGAAATTGCCCGCCAGATGCGATCCTCCGACGATATTGCTGTTGATTTCTTCCGGTTCAGCCTTGTTCCAGACAGTTTGGTTTGTCGCCGTATCCGCGGCGTTGCCCCCGAGGTTGTTTTCGATGATGTTGTTGTAAATCATGTTGTTAAGATTGCGGTAATCGCCGCCCCCG
>DYRR01000070.1 GCA_020718605.1 Chthoniobacter flavus | reverse complement strand
AACATCTGCCCTGTAGGGGCAACATCCCAAACGTTGCTTAAGTTAGCGCCATTCGGGTCAGGCAACATTTATGATGATTGACGACGGCTTCTTTTCCGATCCAATTGAGCGTGGGCATGAACGGACCTTTTTAACACAGCGCGGGCGTTTTGACGAGTCATTCGGCGCAGTCGGAAAAATCCGCCCCCCCCGCCCCTTTTCCCGTTGCTTCTGCACGTCACTCCCCGTGCCAAGGCGGGCGAAGAATTGAGGGAGGGCTGTATGAGATCATACTGTCCGAACTGCGATTCGAGCCCTTCGCGTGGTGCAGCGGAAACCATGATTTCTTCCATGGAGACCACACCCCGATGGCCGCAGCCTCCCCGCGCTACCAATCAAGGAGCCACCGCCAAACAGGGATGAGCGGAATTCCCGCTTCTTCGCCAGTCTGGTCGTAGGTGAGAATGAAGTTGGTCTTTGTTCCCAGACGCTCACTGGCGGCTCGCAATCCTGCAAGCTCCCTGGCGCGGTTTTTTTCATTCAACTCCCAACAGACCTGGATGCAGGAAACCGGTCGTCCAGAATCCGCCACGACGAAATCGCATTCATGCCGGTCGCGATAGTAGTAAAAATCATTGCCCCGCCGCCGCAGTTCAATAGCGACCAAGTTTTCGAGCAGCTTCCCCCGGTTCTCAGAAAACGAAACGCCCAGTTGTTTGAACCCCGTGTCAAAGAGGTAGCATTTGACCGGGTTGGCCGTGCGTTGGCGCTGGAAGAAAGCAAATTTCTCCGATGGGATAACAAAAAATGCGTCCTCCAGGTATCCAAGATAGTTGGAGAGCGTCCGCTTGCTGGCGTCCAGTCCCCGCGCTTTGAGTGTTTGGCTGAATGCGGAGATGGAAAAGAGATCGCCCGCCTGGTCCACGGCGTGGCGCATCAACACCTCAAGGGTTTCCTTGGCACGGATCTCATGCCGATCGAGGATGTCCTTGTAGTAGATCGTTTCGAAGTATCATTACGTTGGTTCTTCAGGTATTTCTTTTCGATGTGAAAATATCTGTGTCGTTGGCTTCTCCCTTTCCTGAATGGGTAGATGGGGGCCATCCAAGCTTTTTTGCTTTCAACAACAAAAATGCGGACTGTGATGTATTTCGGGTGACCTTGCGCTCACACGTTGAAGCGGAACTCCATCACGTCGCCGTCCTGCACGACGTATTCCTTGCCTTCGATGCGGAGTTTTCCGGCCTCGCGGGCTTTGGCAAAGGAACCCAGGGCCACAAGATCCCCGTAGGCCACGGTCTCGGCCGCGATGAATCCGCGCTCGAAATCGGAGTGGATCACGCCGGCGGCCGCCGGAGCTTTGTCCCCGATCCGGATGGTCCAGGCCCGGGTCTCCTTCTCACCGGTCGTGAGATAAGTGCGCAGACCCAGCAGATGATAGACGGCCCGGATGAGCGCCCCCGCGCCGCTGCCCTCGACGCCCAGCCCCGTGAGATATTCCGCCGCTTCTTCCGGGCTCAGATCGACCAGCTCGCTCTCGATCTGGGCGCTGAGCACAACGGCTTCGGTGGCGAGATGCGTGCCGACATATTCCCGGACTGCTTTCACAAAATCCGTCGCCCTGCCCGCTTCCCCGCGTGTGACCGGTCCGAGATCGGATTCCAGCACGTTGCAGGCGAAGATCACGGGTTTGGCGGTGAGCAGAAAAAATTCCTTCATGACCTTCTGTTCGGGGTCGGAAAGCTCCAGCGTGATGGCCGGTTTGCCGGAATCGAGATGCGGCAGCAGCCGCTCCAGGAGCGCCGCTTCGGCTTTGGCCTGTTTGTCCCCGGCCCGGACGAGTTTTTGCAGCCGATCCCCGCGTTTCTGGCAGGAGGCGAGATCGGCCAGGATGAGTTCGGTGTTGATCACCTCGATGTCCCGCACGGGATCCACCGTGCCGCTCACGTGATGGATGTCGGCGTCCTCGAAGCACCGCACCACCTGCACGATGGCGTCCACTTCGCGGATATGGCTCAGGAACTTGTTACCCAGACCTTCCCCCTCGCTCGCGCCTTTCACAAGGCCGGCGATATCCACAAACTCAATCGCGGCGGGGATGAGCTTCTGCGAGCCCGAGATTTTCGAGAGCACGTCCAGACGGGGGTCGGGCACG
Source organism: Chthoniobacter flavus (assembly GCA_020718605.1). Classification (GTDB taxonomy): domain Bacteria; phylum Verrucomicrobiota; class Verrucomicrobiia; order Chthoniobacterales; family CAKUMP01; genus DYRR01. Next base: position 10,699 of record DYRR01000070.1, on the reverse strand, counting down.
GTCACGACTCCCATGTTGGGTTCGATGGTGCAGAAGGGGTAGTTCGCCGCCTCGGCTTTCCGGGCGCGGGTGACCGCATTGAAGAGGGTGGATTTTCCGACGTTGGGCAGACCGACAATTCCTGAACTGAGCATAGGGTGCGAACCGTAGCGGCACAGGGCGGGCTTGCCCAACAGAAAAATCGGGGTTTACTGAGCAGACTCTGGGATAGGCGAAGTGTCGCCTATCCCAGAGTCTGCTCAGTAAAATACCTGCCGGGCATTTCCCATCTTGAGCTTTGCCTCCGCAACGAGCTTGGCGTAGGTCTCCGCCGCCCGGTCGCCCAGATGATCCTCCGGCAACCGGTCGGTGCCCCGCTGATAATCGAGGGAAAAAAGTCCGAAGCGCGGGGTGTAGGAACCCCACTCATAATTGTCGAATAAAGACCAGTGCAGGTAGCCGATGAGAGGAACGCCGGATTGCACAATGCGAACCGCTTCATGCACGTGCAGTCGCAAGAACTGGCTCCGGGTCATTCCATCACGGCGTTTGCCGGCACTGTTGTCCGGCCGCCGCCGCAACGCCATGCCGTTCTCCGCGATAAGCACGGGTCGGTTGTCAAAGTCACGGCTGTAGGTTTCACAAAAAAAATGCAGGCCACGCGGAAGAACCCGCCAGTCCCACCATTTGCTGGTGAGACTGTTCATCATCCATGATCTGAATGATTTGTTCTTGAATTCATGATCCCGGAAAACGGGAAGCCGGAAGGCGTGCGCGGTGAAAGGATCATAATAGTCCAGACCCAAATAATCAAAAACACGCGTCCCGCTTCCTTCATACAACACATCCAGAAGGTTCGGAAAAACCTCCGCGTTAAATTGCCGTCTGCCGACCCTGTTTCCAATCCATTTCAGGATTGTCCCGAAGTAATATGGGATGTCCCGGTGCAACGGGATCCGGGCCGCACGGAAGGACTCCTCAAACGCGCGCGCTTTTTGCGCGATATGGGTGTCGATCCGATCACGCGCAATACCGCGCTCCCGCAGGGCCAGCAGATCGAGCGCCATTTTGTCGGACCAGTACAGGTCGCTGCAATAGTTGTTCAGGGTGACCATGGGGGGGTGCCATTGGTTCTCCCGGTAAATGGAGTGGATCCTGCGGTAGGCGCGCACGTGTGCCGTCATGAGCATGTCATAAGCCCGGATCAACGTGCGCACACGACGCGGAGCCGCCGCCGGAAACTGATGGCCAAGGTAGGTGTTGAGAACGAGCATGTTGGGCTCGTTAATCGTGATCAACAATCGCAGAGGATCATGTCCGGCCTGTATCAGACGCCGGTTCAGTCCGGTCACAGCGGCGGCCACGTAGGATTCGAACAGCGCGGGGGTCTCCCCGTCCAACCATGCATCGATCCCGAGCCATGCGGGGTGCGCGAAGTGATGCAGCGTCACCACCGGCTGCAATCCGGTTTCCAGGCAGCAGACCAGCACGCGTCCGTAGTGGTCGAGTGCGGCTTCGTCGAAGGGAGGGGGACTGCTTTTGTCATTCTCCGGCGTCGGCTGGATGCGGCTCCAGGAAACTCCGAGACGGAATGCATTGAGACCGAGCGAGCGGCAGGCTTCGAAATCTTCAGGATAACGTGTCAGGAAATCCGCGGCGCGTCCGAGTTTCATCACTTCCCCGTCCCGTTCCACCTTCGCCCAGTTCGTCTGAGGCTCCCCGGGCCCGTTGAACCCTCCCTCCGACTGATAGGCAGACGTGGCGACTCCCCAGAGAAAAGTGGTGTCGGTTGGCTCGGGCATTATTCGACTGCCGCTTCGGCAATGGCTTTGCGCAGCTTGCGGCTTACTTCCAGTCTCGGCAGATCATCCGACAACAGGGTATCCACCACCACGCGGGCGGCGTCAGGGCGGGAGAATGCGAGTGCATTCCGCCGCATCTGCTCCAGTCTGCCCGGCGTTTGCAGCAGCCGGTCAATTTTGTAGGGAAGAGTGGTCATCTCGTTGCACTTGACGGCAATTCCCTCCTCCAGCAGGTGGTCGCTGTTGCGTTCCTCCTGACCTGGAATTGGTGAAACAATCGCCATGGGCAATCCGCAGGCAAGGGTTTCGGAGGTGGTGAGTCCCCCGGGTTTGCCCACAAACAGATCCGCCGCTTTCATGTAGTCATGCATGCGTGTCGTGTAACCCAAAACATGGAACCGGGCCGGGTCCATGCCCCCGACAGATTCCACAGCTTCCCGGAGTTTCTCACTTTTCCCGCAGACCACCACACATTGAACCTTCGTTTTTAACAGGAGCAGACGATTGACCACCGTGGCGGCGGGGCCGACTCCCAACGCCCCGCCGGATACCAGCAGAACCGGCATCCCGGGATCCAATCCCAATTCCATCCGTAGCGTCCGCATGTCCGAAGCCGCTGAAAACAGCGGATCGATCGGAATTCCAGATACAGTGATCCGCTCCGCGGGCAGTCCCAGCATTTCCAGATGCGCGCGTGTCTCGTCAATCGCCACAAAATACCGGTGAAACGAACGGGACAACCACATGGCATGAAAATCAAAATCCGTCACCACGATCGACAGATGCGCTTCCAGTTCCCCTTTGGCGTTGAGATGCGAGATGATGCCGGCCGGCATGAAATGGGTGCAGACGGTGATATGCGGATCGAATTTGCGGATGCGTTTGACCAGCGGCCCGGTATTGAGCCGGTCCAGCATGCCCCGGGCGACGTCGGTGCGCCACGGTTCATCACTGGCGTCGTACCACCACCCGAGAAACTCCGGAGCGGACTTCACCAGAGTGGTGTACAGCTTGGAGTAGAAATCGCGGAACAGTTTGTTGGTGAATTGAAGCGCGTCGATATTGAGGACCTCCGCAACGCGGGGATCGGCTTCGAACACCTTTTCCAGAGCCTCCGCAGCCCTCAGGTGCCCGGTGCCGGCACTGGCGGAAAGAATCAACACACGCTTGGGTCCGGAATTTTCAGCCATGGATCCATCATCGCTGTGTGGGAATGATTTTTCAATTTCTCATTTCCAACGGCTCCTGCGGTCCGCGTCGGGATCGAAGGTGAAGCCAAAAACCCTGATCAGAAAAACTCCATCTGATCCTCATCCTTCTTGCGCCGAGAAGTTAACGGTTTCTTTTTCGATTTTTTATCAGAACTATCTTCGGGTTGAGAAATTGCGGGCTTTGGGGTGATTGGTGGTGACGTGTCATCTATGGCGGCGAGGCTCTCAGGATTCGAAATGTATGATTCGTCATCAATCGGGTCTGATTTTTGAACTTCTGAAGATCCAGATTCTTGTGTGTCCGTTTCGAGGGTGGATGCGATCTCTTCCCCAGGGAGATCGGGAAGTGGTTCGTCGGAGGTGTCTGAAGATGCAATGACATCCCGAGAGGTTGGCCCGATCGGATATGTCCCGGAGCGGGTTACATCATTTTTTTCTTCGGAAGGAGGCAATTCTGCCCGGGGCGTTACCGCACTGTCCCCGTCCTGAAGAGCGGGAATTCTGCGGGTGATTTTGACTCTTTGGGTGGATCCTGCGACCGACAAAGTGGTCTTCTGACGTCCGAGGAGCAACTCGAGACCGCTTTCAAGTCCGAGGCTTCTGGCCAACAAAATAAGCGCCATTTGTTGGAGTGTTTTCTGTGATTCATCGGCTTCTCTCTCCAGCCCGGTCCGGATCTGCTCTGGCAAAATAATCTGCAAAAAGCCGAGATTTTGTGACTTCAACCGCTCGCGCCGCCGTCTCTGGGCGTCTCTGACCTGCTCTGCGCGATGTTTTTTTCGACGAATGGCGGAGTGTGCTATTTTGGCCATGGATGACAAGCTATCGCGTCTGTGATTAGATGTCACGCACTTTTTTTCTCGATATGGGTTTGACAAAAAAATCCTGAGACTCTGTCCCGAAGAATTCCTGAAAACTCCGTGCCAACCCCACAATCGTTAGGATCGGCAGATCCCTGCGCTCCCGTCAGGGCGATCCGATCGAAGCAGCCTGTAGCCCGCTCCGGGAGGAGCGGGATCGCCCGCCACACAATCCCCCCGTTTCTGTATATCCTCCAGAGGATCGCAATGATTCGGGTGGGGGGGGCAGCGTCCTCGCCTGCCCTGTTTTTCTCAAGCCGGTCAAGGCGGGGGCCTGATCCAAAATGCCTTGAGGCTTGCCCCGGGTTTTTTTACCCAATCATGCTTGAAGCCACTTCGGATCGAAAAAGAGCGGTGAGGGTGGGATTTGAACCCACGGTACCCTTTTGAGGTACGGCGCTTTAGCAAAGCGCTGCTTTCGACCACTCAGCCACCTCACCTTCGTTGATTGGACAATCGCACACTTACCCGATGCGTCGCGGGTTCGTCAAGCGGTGTGTTGTATCTCGCGGCCCTGTGTGGATCCGGTGATATACGGGAAGCGTATCATTGGGGATTGCCTCCCGGGCCGCGCCATGCAATGGTCGCCGCCCAAATGAAACATCGTTCCGTCTTATTTCCCGCACTCGCCGCCTGCCTGTCCTTTGTTTCCATCGCCCGATGTGATGTGGAGTTGAACCACATGTTCGGCGACCACATGGTCCTGCAACAGGGAATCCGCAACAAAGTCTGGGGCAAAGCCGCTCCGGGGGAGAAGGTTGAGGTCACGCTCTCCGCGCAGACGCAGTCCGCCACGACCGATGCCAACGGCAATTGGGCGGTCCATCTCGATCCGATCCAGGAGTACGGAGGGCCGCACATCCTGGTCGTAAAGGGAAAGAACACGCTCACGTTTTCAGATGTCCTCATCGGCGAAGTCTGGGTGTGCGCCGGCCAGTCCAACATGCAATGGAATGTGGACAACACAAACGACGCCGATCTGGAAAAGGCTTCCGCCAAGTATCCCGGCATCCGTCTTCTGTTCGTGCCCCAGGTGGGCACACAGGTGCCGCAGTGGAACTTCAACGGCGCCTGGCAGGTGTGCGACCCCGGGAACGTGGGCAATTTTTCTGCGGTCGGCTATCTCTTCGGCAGGCAGATCCACCAAATCCTTGAAGTGCCCGTGGGACTCATCAACAACGCCTGGGGCGGCAGTGCCGCCGAGGCCTGGGTGCGCCGCGACAAACTGGCTGCCGATGGGCGTTTCAACGCGATCCTGGAGCGATGGACAAAGATCGAGTCTGATCTTCCGGCCAACATGGCGGCCTATCCGGCCAAGGTTGCCGAGTGGGAGAAGGCTGTGGAACTTGCCAAGGCCGAAGGAAAGCCAGAGCCCAAGAAACCACAATCACCGGATGCCCAAATGAACGGCCAGTACCGTCCCGGCAACATCCACTGCGGGATGCTCAATCCCTCGATCGGTTATGGAATCCGCGGTGTGATCTGGTATCAGGGCGAGACCAACGCGGGCCGCGCCTATCAATACCGCGATCTGTTCCCGTTCCTTGTCAAAACCTGGCGGGAAGAGTGGGGGATCGGCGATTTTGCATTTTATTGGGTGCAGCTTGCCGATTTCATGGCGGAAAAAAACGAGCCGTCCGAAAGCGCATGGGCCGAGCTGCGCGAGGCGCAGACGATGAGTTTGGGCACCATCCCCAACTCCGGCCAGGCGGTGATCATCGATCTGGGCGAGAGCAAGGATATTCATCCAAAAAACAAACAGGACGTGGCCAGACGGCTGGCACGGTTGGCATTGACAGAGACCTACAAGCTCCCCGGATTTGCCTCCCGCAGTCCGCTCTACAAGTCCATGGAAAAGCAGGGCGCGAAAATTCTCCTCACTTTCGACCATGTCCGGGATGGATGGCGTCCGTTCGATGTGGAGGAGCCCATCGGGTTCACCGTTGCCGGTGCGGATCGGAAATTTGTTGGTGCCAAGGCTGTGATCCTGCCCGATGGACGCATCGAGGTCTCCTCGGAATCCGTGCCCGACCCTGTGGCGGTGCGCTACGCCTGGGCGGATAATCCCGTCTGCAACATGTTCTCGAAGGCCGGGCTTCCGCTCACGCCGTTCCGCACGGACGACTTCCCCGGCGTCACTGCGGAAGCCAAATAGGGCTGGCCGGTTGGTTTGTTGCAGACTCGCCGGCACATGATGCATCGCACGCCCACCACCGCATTCATTCTGGGGGCCGGCCTCGGCACCCGGCTGCGTCCGCTCACCTCGGATCGTCCGAAGCCCCTGGTGACGGTGTGTGGCAAGCCGCTGATCACCTTCGCCTTTGACCATCTTCTTGCGGACGGCCTGAGCCGGTGGATCGTGAACACCCATCACCGGGCCGATGAATACGCGAAGGTTTTTCCGGACAACTGCTACCGGGGCTGCCCGATTGATTTCCGCTACGAACCCGAGTTGCTGGAGACGGGCGGTGGTATCAAAAACATCGGGGATCTCGCAGGCAACGCGCCGTTGTTGGTCTATAATGGCGACGTGCTCACCGACCTGCCGCTCGGTCCGTTGCTGGACGCGCACAGGGACAACGGCGCATTGGTCACGATGGCATTGCGTTCGGGGGGCGGGCCCCTGCGGGTAAGCCTCGATGCCGACTCGGGACGGGTGCGGGATATCCGGGGCAAACTCGGCACAGGCCTGCCCGACACGCATCTTTTCACGGGCATTTATATTCTCCAACCCGGGGTTTTCGGTCTCATCCCTCCCAATGTAAAAATATCCATCGTTCCAGTGCTGCTGGACATCATCCGCGATCAGGATGCGGTGGCGGGCGTGGAAATCGATGATGGCGCCTGGCGGGACTTGGGGACGGTGGCGGAGTATCTGGATATTCACCGTGAAGTAATGGCGCAGGGCTGGCGTCCGTCTTTCCCCGTTCCAGAACCGTGGCCCGTGCTCTCCGATCCGGAAGCCCTGGGCGCTCCCGGCAGCGGAGCCGACGCGGCATGCTGGTTGGGCGAAGGGGTCCGTCTCGGCGCGGACGCGAGGCTCGCAGACAGTGTGGCACTGGCTGGATCGCAGATTCGTGCCGGCAGCCGGCTCGAACGATGTCTCATTCTGGAGAATGCCATCGCGGAGGGGGTGGCGTCCGGGTCGGTCTTCGCGCCCGTCCCCAACGGCGGCGAACGCGAGCGGATCGGGGCGTTTCTCAAGCAGGCCATGGCCACGGACTCGCTGGAGCTGGATCCGTTGGACAAGGGGGGATCGGACCGCAAGTTCTACCGGATGCGCACCCCGGGGCGGCCCGCGCGGATCGTGCTGCACTATGTGGGGGAAAAGAGCTCGGAAAATGACCGTTACGTGGCCGTGGCCCGTCTGTTCCGGCGCATCGGCGTGAACGCTCCGGAGATCGCAATGTATCACGCCGGGGAGGGGCTCATCGCAATGGAGGATTTGGGGCAGGCGGATCTTTGGGCTTTCCGGAACCATCCGTGGGACGTGCGGCGTCCGCTGGTGGAAGCCGCGCTGCGGCAGGTGTCGCGCATCCATGCCCGCGCCCGGCAGGCTCTGCAGGCGCATCCGTTCGATCTGCATGTGCCCTTCGACGCCGCGCTCTACCGCTGGGAACGGGAGTATTGCTTCGAACAGTGTTTCGGGCGGCATTTCGGCGTGAAACCGGAATGTTTGGAAACCCTGCGGTCGGCGGGCGGTCTTGAGCTCCTGGGCGCACGGCTCGCCGCGTTGCCCCGTGCGCTGGTCCATCGGGATTTCCAGTCCCAGAACATCATGATCCGTGACGGGCAGGCCTGGCTCATCGATTTCCAGGGTTTGCGGGCGGGATTGCCGGAATACGATGTGGCCTCACTGCTCTACGATCCCTACGTGACATGGCCCCGGGGGGCACGGGAGGATGCGATCGATCTCTGGCGCAGGATCGCGCGGGAGGAGGGCGCGGTGATTTCTTCCGATCCCGCAGTGTTTTTTGGGTGTGCCGTCCAGCGTCTGCTCCAGGCGCTGGGGGCTTATGGATATCTCGGGATTGTGAAAAATAAACCGCGTTTTCTCGGGTTCATCCCGACCGCACTGGCCTCCCTGCGCGAGGTGGCCGGCCAATGCCCCGGTCTTGACGGACTGAGCACATTCCTCGACGATCTGCCCGTATGAAAAAATCCCCCACGCCCCCCTTCATCACGGTTGTCATAGAACGCATGACCCCGCTGCTCGACGGCGGACGCTATCCCGTCAAACGCAGGGTGGGGGAGGATCTGGTCGTGGAGGCCGATGTTTTCAAGGACGGACACGATGTGCTTAGCGTCGTGTTGCAATGGCGCAGGGAAGGATCGAAGACCTGGGCGGAAACTCCGATGCGCCCCCTGGACAACGACCGCTGGACCGGTGTGTGCTCGCTCTATGAGAATGCGGTGTATGAGTACACTGTTCAGGCTTGGGGCGACACGTTCCGCTCGTGGCAGGCGGAGTATGTCAAGAAGTTCGATGCCGGTCTCCAGGATCTGCTGAGCGAAATCCTCGAGGGCTGCGCACTGGTCGAGGCGGCGGCCGCCCGGGCCCGCAGCACGCCCGACGCCGTGCAGCTCTTCGATATCGCGGAAAAAATCCGGAAAGGCGCCCCGGCGGAAGTCCGCAAGATTGCCTGCTGGAGCGAGTTGGAGGCGCTGATGGCGGCATGGCCCGACCGCTCGCTTGCCACGCGCCATGAGCCGTTCGGCCGGGTCCGCACCGATCGCGAACGCGCGGCCTGCGCGTCGTGGTATGAATTTTTTCCAAGATCCGCCGGGGGCGAGGGCGATCGCGGATCGACTTTCCGCCAATGTCTGCCGCGGGTGGACGACGCGAAAGCCATGGGATTCGATGTCATTTATTTCCCGCCCATTCATCCCATTGGGATTTCCAAACGCAAAGGCGCCAACAATTCCGTCACGTGCGAACCCGGCGAACCCGGCGTGCCGTATGCCATCGGCAACCGGCATCAGGGGTGTCCCAATGGCGGTGGCCACAAGGACGTTGCACCCGAATTGGGCACGATCGGGGATTTCGAGTGGCTGGTGGCCGAGATTCACAAGCGCGGCATGGAAGTCGCCCTGGATTTTGCGCTCAATTGTTCGCCCGACCATCCCTTCGTTCACGATCATCCCGAGTGGTTCTACAAACGCCCCGACGGCACCATCAAGTACGCCGAAAATCCCCCGAAAAAGTACGAGGATATTTATCCGCTCAACTTTTCCAATCCCGACTGGCGCAGACTCTGGGATGCGATGACCGATATCATTCTTTTCTGGTGCGCCTGCGGGGTGCGGATTTTCCGTGTGGACAATCCCCACACGAAACCCGTGGCTTTCTGGGAGGATCTCATCGGCAAAGTGCAGGCGCAATATCCCGACGCGGTGTTTCTTTCCGAGGCGTTCACCCGCCCCAAGATGATGCGGGTGCTTGCGAAGGCGGGGTTCACGCAGAGCTACACCTATTTCACGTGGCGCAATTCCAAGCACGAACTCACGGAATATTTCACCGAGCTGACCCGGACCGAAATGCGCGAGTATTTCCGTGCGAATCTCTGGCCCAACACGCCCGACATCCTGCCCACTTTCCTCCAGCACGGAGGACGCCCGGCCTTTCTCATCCGCGCCATGCTGGCCGCGACGCTCTCCCCGCTCTGGGGCATCTACAGCGGATTCGAGCTGTGCGAGAACGACGCCATGCCCGGCAGGGAAGAGTACTGGCAGTCGGAGAAATATCAGTTCAAAGCCCGCGACTGGAACGCCCCGGGAAACATCAAAGAGTTCATCACCCGGCTCAACACCGCCCGGCGCGACAACCGCGCGCTGCATGAGTACGCAAACCTGAATTTCCAACACGCGGAGAGCGACCACGTCCTGTGCTACAGCCGCAGCACGCCCGCCCGGGACAATCTCCTGTTCGCCGTGGTGAACCTCGACCCCTTCCACACCCACACCGCGCACGTTCATGTTCCGCTGGAGGAGTTCGGCCTGGGCGGGGAGGACACGTATCAGGTCCACGACCTCATCTCGGACGAGCGCTTTCTATGGCAGGGACGCCGCAACTATGTGGAACTCGATCCGCACTCATGTCCCGCCCACCTGTTCCGCATCCGCCGCTGGGTGGGGCGCGAGCAGGATCTCGATGCGTTCCAGTAGCACTTCAACTTCGCAACTCGGCCTCAATGGGAATGCAGCGAGGGGGCGACAGAGCCGCCAAACCCGCTGAGCCACTGCCATGAGAAGCCGTACGCCGCCACCGCCGCAAAGCAGGCCATGGAAACGATGAACCCGACGGAGGCGAGCGAGGAGGCCGCCTTGTCACTGATGGTGCCCGGAGCCTGCGAGGTCATGTAGTTGATGAAATACGCGAAGATTCCGGATTGCGCGGCCACGTAAAAGAATTGCGCGAGGGTTGCCGAGGAAAAATGGGGAATTGGAATGGAGACGTTCCGGGATCTCAGGAAAGGGGATCCCGCGAAGGTTCGCCTGGCAGGAGAGATCAGGAGAAAGACCACAATGACGGTGGCATGGATCGCGCGAGAACTGAACGCCGGAGTTCCGCAGACGCTCTGGAAAGCGATGTGGGTATCACGCCAAAAAAGCGGTAATACGCGGGACCCCTTGCTTCCGCCATGAAACGTCCCGGTGCCGGCGGGCCAAGCTCCCTCGATATGCCGTAATATTCCACCACTTTTTCCTTGCAAAGGTGTTCGCGGAGCGCAAAATCGCGCCCATGCAACGCCAAGGACGGAGTCTGCACTTTGGTGCGGCATTTGTAAGAGTTATACAGCGCGCGGCAATTTACCTACAAATGCCGCGCGCGGTTCAATAATACTGT
>DYRR01000069.1 GCA_020718605.1 Chthoniobacter flavus | reverse complement strand
AGGGCCGCACATTTCTTCACGCGCGGCACTGTTCATGGCCAGGATGTTTTCGACGGGGGTTCCGGCCTGCGCGTTGTGGCAGGAGCAACAGATGTATCCCCCGCCATTCGCGCCCAGTGTGCGACGACAGTTCCGCACTTCGCCGCGCACGTCGCCGGGAGAACCAAAGGGGAGCACATTCTGATTGTCCACGCCGCCGTGGAAGATGATGCGGCTCCCGAAGTCGCGCGCAAGGGCGTCAAGCTCCATGCCGGGGCAGACGTGCTGGATGGGATTGAAAATGTCGATGCCACAGTCAATCAGTCCCGGAATGATCTGCCGCACCGCACCGTCCGTGTGGAAGAGGACCTTTTTTCCGTGACGGTGAATCAGGTCGCACCAGCGCGCGAGCCTGGGCTGGAAGTGCCGTTCCCACGCTTTGAGCGAGACGAGCAGGCTGTTCTGGGTGCCCATGTCGTCGCTGATAAATACGATATCCATGAGGTCGCCCACACGGTTGAGCATATTTTCCAGCAGGACGGTTTGGACGCGGTCAATCTCATCCAGGCCCGCCTCGACCATGTCGGGATCGGCCGCCACGTCCATGAGTGCATTCTCCAATCCGCGCATCTGGCAATAGACCTCGAAATGTGAAATCCACGGGCCGATGGTGGCGAAACCAAAATCTCTCGCACGCATTGCGGAGGCACGGCATCCCTCGTAATCGAAGAGTTCCGGATCGGGCCACTTGTCGTAGCCGGTGATTTCTCCGGGCGACTCGCACGCTCCGAGCGGAGGCAGTCCGAACTCCTGATAGGTTGCGGCACCGGCCCTGACCATGCGCGTGGGCACTCCCCAGAGATTCGTTCCGCCGCTGTCATTCGGATCAAAATGCCGTCCAGCGTACCCGGGAAAGATCCACACGATTTTGTCCAGGCCCAGTGCCCGATAGACTGCCAGTTCGTCCTGCTCTCCCGTATGGACACGAAGCGCATCGAGCACTTCGCCGGTACACCAGAGGTCCACAGGGGGTTGGTCAACAGGTTGGCGGTTGAGCGTTGCCAGGATACGTTCTCTGGGAGTCATGGTTTGAAGGAGGTATGGGATGACAGGATGGAAAGGATCAACGCATGTTTTCTGTGGCAGACTGGGGGACGAGTTGAAAGAAGATTCTTGAAAGAAGGTTCTTGGGTTGACACCGATATCACTCGTTTGATATCCTATAAATCTATTAAAACACCCCAAAACATCAATCATTTTCACAGTGCATGCGTTTGCCGTTTCTAAAAGGTCGGCCTGGCGGTGATCGCAGGCGGCCCCATTCTCCATGAAACAGAAGCTTGGATCATTCACAGCAGATGCACTGGAATATGTGGTGGATACCCCGCACACGCCCCGGGACTGGTTTAATTTTTACTGGAACCCCACCTATCTGGCCTGCGGGGGGCTGGGGCTGGACGGATTTTCGCTCTACCAGAGCGAGGCGGGGGTGCTCACCAATTTGTTTGGCCGTCAGGATGTGCGGGATGTCCCGCGCGCGATCTATCTGCGGGACGACGATACGGGGGAATTCTGGCAGGCCGGGGTGGCTCCGTGCGGTGCCGCGCATGATGAATTCCAATGCCGACACGGGCTCGGCTACTCGGTGCTGCGGACGCTCAAGCAGGAAATCCGGGCCGGGGTCCGCCTTTTTGTGCCCCGTGAACATGCCTGTGAAATCTGGACGGTCACGGTCGGCAACGAGTCGCGGCGTGCGCGGCGCATTTCGCTTTTTTCGGCCGCAACCATTGTGCTCGACGGCGTCAACATGCCCTATGGATATTTGAGCGGCCTTAGCGCCAACCGCGACGCACGAGAGGGCTTTCTGTTCTTCCGCAATCTTTCCCACACCGTGGTGGGCGAAAAATACAGTGCGTTCATGCATGCCACCCGCAGTCCGGACCGCTGGGACACCAGCCGCGAGGAATTTCTCGGACGCAACCGCGATTTTTCCTGTCCGGAATCCGTCGAGCGGGGATCGCTGGGAAACAGCTCGGCCGCCGCCGAACGCATGGTGGGAGCCATGCAGCATCGGCTGAAGTTGCGCACTGGCGAGACCCGCACGATCCATCTGGTGCTGGGCGTGGTGAAAAACCGGGCGGAGGCGGTGCGGATGCGCAACGCCCTGATCGACGGTCCACGCATCGAGCGGGAGTTCGAGGCCATGCATCGCGGCAGGCTCAGGCAGCTCGGCGGGCTGCGGGTGAAAACGCCCGACCGGCGGCTCAACAATCTGGTGAATGTCTGGCTCAAACACCAACTGCGTCTCATGGAGGACTGGGCCCGCTTCTATTTCAAGGGCTACCGGGATACCTGCCAGGATTCCGCCGGACTCTCGGTCATCGATCCGCAGGCGGCCCGCTCGATGCTGATCAAAGCCTTGCGCAACCAGCGTTCGGACGGCTTTTGTCCGCGCGCTTTCCGGGTGGCAAGCATGGACATTGCGGCGGCGGACAAACACTACGCGGACTCGCCCTCGTGGATCAGCCACGCGACCGACGCGCTGCTGAGCGAAACCGGGGACCGGACACTGCTCGATGAGGTTGTCGAATTTTCCGACGGAGGCACCGCCACGGTATGGGAGCACAATTTGCGCGCCGTGGAGTTCCTATGGAACGATCGTGGATCCCACGGGCTGAGCCTCATGCACTGCGGTGACTGGAACGATCTCATGGACAAGGTCGGTGCCGGGGGCCGGGGCGAGAGTGTGTGGATGAGTTGTGCGCTGGCCCGCGCCCTGCTGCTGGTGGGGCGGATGGCTGCCTGGAAAGGGTGTCGGCGGTCGGCGGGCCTCTGCCGCAGACGGCATGCACGGTTGATTGCCGCGATCCGCAGGCACGGATGGGACGGGCAATGGTTTTTTTACGCCATCAACGACGAAGGCCGCCGCATCGGAACCCGTGCCTCGCGCGAGGGGCGCATGTTCATCAATCCACAGTCCTGGGCGTTGCTCGGCGGCGTGGTGAATGCGGCGGAATATACAAAAATCGCGGAACGTTTGGAGCCTTCCATCGATACTCCGGCGGGCCCGGTTCACCACTGGCCGCCGTTCACTCGTTACGACGCGGGCATCGGCCAATTGTCGGGAACGCCGCCGGGGTTCTTCACGAACGGCAATGTTTATTGCCATGCCGCCGCATTCAAGATCGCAGCGGATCTGGAGGCGGGACGGGCGGACAAAGCCCACGACACGCTCTGCCGCATCCTGCCCGGCGCGGAAAAGAGCGAGCCCTACGCGCAGGCCAACGGATACACGGGACCGGTGTCGTTGAGGATGCGAAAGCACGTCTCCGACGATCCCTGGCGCACCGGTACGGTCGCCTGGCATTTCCTCAACATCGTGGATCGGATGCTCGGGTTCCGCCGCGAATATGACGGAGTGCGGATCGATCCCCGGCTGCCATCGCGCTGGAAAACCGTCCGTTTCACGCGTCCGTTCCGCGGAATCCGCTTCGAGGTGACCATTCTCCGCGGCCTTGAACCCGGCCTCTGGGTGGATGGCGTGCGGCAGTCCGACGCCTTCATCCGGGTTCCATCCTCCGGAGATCTGCGGCGGACGGTGCAAGTAAAGTGCGTGATCTCCCACTCTTCCAAAACATGAAAATACCACCTTTTGCAGCTCTTTGTCCCCTGCTGGCCTTTGGACCGGTCGCGGACATTTCCGCGCAACCATCGGGCCCGCCCGGGGTCGTCCAGCAGCCCGGCATCCCGGGTCCCTGGGAGGCCGTGACACCCCAGCCGATGCCGCCTTTGGCGGAAACGCTCGCCCGTCCCGGGCCGGGACGGCTTGTTTACGGCCTGTATGCCTGGGGCGGGGAGTATCACAAACACCGGGAAAGCATTCGCTCCGTCGGATGGCCGTCGCTCCGCATCGCAGGACCCTTTGACGACGCGCTCATGCAGGCGTTGATCGAAGATGAGAAAACCGTGATGGTGACCCTCGAAAACCGGCTACTGAGCGCGGTGCAGGGCAGGGATCGCACCGCCTACGCCTCCGACGAGGCCTTTCTTGCCGATTGCAAAGAGAAAATGCTCGGGTTTCTGGACCGTTACGGGCCGGGCGGCGCATTTTTTGCGACACACCCCGGCCTGCCGGTTCACCCCATTCGGGAAGTTGAAGTCTGGAACGAACCGAACTTTTTTTATCTGATCCCTTCCGACAAACGCCCCCTGGCCGAGCAGGAAGCGGATCGGACAAAACTTTATGTGAAGCTCCTGCGCGAAGTGTGCCCGGCAATCCGGGACAAACATCCCGACGTCACCGTGGCGGCATTCTCGGGAGGAGGCATGAGCGCGGGGGACCTGCGGTTTATCAAAGGTGCCCATGCGGACAATCCGGGACTCTCCGCCCAGTATGATGTTCTCTCCACGCACCCCTATGTGAGGCCCGCCCCCCCGGAAGCCAACCTGATCGAGCCATGGGGCACATATTCCATCGCCCGCAGCCTAGCCAGCCTGCGGGCCACGCTGTCCGGCGACGGGAGTCCGCAGAAGCCCGTCTGGATCACCGAGATCGGCTGGCCCGTGTCCCAGGCCGACGGAGGCCGGTTCCCGACCCCCGCAGACAAGACCTATGTGTCACCGCTCCTGCAGGCCGCCTACGTTTGCCGCAACTACGCGCTCGCCCTGCGACTCGGTGTGGAGCGGGTCCATGTGATGTTCACGGTCGATACGGACAATTTCAACGCCGGCTTTTTCCTTCAAGACGGCTCCTGGCGACCCGCCGCCTTTGCCGTGCAGACCATGATCCGGCAACTCCCCGATCCCCGTCTCACCGGCGCGATCAGTGACGGAAAAAACGGATTTTTTGCATACACCTTCGCCCCGGACAGCCGTTCGCCCGATGCGGGCCGGACCATCATGGCGTGGAATGTCAACGGCCCTCTGGCGGTGCGGCTTCCCGTGTCCGGCAAAAACGCGCACATCACCGACATGTTCGGGCACAGCGCGAATGTCGATGCCACGGATGGGAAAATCACGTTGACCGTTGGTCCTTGCCCGGTCTATGTGACGGCTTCGGACTGATAGCTCAGAACATGGCGTCACTCAAGCAAATCGCGGAAGATCTCGGAGTCTCCTACACCATGGTGGCGAAGGTGCTCAACGGCAACCTCGGCACCACCGGCGTCAGCGCACACAACCGGAAGGCCATCTTGAAAAGGGCCAGGGAACTTAATTACCGCGCCAATCCGGTCGCGGTGGCCCTCAAGTCCGGCCGCCGCGGCGCCGTGGGAATTTTTCTGCATCACATCGGCACGCCCGGCAGCGAGATCAGCGAACGGCTGGTGCGGGGGTTTGCGCAGGGCCTTGCCGAAAGTGATCTGCGCATGTGGCTGAGGTTCTTCACCACCAACGAGGAGTTCCACCGGGTCTGCAACGACCAGTTGCGGCGCGAGGTTGACGGTCTGGTGGTCGGCGGGTGCGGGCATCCGCCAATCCTCTCCAAACTTGCCGAGATCGACGCCGGCGGACTGCCGGTTGTTTCCGTATTTTTCGACCACTTCGCCACGGGCGAGAACCCCAATATCGCGCACAGTGTTTCGGTGAACTCCGAACGGCAGGGCTTTCTGGCGGCCGATCATCTGCTCGCCGGGGGCTGCCGTCGGCTGGTTCATTTTTCCTGCATGCAAAGCCGCGCCGATGGCTTTGAACGCGCCCACAGAGAGCGTGGCGTGCCGGTCTGCCGCAGCCTGATTCTCCCGGCAAAGGATTTTTTCCTCGAGACCGCGGAGCGGCTCACGCGCGGGCTGCTGGAGTCCGGCACCGAGTTCGACGCCATCGTCTGCCAGTCGGATTCCCAGGCTGTGGGCGCCATCCATGAACTCATCCGGCACGGTGTCGATGTGCCGGGAAAAGTCCGGGTAACCGGCGTGGACAACTCGCCTCTGGCCGAGGTCTGCATCGTTCCCGTGACCTCGGTGACGTCCGGCGTCCGGCAAACGGGCCTCAAGGCGGCGCAAATGCTGCTCGACCGCATCGCGGGCGTGGAAACCACTTCCTTGACCATCGAGCCCGAACTAATCGTCCGCAGATCCTCGCAGTGAAGCGGCGGCCCATGCGCCCGCCTACCGCGCACGCTCGATCACAATCCGGCCCCTGTCGGGTGCGGCTTTGAACAAACAATACACGCCCCCCTCCCGTTCGATTTGCCGGAAGTCGATGGCGTGCCCATCCTGCGTCACAGAGGCCGGGGTCCAACCGTCCTGCAGCCGCACTTTGACGGTAAGCGGATAGTCGAAGAACCGGTCGTCCATCCCGTCCACAAGATCCAGAATGATCCTCCGATCCTCCACAGATTGCGTTGACAACCGCGCGGTGTCGCGCTCCTGCCCATAACGGGTCACATCGGCAAAGAGCCCGCACCACAACCGGTCCCCGTTGGCCGCAAGAAAATCCAGCACCGGCAGGGCGGTTTCCGGTTTTACCGTGTGGAAAAAGGGAAATGCCCAGCCGCGATAGAAACGCCCCCCCTCGAGGTTCTTGTCGAGAATGTTGTTGAGATTGCACCAGGGTTTTTCCGGACGGTCCCCGACATGGCATGTGCTCATGGCGTTCACATCCAGATAGTCCGTCGCGTTGGCGGGATTCGGGGTGCCCGTGACCCCGCGCACCGACAGGAAATGTTTGGCCGCGATTTGACGGTCGTTTTTTGCCATGTTCGGCCCGCCCGGATATGCGAGCAGGCGCACTGCGTGACCGGGAACCTTCTCTTCAATCTGCCGGATGGATTCGGTGTATTCCCACTCGATGCCTTTCCACTCCGGCCCCACATCCACCAGGTGGGTGACCGAATGGGACTGCACATCATTTCCCGCAGACTTGACACGTTTCCAAAGTTCTCCCGTGCCGCCCAGTGGCATCCTTTTCTCGATCCAGCCCGACACCAGGAACCAGGTTACAGGAACACCGCGCGAACCCGCCTCCTTGAGCCACCATTCGACGTCTTGGGCATTGTTGTCATCCACCCCGACACTGCACGCCGCGAGCTTGTCATCCTCCCAGAGACACACCGTCGCATCGCCCGGCTGCAAGGGCCAGACGGGATCGGTGACGGGAAACCTCGCCGCCGGCTTTTGCTCGCTCAGATTGAAAAGGCTCTGCCCGAAGGAAACAAGGGACAAGGGCACCAGAAAGCAGAGAACAAATGCGCGGGACCGCATGATTTTCAGGGAGGTCGAGTACGGCATGAGAAAATCGAATAATTGGTTGGCAGGAATCACTCGTATGATACGATGACAGTGAATCCTTTGATAGCAAATAATATTTTCTCGGCTCATGATGAAACGGTTAAACACCCCCACGCCAGCAATTCTCCTTTTGGACCCAAGCCCGATCATTGCCGGGGAGCCTGGAGGGTCAGACTCCAGTCCTGACCTGGCGCATCTCCGAAAGTTGCAACCCAAAGGAGCGCGGGCATCTTGCCCGCTGGTTGGAGGAAGCGGGCGAGACGCCCACGCTCCGTTTTTTCGACGACTTTGCAACTTTCGGAGATGCTCCAGTCCTGACCTGAAGCCCCGGTCAGGCGGGGACGCTGACCCAGGGGGAGCCTCCTTCACCATTCAAGTCAAAATGAGAATTGCTGCCCCCGCGCTGCTCTGTCTGTCCTGTCTTGTCTTCCAGGTGCCCCTCTGCCTTGGCGTCACGCTGCATGTCGATGCGGCAGCCGGGCCCGGTGGGGACGGCAACGCAGGCACGCCCTTCCAAACCATATCCGCAGCACTGGAAGCCGCTCCCCCGGACGGGGCGGTTGTCTTCATCCGGCCCGGAGTCTATCCCGAGACGCTGGACATCCGCAAAGGAGGAACACCCGAGTCTCCCCTGGTGCTGCGGGCGGAGCCGGGTGCCCGCGCAACGGTATCGGGATTTGAAGCGCTCACGGGCTGGAAAGACGAGGGCGGCGGACTGTTCAGCCTCTCAAGCCCGGAACCGGTGGATGATCTTTTCGTTGGTTCACGGCGCCAACCCCTCGCCCGGTTTCCCGATGCCGCGGCGCCCTGGCTCTCTGTCATCAGGCGGGATCCCAATTCGGCCACGTTGGGCCTGGCGTCCCTGCCCGATGTGCCCGGGGAGGACCGGTCGGCGCTGCATGCCGTGGTCTATTGCCACGCCATCACGGGCGAAAAAGTGTATCCGGTGGCCGCGATAGATCCGGGTGCCGGCACTATTTCGTTGCGGACCGATCCGGGGCCGATTTCTGCGGCGAAAGGCGACGCCGTGCTGCTCTACAACTCCGAGTCCTTTGTCACGAGCCCAGGTGAATGGAGTCGCCGCCGGGTGGACGGCGGCTATCGGGTGCTGTTTCGTCCGCGCACCAAGTCCGATTTGCAACAGACACGCACCCGGGTTCGCTCCCATGGAATCCGCATCACCGCCGCCCATGTGCGGGTGGAAGGCCTGGAGATTGCGGGTGCTTCACAGCACGGCATCGCCGCCCGTGAGGCTTCCGATGTGCTTGTCAAAAACTGCGTGATCTATGCCAATGGCTCCGCGTCGGGTTCGGGCGTGACATTCGACCGGTGCGAGCGCGCCACGCTGGACTCCAGCGTCGTTTTTGCAAACTCAACGCACGGAATCACAGTGATTCAAGGGGATACGATCACCCTGAGGGGCTGTGAGGTGGCCTTCAACGACATGGACGGAATCGTATTCTCGGGCAGAAAATCCGAGCCGCAGCGACCGCTCCAAAATGTGCGGCTCCTGAGCTGTTATATCCACCACCATTTCAATCTTGGCCATCCCGACAATACCCAGATTTACAGCCATGTCCGGAATGTCGCCTACGAGGACAACCTTCTTCAGTTCGGCGGTCAGAATGCCATGCTGCAGGAGTGCGCGGGGCTGCGCTTCACCAACAACGTCTTCCTGGGTGCGCTCGCCCGGCACGTCATCCTCGGCCACAACAGCGCCCACCACGCGGAGTTCATCCGCAACACCTTCGCCTTCGCGCGCCACGGTGCCATGGGAACTGCGGCGACGGGGGTGACCTTGATGGCGAATGTTTTTTATCACAACCCGCTCTCCTACGAGTCGGACGACATCCGCAGCGACGGCGGGCTTTTCTGGATGAAGCGGGATATCGATCCCTCACTCGTTCACACGCTGGGAAAATGGAAAAGCTATGTCTGGCCGCAGGATTTTGCGAAGGATCACGGCATGGAAATGGCGTCCGCGCGCGAGGATCCCGGATTCAAAAATATGCCACTCCTGCAGGTGATCGGCAGAGATACTTTTCTCAGCGGCTCTCCGGACACCCTGCCCTTGGACCCGGAGGATACAGCCGCGTTCGGAGAGGGCGACACAATCGAGATCAATGGGGACGGCATTCCGCGCCGTGTCCTTTCCGTCGATGCGGATTCGGTCCGCTTCGCCCCGGTGCTTGCCGCGCTGCCTTTCCGCGCACCAATTCTCTGGAAATGGGCGGCAGGGGCGTCGTTCGAGCCCGATCTTGCCTCCGCGCGAACCGGCGGCCCCGGACAGCCTGGATCCAGCATTGACGTCGCGGCGTACCGTCGGGGCGAACTCGCCCGACCGGGAGTCCGCTCACTGCCCGTCCTGAGCGACGAAGCCCGCTCCGCGTTCCCGGATCCCGCCGAATTTGTTTATCCTTTCTGCCTCACACCATGAAAATCGAACCCGCTTTTATTCCCGTCTCCGGACATCGGGCCGACGCCAACGCCCGGCTGCGCCATCCCGCCGAACGCGGCGCGTGGATCTGGCATCCCGGTTGCAAAGCGCATGAGACGGCCATTCTGCGTTTTACATTGCGGTTTCACCTTGATGCGCCCGCATGCCCGCTGGTTCATGTCACCGGCGACCAAAGATTCCAGCTCCGGTGCGACGGGCAGGACATCGCATTTGGCCCCGACCGCTGCGACGTGGAGCACTGGACCGTCCGCAGTTTTCATCTCCATCTGCCCGCCGGGCAACACCATCTGGATGCGCTGGTCTGGTGGCTGGCCGAGCCCGACAATGTCGCCCTGCGGGCCGATCCCGAGGCGGGCGGTGCCGGCGCGGCGGCGAATCCGCCGATGGCCCAGATGAGCTGGCGCGGAGGTTTTCTGGTATTTGCGGAGGATCTGGATGCCGCAGTGCTGAACACCGGCTCCGCCCCTTGGCAGGTCGCGGACCTCACCCCCGCCGTGCGGCTCCTGCGTCCACAGATACCCGGCTATCACGATGTGGGACCGGCGTTTGATTTTGATTTGGAAAAATGGAATGCCGTCTCCTCCCGCCCGGCCGCAGAGATATCCCCTCCCCTGCAACCCAATATCCATGGGGTTCGGCGCCCCGGATGGTGTCTCCATCCCGCGACAATTCCCGAGCAACTGCGGCAGCGGTGGATCGGCGGACGCATCCGCTCCGTCCGCGAGGGCTGGGACGGGGAACCATTCCTCGAAACGCAGAACGCCGCCTGGCAGGGCCTGCTGGAGGGTCGCCCGCTCACCATTCCGCCCAACTCAAAACTCACGGTGCTCTGGGATTTTGAAACCTACCTTTGTGGCTATCCCCTGCCCGCAACACAGGGAGGCCGCAGGACGCTCTTCGAGTGGGAATGGGCGGAATCCCTCTTCGATGAGAAGTCCCGGGACGCAGTGACGAGCCATTCGGCCAAAGGTTGCCGGGACGCGGTGGACGGCAGGGTCTTCCTCGGATTCGGAGATTGCTGGCTCCTCGCGGGCGATGCCGCCCCCCCCTCGCTCTGGTGGCGCTCGGGCCGTTTTGCCCGGATTCGCATCGCCACGGGCGCCGAGCCATTGACGTTACAAGGGCTTGCCATTCTGACATCCCATTACCCCCTGGGCGATGGCGCGGCATGGAAATCGTCCGATGCCGGTTGGGACCGCGTGATGCCCGTCTTTGAAACCACGTTTCGTGCGGCGGCCCACGAGACCTGGACCGACAGCCCCTACTACGAACAGATGTGCTACATGGGCGACACCCGCCTGCATTGCCTCGCCAACTATGCGTGGTTCACCGACGACCGTCTCAGTCGGCGCGCCATTGAGATGTTTGAGTGGTCCCGCCCCGCCTCGGGCCTCGTCGCCGAACGGTATCCTTCGGCTTGGAGACAGGAAAGCGTCACCTACTCGATGCTCTGGCCCCTGATGCTGCGCGACTTTGCGATGTGGCGGGAGGATCCGGATTTCGTGCGGGGCCTTTTGCCGGGCCTGCGCTCTTTGCTGGCCGCGGTGGAAGGCATTGGACGCCGAAATGGACTCCTTGCGGAGGCTCCCGGCTGGCCCTTTGTGGACTGGGTGCCGGGATGGGATGCCGGTTGCGGTCCGGGTGTCCGCGAAGGCGATTCCAGCATTCTCAACCTCCATTGGGTTCTCTGTCTGCAAGCCGCGGCAGAGATCGAGCAGGCCCACGGAGACCGGACGCTGGCCCGCCGCTGCCGCCGCATGGCCGGGCAATGCTTCCAGGCGGTGCTCGCGCGATTCTGGGATGCCCGACGCGGTCTCCTGTCCGACACCGTCCTGTCCGATGCCGCCAGCGAACACGCACAGTTTTTCGCCCTGCTCACCGGACTTCTCGACAAAGACAAATCCGCCTCATGCCTCGCCGCGTTGCGCAACCCGGACGGACTCGCGCCGGCCTCGATCTACGGATCGTTCTATCTGCTGGAGGCACTGAGAATGTACGGCGAAGAGGGCGAGTTCCATCGCAGATTGGAGCACTGGCGGGGATTGCCGGATCTCGGATTCCGCACCACGCCGGAAGCACCGGAGCCCTCGCGCAGCGATTCCCACGCATGGGGGGCGCACCCGGCCTGGCATTCCCTGGCTTCCATCGCGGGAATCCGGCCCGCCGCGCCCGGGTTTCGCAGGGTCCGCGTCGCTCCCTGCCCGGGGGCGTTTGAGTCGGTGGCCTGTTCGGTCGTTCATCCACGGGGAAAGATCGAGGTGGACCTGCACTTTGCCGAAGGCGCGGCGCAGGGCTGGATCGTTCTTCCCGCGCGGACGCGGGGCGAGTGGGTTTGGCGGGGTTCCACCATCCCGCTCAAGCCCGGAGAAAACCGGATATGAAAAGGGCGGCCCGAAAATTTATTGAAAATAATCCTTGACGATTCCCAAAAATATCATACGAATGATCTTGTCCTTAGAAATCTACCTGCCCGACAACCCAACCCCCGCATCAAAACCATGAAAACAAAAAACTCATCCATCAAAATCAGCGCGTATGCACTCGCCATCTTCTTGTCCGTATGCACTGCGGGGCAGGCAGCTGTGATAGCAAATTGGGAAAACGATAACGTAACCAGCACCGATTTGACCACAGCGGCTGATACTGTGGCAGCGGGTGTGACTTCGAGTGTTTTAACGCAAAATATTGGGAGTACGGGAGCCTGGACTGATGCCTTGAGTGGGGTGCAAAACGGTCCGACGATTAATAGTCTGGCCACTGCGATCACCGCCAATGACTATTTTTCCTTCACGATCACCCCTGACTCGGGAAAAAAAGTGAGCTATTCTGATTTGTTCCTACGGTATAGCGTAGGTGCAAACACGGCACCCGCTACGACCGTATTTACCTTATTGAGTAGCAAGACGGGGTTCACGTCAGCGGATGGCCTTGATACAGTAACTGCGGCTTTGCCATCAGGTGCTTCTATTGTTGGAACTGACACGTTCACTCTTGGTCAGGCACTTTTACAAAACGTTACAACTGCCGTCGAGTTTCGTATTTACGCTCATAATACAGGAACCAATGCAATGACTCGAATCGCCATTGGTCATCTCTTTGCGACCAATGGAACCGATGACTTGACCTTGAACGGAGCCATCGCGAACATCCCCGAGCCCACCACTTGGGCACTGCTGACCCTGGGTCTCACATGCGTCACGGTTTTCCGCCGCCGCAGGGCCTGAGAACGCTGAATTCCCCCCCGTCCACCACAACCGCCGCGATGTTTCTCTTCGGACGCATCGCGGC
>DYRR01000199.1 GCA_020718605.1 Chthoniobacter flavus | reverse complement strand
CATCCTCGCCATCGGCTTTTTGCGAACCGGTTCCCTGTGGGATTCCAGCGAATTCCCGGCGGTTGCAGTTTCTTCCGTCCCACTCCGCATCCCATTCATGAAACTAGAAACAATTTGTCTCCACGGCGGCCAGCAGCCCGATCCGGCCACGCATTCCCGGGCATTGCCGGTCTATCGGACCGCCGCCTATGTTTTCCGCAACACCGAGCACGCCGCCAATCTGTTTGCCCTCAAAGAACTGGGCAACATCTACACGCGTCTCATGAATCCCACCACCGACGTGCTGGAAAAGCGCGTCGCCCTGCTGGAAGGCGCCCACGAAATGGCCGGACTCGGCGTCGCCTCGGGCACGAGCGGCGTGTTTTATTCCATCATCAATCTGGCCCAGGCGGGGGACAACATCGTCTCCGCCCGCAACCTCTACGGCGGCACGTACACGCAGTTCAACGATATCCTGCCGGCGCTCGGAATCAACGTGAGATTTGTAAACTCGCAGGATCCGGAAAATTTCGCGCACGCCATCGACTCCAGAACCCGCGCATTTTTCTGTGAAACGGTGAGCAATCCCGCGCTGGAAATCACCGACCTGGACCGCGTCGCCGACCTTGCGCATGCCAACGGCCTGCCGCTCCTGGTGGACTCCACCTTTTCCACGCCCTATCTCACCCGGCCCATCGCGCACGGGGCGGATGTCGTGATTCATTCGCTCACGAAATGGCTGGGCGGACACGGGACCGGTGTGGGTGGCGTGGTGGTCGATGCCGGGCGTTTCAACTGGGCGGCGGGCAACCATCCGCTCTTCGACCGGCCCGACACGTCCTATCACGGCCTGCGCTGGGGGCACGATCTTCCCGCACCGCTGGCGCCGCTGGCGTTCATCCTGCGCATGCGCACCGTGCCGCTGCGCAACCTGGGTGCGTGCATCGCCCCCGACAATAGCTGGCAGTTTCTGCAGGGCATCGAGACGCTGCCGCTGCGCATGGAGCGGCATTGTTCCAACGCGCTCGCCGTCGCCCGCCATCTCAAGACCCACGTCGGCGTCGAGTGGGTCCGGTTCCCCGGGCTGCCGGACGATCCGGAGTTTGCCAAGAACCAGAAATATCTCGCCGGCAAAGGCGGTTCCATGGTGGTCTTCGGGATCAAGGGGGGCAGGGCGGCCGGACAGAAGTTCATTGAGGCGCTCAAGCTTTTTTCGCACCTCGCCAACGTGGGCGATGCCAAGTCGCTCGCCATCCATCCCGCCACCACGACCCATTCCCAGCTCAATGAGGAACAGCAGCGCGGAGCCGGGATCACTCCGGAACTCATCCGGCTCTCGGTCGGCATCGAGCATCCCGACGATATCCTGGCCGACATCGACCAGGCCCTCGCAGCCGCCGGTGTCTGAGGTCCGCGCCATGGATTCTTCCGCGGAATCTCCGGACACGGTTGGGACCCAATTTCTCGACCTGTCGGATCCTGTCGCGCTCCGCTGCGGCACGACTCTGCGCGGGGTCCGGATCGCCTACGAAACCTACGGCGAACTGAATGCGGCGAAGGACAATGCCGTCCTGCTTTTTCACGCGATGACCGGCAGCCAGCATGCCGCCGGGTTCAATCCCGCCGTGGAGGGCGTCGGCGACCGCTGGACCGACGAATGCCGGACCGGGTGGTGGGATGAGTTCATCGGCCCCGGCAGGGCTCTCGACACCCGCCGGATTTTTGTCATTTGCGCCAACTACATCGGCGGCTGCTACGGGAGCACCGGGCCGTCCACCGTAAACCCCGGCACCGGCCGTCCCTTCGGCGCGGCATTTCCCCGTGTCGGGATCGCCGACATGGTGGATGTGCAGATGCGGCTCGTGGATCACCTTGGGATCGCAAAATTGCGCGCGGTCATCGGTGCTTCCATCGGAGGAATGATGGCCCTGAGCCTCGCCACGCTCCACCCGGACCGGGTCCGTCTCGTGGCACCCATCGGGAGCGGACTGGATGTGACCCCGCTCCAGAGGATCCTCAATTTCGAGCAGATTTTCGCCATCGAATCCGATCCCGCATTCCAGGGTGGGGACTACTATGGCGGGCTCGGACCCGAGCGTGGCCTGGCCCAGGCGCGCATGATCGCCCACAAGACCTTCGTGTCGCTCCGGGATCTCATGGAGCGCGCCAGGGGCGAAGTCGTGGCGGACGATCCGGCGGTTTCCTGGTATGGCATCCATCATCCCCTGGAATCCTACATGCTGCATCAGGGGCGCAAGTTTGTTGGGCGCTTCGACGCCAACACCTACCTGCGGATTCTCGATGCCTGGCAGCGCTACGATTTGCGCCGGGACGCCGGCGTCCGGACCTGGGAGGAATTATTCGCCCGGTGCGGAGGACAGCGCTATCTCATCTTCAGTATCGACTCCGACGTGGCCTTTTATCCCGAGGAACAGGAGATCATGACGCGGGTTTTGAAAAACGCCGGCGTTGAGCATATCCGGCTCACCGTGCATTCGGAGAAGGGACACGATTCCTTCCTGCTGGAGCCCGAACTTTACATGCCCCACCTGCACTACGCATTGGGCTGAATACCCAAAAACATCCCGCGCGGAACCCTCACACGCCATTGAATAAGGAACCCCGGAGCAAACTTCGAGGCATTTGTTGGTCAGCCTCCGGCCTGATCGTGCCTCTACCCCATCTCAAAAGGGTCAAAAGGGTCAGTCCGCGCATTGCACAATTTTCATTGTCATTGTTGTCAATTTTCGGTCTTTCCCTTCCTCCACCGCAAACACCGCACGGGAT
>DYRR01000068.1 GCA_020718605.1 Chthoniobacter flavus | reverse complement strand
CCATGGTGTGGATCCGTAGAGCGCATCGAATCCCACCCACCCGAACTTCAATCCCTCCCGGCCGATACGAGCAGGGAAAGGGAGCTATCGCGGAAAACTTCAATAAACGCAAGTCGTTGATTGTCAACCGAGCCGGCAGTCGGATTCGAACCGACGACCTGCTGATTACAAATCAGCTGCACTACCACTGTGCTATACCGGCAGTTGATGAAGCAGGCCTGCATACTGGCTTTTGTCGCACGGCTTTACAAGCTTGATCTGTCCGGTATGATTGCGGGCAGTGCAATCACGACAAAATACCCGGGATTTGAAGGCAGTGAAGGCAGGGGTGCCCCATGAGATTCGAAACATCCTGTTGCTCGATGATGACAGGGAATTGGCCGATACTTTGAAACAGTTGCTGGAAGCGAACAATTTCATCGTGACGCTGGCTTCCAATGGTGTCGAGGGGTTGCGGGAGGTAATGGAAATGGATTTTGATGTCATTGTCTGCGATCTGATGATGCCGAAGATGCCCGGCGACATGTTTTATTTGGCGGTGCAAAGGGTCAAACCGC
This sequence comes from Chthoniobacter flavus, assembly GCA_020718605.1. Taxonomy (GTDB): domain Bacteria; phylum Verrucomicrobiota; class Verrucomicrobiia; order Chthoniobacterales; family CAKUMP01; genus DYRR01. The sequence continues at coordinate 12,563 of DYRR01000068.1, read as the reverse complement.
ACTTGTGCTCCCGGTTCATTTTCATCACCGGGTATGTGGGAAACCCGAAGGTGGACGCGTTTCTGGAGACGGCCCAGGGTGCGGTGCTCGAAAAGCCCATTGCCATCATGGATCTGGTTCGGACCATTGGTTTGGTGTTCAACAGAAAACCGGGCCAGACACAGCCACTGCCTTCCGTCCGCAAAGTATAGAGTTCCACCCGAATCCTTACGATCCTCTGGAGGAAATGAAAAAAAGGGGGGATTGTGCGGTGGGCGATCCCGCTCCTCCCGGAGCGGGCTACGAGAGTCTCGTAGTTCCGAGAGTCTCGTAGCCCTGCGCGGGAGCGCAGGGATCCGCCAATCCTAACGATTGGGGCGTTCCAGCATCCCCTCGGGTGGGTTGCATTGCGGGCCGGAGGAGGATCCGGCGCCTTTCCGCAACATCGCGCTTGCGAAATCGGCCCGTGACGGTTGCAATGCGGTCTCATGTCCCGTCCTTCTATTCCCATCCTGGGCCTGCCGCTTGCCTGCGAGACTTACGAGTCCGCCTGGCGGCGGTGCGAGGAGTTGGCCCGTGCGGGCCGCGCGGCGGCCGTCTCGGCCTGCAACACACACATTGTCTCCAGTGCCCGGCAGAATGCGGACTTCGGGCTGGTCATGTCGCGTTTCGACATGGTGGTGCCCGACGGCACCCCGCTCAAGTGGATTCTGAACGCCCGGGGCGCCGGACTTCCGGACCGTGTCTATGGCCCCTACCTCATGCGCCACGCGATCCGGCACGCACCGCATCCATGGAAGCATTTTTTCTTCGGGGGCTCTCCCGAGTGTCTGGCCAATCTGGAAAAAGCCGTGCGCACGATTCAGCCTGATTTTCAGCTCGTGGGCAGTTTTTCGCCGCCCTTCGGAAATTGGACGGAGGAGGAGAATACGGCGTTCTGTGCGCGGATCGCGGAGCAGGATCCGGATTTCGTCTGGGTCGCCCTCGGGGGCGTGCGGCAGGAGACCTGGATCATCCGCAATCTGCACCGGTTCAAGCGCGGCGTGTTCTTTGCCGTGGGCGATGCGTTTGAGCTGCTTGCGGGGCATCGCCCGTTTGCGCCCGACTGGATCCAGAGGGCCGGGCTCACCTGGCTGTATCGGCTGCTGCAGGAGCCCAGCCGGCTCTGGTTCCGGTATTTCAAATACAACAGCATGTTCCTGCTGCAGATGCTTGGGGAAATAATATTCGTCAACCGGCGGTTCCGTGGAAAGCGTCCGGCCGGTCGGCTGCGTCTGTGTTTCCTGGGGGCCCGGGGCACACCGGCGCGCTACGCGGGATTCGAAACCGTGGTTGAGGAACTCGGGTCCCGTCTCGCGGAGCGCGGACATGAGGTGACGGTCTATAACCGCAGCAACCACTATCGGGAGCGCCCGGCGGTCCATCGCGGCATGGATATTTTCTATGTCCCCACCGTGATGTTCCGCAGTCTGGAGACGATTTTTCACAGCTCCCTCTGTGCGCTGCATGCGGCGGTTCAGCCCTACGATCTTGTGTACCTCTGCGGAGTGGGCAACGCCTCCCTGGCCCGGTGGCTGCGGTGGTTCGGGAAGAAAGTGGTGATCAATGTCGATGGTATCGACTTCAAACGCAGCAAATGGACGGGGTTTGCCCGCTGGTGGCTCTATAAAAGCGAGATCTGGGGGTTGCGGTTTGCCGATCGTCTCATTGCGGACAATCGCCAGGTGGTCCGGCATTACCAGGCAAACCACGGGGCCGATCCTGTCTATCTGAGCTACGGAGCGAACGCTGTCTCTCCCGGGGTCGATGCCGGGCATCTGGCGCGGTTTGGTCTGGAGTCGCGCGGCTATCTGCTCTTCGTTTCCCGGCTTTCGCCGGAGAATGAAGCCCACCTTCTGCTGGAGGCGCATGCGGCATCCGGGGTAACTCTGCCGCTGGTGGTCGTGGGGCCGGTCGGATACGAGAAAGCCTATTTCGAACGCCTCAAGAAACTCGCGGCGCCCCATGTGATTTTCACCGGACCCCTCTATGGCGGGGCGTACCGGGAACTGAGCCGTCATTGTCTGCTGTTCGTGCTGCCGTCCGCAATCGAGGCGACGCGTCTGGTGCTGCTCGACCAGATGGGATTCGGCAACGCGATTCTTTTCCGTGAATCCGCCGCCACCCGCGAGGTCATCGACGATGCGGGCCGGGCATTCGACGGACCCGATCCCCGCGTGGCGCTGGCGTCCGCCTTGAAGGAATTGACGGGTGATCCCGCAGCCTGCCGCGCCCTCGGGGACAAAGCCCTTGCCCGGGCGAGGAGCGAGTACAGTTGGGACCGGGTCACCGACCAGTACGAGGCACTTTTCGGGGAAATGCTGCCGACGCTGAATGCGCCGGGCCGGCCATGAAACTCTCGGTCATCACCCCGTCGTTCAATCAGGGCGTGTTTCTTCCCGAGACGCTCCGGTCCGTGCGGGATGCCGCCGAATTTGCCCGGGGACATGAGGTCGAACATTTCGTGGTGGACGGTGGGTCCACGGACGGCACTCCGGATGTGTTGCGTGGCCAGACGTTTGCCCGATGGATTTCCGAGCCGGATGGCGGACAGGCGGCGGCCATCAACCGCGGAATGCGGGAGACCGCGGGTGACGTGATGGCATGGCTGTGCAGCGATGATCTCTACGAGCCGAATACTCTCCGGCGGGTGCTCGATGCGTTTGCGCGGAATCCGCAGGTCGATGTGGTCTATGGCGACTATTTTTTTCTGGAAGGGGATACCGGGTGGAAGCGGCCCAAAGTTGCCGGACCCTGGTCGTATGCGCGGCTGTTGCGGGGCAATTTCATCTCGCAGCCCGCCACGTTCTGGAGACGCCGGGTTTTCGAAAAATTCGGTGGGTTGGATGAATCGCTGCGTTACTGTCTGGACCACGAATACTGGCTCCGCATCGCGCGGGACACCCGCTGGCTGTATCTTCCGGAGCGGCTGGCGGTGATGCGCCTCCACGCGGACTCGAAGACGTGCAGTCAGCTCGCGCCGATGTGGTGGGAATCGGCCCGGATGCAGTCGCGCCATGGCGTTGGGATGCGTCCGTGGCTGGCCGCATTGGCGATGCAGATCTACGGACAGCATTATTACCGCATGAAACGGCTCTGGTTCCGGCGGGTCGGACGAGGGAGGGCGGGGGTGTCATGAAGACGCTCGTGGTGGAGCTTCATCATCTTGGGGATGCCGTGTTATCGATGCCTTTTGTCAGGGCGGCCCTGCGGCGGGGTCCGGTGTCCGTGTGTTGTCGTCCCGCAGTCGCGCCGGTATTCCGCCTGTTGGAACCGGCCCCGGATGTGCTTACTTGGGATCCCCCGTGGCATGAGGAGAGTCCGCTCAAAAGCCGGGCAGCGCTGCGGCACATGACGGATGCGGCGGAATTTTGGAGGCGGAAAGGTTTCGATGCCGCCGTCTGTTCGTGGGCCGATGCCCGTGTCCAGTGGATGATGGCCCTTTCGGGCATCCCTTTGCGGGTGGGTTTCCCGATGAACCGGGGCAATTACCTGGCGCATGAGACGCCGTGGCGAGCCCGGCAACTGCGGATCGGACGGGTGCTGGCCTGGATTGGCTCGGTCTTCCAGCAGGGGCCTCTGCTTACGCATCCGCTGCAGAGAACGGATTATCTTCAGCACCGTCTCGAAGACTGGAGGCAGCTCGCCGGGGTTCTGGGGTTCGAGCCCGACACGGCGCATCCATGGTTTCCCGCGCCCCCGGTCGGAGCGCTGCCGCGCGAGGCGGTGCATTTTCTCGCGCGCTGCAAAAAGGAGAATCGCCGCGTGCTTGCGGTGCATCCCGGAGGCCGGGTGGCGACCAAGCGTTGGCCGATGGAGCGATTCCAAACATTGCTCGACGGGGTGCTGCGCGCCCCGGAAGGGTGGGGGGTGCTTGTGGTCGGCGCCCCGGGCGAGCCGCTTCCCAACGTCCAGTCCCCGCATCAGTGTGCCGTGGTCACATCCACCATCGGGATGTTGGCGTCCGTGGCGGCCGTCTCCGACCGGGTGTTGTGTCACGACTCGCTGTTCGGACATCTGGCCGCAGCTCAGGGAAAACCGGTCCACGCCATCTTCGGGTCCGGGCATCCGGCATGGTTTGCGCCCGGCGGCGATGCGTCCGGTGTGATCCGGGCCGATGTGTGTCCCTTTCATCCCTGCGTGGACCGGTGCCGCCAGCCCTCGATTCTTTGCCTGGAAGCCATCGACACGGAGCGGGTCGGGCGCGCACTGGAGGACGCCTTGAGGGAAGCATGACCGGTGCGTGTGTGAAAAGAAGCACAAAACTGGTTGATTTTTTTTCATTCATGACAAAACTAACCGCCCGCAGCCCGCAAATACGGTTGCGCCTTTTTGCGCACCGGGATTCGTGCCGCACCAGACGACCATGAATACACCATCAGGATTTCCAAAAAAACAAGGCCTCTACGATCCGCGCTTCGAGCACGACGCCTGTGGTGTCGGGTTTGTGGTTCACATGAAGGGTCGGAAATCCCATGCGATCGTTGAGAACGCCCTCACGATTCTGTTGAATCTCGATCACCGCGGCGCCTGCGGCTGCGAGGTGAACACCGGGGACGGCGCGGGAATTCTTGTGCAGATGCCGGACAAATTTCTCCGGAAAACCTGCGCGGCGCTTGGTGTCAGCCTGCCCGCCGCCGGGGAGTACGGCGTGGGGATGATCTTCACCAGTGCCGACCCCGTGATCCGGGCGAAGGCGCAGGAAATTTTCGAGAAAATCATCACGGAAGAAGGGCAGACAGTTCTCGGTTGGCGCGATGTGCCAACCGACAATGCGCTTCTGGGCGACACGGCCAAGCGCGGCGAACCGAAGATGATGCAGGTATTCATCGGCCGGGGTGCTCTGGCCCAGACCGATCCGCTCGCATTTGAGCGCAAGTTGTTTGTCATCCGCAAACGCTCCACCAACGAGGTCCGCCGCGCCGAGGTCGATCCGATGTGGTACATCCCGAGTCTCTCGGCGCGCACGATTATTTACAAAGGCATGCTCATGCCCGCCCAGGTGGGGCCGTACTATCCCGACCTCGCCGATCCGGATATGGAAAGCGCCCTGGCACTGGTCCATTCCCGTTTTTCCACCAACACCTTTCCGACGTGGGATCGCTCGCATCCCTACCGTCTGCTCGCCCACAACGGCGAGATCAACACTCTGCGCGGCAACATCAACTGGATGCATGCCCGCCAGCAGCTCTGCGAACATCCGTTCTTCGGGCCCGACATCAAGAAAATCCTGCCGGTTCTCAACAACGAGGGCTCGGACTCGGCGGTCTTCGACAACTGCCTGGAACTGCTCGCGCTCTCCGGACGCTCCCTGCCGCACGCCGTGATGATGATGATTCCCGAGCCGTGGGAAAATCACGAGTCGATGCCGGACGACAAACGCGCATTCTACGAATACCACTCCTGCCTGCTGGAGCCGTGGGACGGTCCGGCGTCCATCTCGTTCACCGACGGCACGGTCATCGGCTCGGTGTTGGACCGCAATGGACTGCGTCCCTCCCGCTACTATGTCACCAAGGACGACCTTGTGATCATGGCTTCCGAGGCCGGCGTGCTGCCGGTCGATCCGGAGCGGGTCGCCAGCAAAGGCCGCCTCCAACCGGGGCGGATGTTCCTGGTCGATACCGCCCAGGGCCGCATTATTGCCGATGAGGAAATCAAGCGCGAGATCCTCACCCAACAGCCTTACCGCAAGTGGCTGGATGAAAATTACGTTCTGCTTCAGGATCTTCCCGAGCCGACCCAGCCGCGTCCGGAGGATCATAACACGATCCTGCACCGCCAACTCGCGTTCGGATATTCCTTCGAAGATCTGCGCGTTCTCATCGGGCCGATGGCTCGCGACGGAGTTCAGCCTCTGGGCTCCATGGGGACCGATACCCCGCTGGCCGTCCTCTCCGACCGGCCGCACCTGCTCTACGATTATTTCAAACAGCTCTTCGCCCAGGTCACCAATCCGCCCATCGACCCCATCCGCGAGGAGATCGTGACCTCCACCGACACCATGATCGGGGCCGAAGGCAATCTGCTCGATCCCCGGCCGGTCAATTGCCGGATGATCAAGCTCAAATACCCGATCCTCACCAATGAGGAGCTGGAAAAGCTCCGTCATGTGGATCGTCCGGGTTTCTCGGCGGTCACGTTGTCGTTGCTCTTCGCGCCCGGCGAAGGCGGAGCGGGGCTGGAAAAGGCACTCGACCGGTTGTTTGCCGAGGCCGACCAGGCCATCGCCAAAGGGACCAACATCCTGGTGCTTTCCGATCGCGGCGTGAACCGGAATCAAGCCGCCATCCCCGCCCTGCTCGCCAGCGCGGGCATGCATCATCACCTCATCCGCCGGGGCACTCGAACCCGCGTGGGCCTGGTGATCGAGTCCGGCGAACCCCGCGAGGTTCATCATTTTGCCGTGCTGCTGGGCTACGGCGCGAGTGCGGTCAATCCCTATCTCGCCTTCGAAACCATCGGAGATATGATCCGCCAGGGATTGTTGACCGGCATCGAGGAAAAGGCTGCCGTCAAGAAATTCATCGGCGGTGCCGTGAAAGGTGTGGTGAAAACCATGGCCAAGATGGGCATCTCCACGGTCCAGAGCTATCGCGGCGCGCAGATTTTTGAGTGCGTCGGTCTCGCCACCCCGGTGGTGGAGAAGTATTTCACCTGGACGCCTTCCCGAGTGGAAGGTGCCGATTTGGATGCCATCGCCAGAGATCTGCTGGAGCGGCACACCCGTGCGTTTCCCGATCGCGAGGTGCGCGTGTCCGCGCTGGATACCGGTGGCGAATACCAGTGGCGCAAAGAGGGCGAGGCCCATCTTTTCAATCCCCAGACGATCCATGCCCTCCAAAAAGCGGTGCGCACGGACAGTTACGACACCTACAAAGAATACGCCAAAGGAGTGAACGATCAGGACCGTCGGCAGTTCACCCTGCGCGGGCTGCTGGAATTCCGCAATGGATCGCCCGTGCCAATCGGGGAAGTCGAGCCGGTCGAAGCGATTTTGAAACGCTTCAAGACCGGTGCGATGTCGTACGGCTCCATCTCGCAGGAGGCGCACGAGGCGCTCGCCATCGCGATGAACCGCATCGGCGGACGCTCGAACACGGGCGAGGGCGGCGAAGATCCCGGGCGGTTCACCTGGACCAACGAACGGGGGGACTCGAAAAATTCGGCGATCAAGCAGGTCGCCTCGGGGCGGTTCGGGGTGACCAGCCATTACCTCACCAACGCCCGCGAACTTCAGATCAAGATGGCCCAGGGCGCCAAACCCGGCGAGGGCGGCGAACTGCCCGGGAAAAAAGTCTATCCATGGGTGGCCAAAACCCGGCACACCACGCCCGGCGTCGGTCTCATCTCGCCCCCGCCGCATCACGATATTTATTCCATCGAAGATCTGGCGGAGCTCATCCATGACCTGAAAAATGCGAATCGCGCGGCGCGCGTGAGCGTGAAACTGGTCTCGGAGGTGGGCGTGGGCACCATCGCCGCCGGCGTGGCCAAGGCCCATGCGGACGTCGTGCTCATCAGCGGATTCGACGGCGGCACCGGAGCCTCTCCTCTCTCCAGCATCAAGCACGCCGGACTCCCCTGGGAACTCGGCCTGGCCGAGACCCACCAGACGCTGGTGCTCAACAATCTCCGCAGCCGCATCGCGGTCGAGACCGACGGACAGCTCAAGACCGGCCGGGACGTGGCGGTGGCGGCACTTTTGGGGGCCGAGGAATTCGGATTCGCCACTGCGCCGCTGGTCACCCTGGGCTGCATCATGATGCGGGTCTGCCATCTCAACACCTGCCCGGTGGGTGTGGCGACGCAGAATCCCGAACTGCGCAAGAATTTCACGGGCGATCCCGCCCACACCGTGAACTTTTTCCGTTTCGTCGCGATGGAACTGCGGGAGATCATGGCCGCGCTCGGGTTCCGCACGATCAATGAAATGGTCGGACGCACCGATAAACTCGAAGCCCGCAAGGCGGTGAAGCATTGGAAATCCAGCGGACTCGATCTCTCGGCGATTCTATACCGGCCGGAAGTCGGGCCCGGGGTCGGGCGCTACTGCCAGATGCCGCAGGATCACGGACTGGACAAATCGCTCGATCTCACCGTGCTGCTCGATCTCGCCCAACCCGCGCTGGAGCGTGGCGAAAAGGTGCGGGCCGATGTCGAAATCCGCAACATCAACCGCGTGGTCGGCACCATCCTTGGCAACGAGGTCACCAAACGCCACGGCGCGGAAGGACTCCCGGAGGACACCATTCACTTCCATTTCCGGGGAAGTGCCGGGCAGAGCTTCGGGGCGTTTGTGCCCAGGGGGATCACGCTGGAACTCGAGGGCGATGCCAACGATTACTTCGGCAAAGGTCTCAGTGGCGGACGTCTCGTGCTTTATCCGCCCGCAGAGTCCACCTTCCCGCCGGGACAGAACATCATCGTCGGCAATGTTGCCTTCTACGGCGCCACCACCGGCGAGGCGTTCATTCGCGGCATGGCGGGCGAGCGTTTCTGCGTGCGCAACTCCGGCGTGAACACCGTGGTCGAGGCCGTGGGCGATCATGCCTGCGAATACATGACCGGCGGCTGCGTGGTCGTATTGGGAATGACCGGACGCAACTTCGCGGCCGGCATGAGCGGCGGCGTGGCCTATATCTACGACGAGGACGGGACGTTCCCGGCGCGTTGCAACAAGGCCATGGTCGATCTCGAAGAATTGTCCGGCGGGGACGGGGCCAAACTCAAGGATCTCGTTTCCGACCACGCGATCTTCACCAAGAGCGACCGCGCGGCTTCGCTGCTTGCCGACTGGGCCAATGCCGTGAAGAAATTCGTGAAGGTGATGCCCCGCGATTACCGCCGCGTGCTGGAGGCGCTCAAACAGGCCGAAGCCTCCGGGCTGAGCGGCGACGAGGCCATCAATGCCGCCTTCGAAGCCAATGTGGGCGACGCTTCCCGCGTGGGAGGAAACTGACCGCACGCCATGACGCCGATCTCCACCGACACGCTGCTCGAAGCGCACCACTGGCGCTATGCCGTGAAGAAATTCGATCCCGCGCGCAGGATTCCCGCAGATACGTGGGACGCCCTCGAACAGGCGCTGGTCCTCTCGGCGTCCTCCTACGGGTTGCAGCCCTGGAAGTTTCTCGTGGTGAACAATCCCGAACTCCGGGAGAAACTCGTGCCGGTTTCGTGGAATCAACGCCAGGTGGCCGACGCTTCGCATTTCGTCGTGTTCACCATCAAGAACAAAACCACCGAGGCCGATGTGGATCGCCTGATCGCCAAGACCGCCGCCGTCCGCAATATTCCGGCGGAGGAACTCGCCTTTTACAAGGACATGATCATGTCGGACGTCGTCGTCGGGCCGCGCTCGGCGATTGCGGACGTGTGGGCGTCGCGCCAGGTGTATCTTGCCTTCGGAAATCTTCTCACTTCCGCCGCACTCCTCGGGATCGACACCTGTCCCATGGAAGGACTTGATCCGGTGAAATACGACGAGATCCTCGGGCTCACCGGCTCCGGATACTCCACCATTGCCGCCTGCCCCTGCGGATATCGCGCGGCGGACGATCTCTACGCCACGCTTGCCAAGGTGCGGTATCCGCGTTCAGAAATCATCCAACACATCAGCTAACCCGCCACATCGCATGGGAAAACCAACCGGATTCATCGAATACTTGCGCGAACTGCCCGCCGACCGTCCCCCGCTTGAGCGCGTGTCGGATTGGAACGAGTTCCATCTGCACATGCCGGAGGAGAAACTCCGCACCCAGGGCGCGCGCTGCATGGATTGCGGCATTCCCTTCTGCCACACCGGCGCCCTGGTGAGCGGCATGGCCAGTGGTTGCCCCATCAACAACCTCATCCCCGAGTGGAACGATCTCGTCTATCGCGGCCTCTGGCGCGAGGCACTGGACCGCCTCCACAAGACCAATAATTTTCCCGAGTTTACCGGACGCGTGTGTCCCGCCCCGTGCGAGGGTTCCTGCGTGCTGGGATTGAACAACCCGCCGGTCACGATCAAAAACATCGAATGCTCCATCGCCGACAAAGGTTGGGACGAAGGCTGGATAATTCCCGCACCGCCGGAAGTGCGGACCGGAAAAAAAGTCGCGATCATCGGATCCGGTCCCGCAGGACTCTCCGCCGCCGCACAACTCAACAGGGCCGGCCACACCGTGACGGTCTATGAGCGCGCCGATCGCCCGGGCGGACTGCTCATGTACGGCATTCCCAATATGAAACTCGACAAGGAGAAGGTTGTGATGCGGCGCATCCGCCAGCTTGAGGCCGAGGGGGTCGCGTTTGTCTGCAATTGCGAGGTCGGCAGGGATCTCGACGCGGGAAAACTTCTCGCCGACAGCGATGCGGTGGTCGTCTGCACGGGCGCCACGAAACCGCGCGACCTTCCCATTTCCGGACGCGAATTCACCGGCATCCATTTCGCGATGGATTTTCTCACGGAAAACACGCGCACTGTCCTCAACGGAAACGGCGCCGCCGCACCGATCCACGCGGGCGGCAAGGACGTCGTCATCATCGGCGGCGGCGACACCGGCACGGATTGCGTTGGTACTTCCATCCGCCACGGCTGCCATCAAGTCGTCCAGCTTGAGATCCTGCCCAAGCCCGCCATGGAACGGGCACTGGACAATCCGTGGCCCGAGTGGCCCAAGGTCTATCGCATGGACTACGGACAGGAGGAAGCCGCCGCCAAATTCGGCCAGGATCCCCGCGTGTATCTCACCACCGCCACGAAGTTCGAGGGCGACCAGGCCGGCAACGTCGCGGCGGTTCACACCGTCGAAGTCCGCTGGGAACGCAACGACAAAGGCCAGTTCATCCCGCAGAATGTGCCCGGCACGGAGAAAGTCGTGCCCGCCCAGATCGTGCTGCTGGCCATGGGATTTCTCGGGCCGGAGCAGCCGCTGCTGGAGGCGCTGGATGTGGAGCGCGACGCGCGTTCCAACATCAAAGCCGAGCACGGACGTTACCGCACGAATCACGAAAAAGTCTTTGCCGCCGGCGATTGCCGCCGAGGCCAGAGTCTGGTGGTGTGGGCCTTCAACGAAGGCCGCGGCGCCGCCCGGGAGTGTGACCGCTATCTCATGGGCGCGACCCATCTCCCCTGAGGAAATTCCATGGCGGGCAACTTGCCTCCGGCGTCGTGAGATGGTATGGAGGAGACATCGTGAAGCAGTACCGACCCAACGTGGAGAGGCAAAAGGAGCTATACTCGCGCATGAAGGCGAGGGAGATCTTCCGCCGCATGTCGGGAAGAACCACCCGGCCCGGCGTCCGGCGGATTCCCGACAACTCCGAACCCTGGCTTCCGGGTGGTGTTCATTCGGTTGCCGATGCCCTTTATATTTCCGATCGGATTCAGGAGGATATCGCAAGATGGCGAAACAGCAATTCGCTGACGAGTTAGTCCGTCTGTTCGCATCGCGTTTTCGCGTCGTGACTTTGGGCGGAGTGGCCGTCATCACGCACGGATTGAGCAGAAACACGCATGATTTGGATGTATGGCTTGAGCCCATGGAATCTCCCGATCTTTGGTGTTCTGCCGTATGGGCCTCCCTGGCTGGATCGCCCGACCTCCATGTTGTGGACATCGGATCCATTTCGCCCGTCAGGAATCAGGATTTTCCCAGAATCATCGAACACGACGGAGTGGTCCGCATCTCCGGGCTGGATCGTCCGCTCGACATTTTTCGCCGTCCCAACGAAATGGAGGTTTCACTTTTCGAGGATGTCTGGAATCGCGCCACTCCACAGGCCGACGGCACCCGTCTGCCGGATGTCGTGGATCTGCTGGTCACCAAGCAGGACACCGGGCGGGCCAGGGACACGTATGATATCCAGTTTCTTGAAGGCAAGGCGGAGGAGATGTATTTGGAGCGGCTTCCGCATGCCCGGGCGGACGAGGCTTTGAAAATGCTGGCCCGGTTCCTGAATCCGAAAGTCGCCGAAGCCGCCGCGCGCCATGCCGATCTGCGGGTCCGCGAGGCCGGTAGGAAGTTCCTCAAAGAATTGGCGGCCGATGGCGATCCGTTTGCCAGGGATCTTCTTGAAAAATTCGGGTGACGGGTGCGTCTGTCCCGGGGTCCGCTCAGCAGGACGCAAAGGTCTTCCGCATTTGATCGCAATAATACCGGACGAGATCCCACTCGGCTTCGAGCGGAATCCTGTGGTCGGGGCAGGGGAGGTAGCCTCCCAGGCCGACGAGAGGCTTCAACCGTTCGATCTCGGCGTCGATGGCAGACCGGTCGAGGGCAAACACGCGTTTATCCATTCCCCCCACGCCCCTGATTGCGAGCCCGTATTTTTCGCGCCAGGGGCGGATGTTGGCCTCCCACGTGCCCACCTCGATCGGGAACATGATATTCACCCCGCTCTCCAGCCAGATCGGCACGAGAGAGTCGATGCATCCATCGCAATCGACCGAGGCGAATTCGACGCCGTGGCTGCGCGCGAGGCCGGTGATTTTTTTATACCACGGGGCACAAACCTCGCGGAAGAGGGCCGGGCTCACCAGAGGGCCTTTGTTGAAA